>NZ_PNOT02000311.1 GCF_002879535.1 Mesorhizobium intechi
AATAACCGCCAGTCCCAGGGAAGCACGCAAATTGGTGTGACCTTCGTTTTGGCGAAAGCTCCCCAGTGATCGGTGTCGCCGCCGGCGACGGTGATGGGAAATGATGGTGCTTGCCTTGGCTGACCGGCAAGGTGTGGCGCTATATGCTGTCCTCCAGGGAGGAATGGATGGCAGGCAACGATTTCGAACCGGATGTGAAGGTTCGCAGCAGGGAATACCGCATCGGCTGCGTCGGTGCGGGTATGATCATGGCCGAATGCCATCTGGCCGCCTATGCGCAAGCCGGGTTCCCGGTGGTTGCGATCGCCTCGCGGACGAAGGCCAGCGCCGAGAAGGTTGCCAGGCGTTGGAGCATTCCGATCGTTCGCGATACGCCCGAGCAATTGATCGAAGATTCCAAGGTCGAGATCGTCGACCTTGCCTTTCCGCCCGACCAGCAACCGGCGCTCATCCGTCATGCGCTGAAACAGCCACACATCAAGGCTATCCTGGCGCAGAAGCCGCTGGCGCTGTCGGTGGAGGAGGCTGTCAAGCTGCGCGACGAAGCCGCCAAGTCGGGCAAAGTCCTCTCCGTCAACCAGAACATGCGCTACGACCAGTCGATGCGCGTGCTGAAGCAGATCATCGGCAGCGGCGCACTGGGCGACATCGTCTTCGCGCAGATCGACATGCATGCAATCCCGCATTGGCAGGCATTCCTCGCGGACTATGACCGGCTGACGCTCGCCAATATGAGCGTGCACCATCTCGACGTGCTGCGCTTCCTGTTCGGCGATCCCCAGGACATCACGACGCTGACGCGCAAGGACCCGCGCACCGCTTTCGAGCATTCGGACGGCATCACCGTGTCGACATTGCGCTTCGCCTCCGGGGTGCTTGCCGTTTCTCTGGAAGATGTCTGGTCCGGGCCGCGACAGGAGGGCTATCAGGATGACCAGCACATCAACTGGCGTGTCGACGGCACCAAGGGTGTCGCCAAGGGCACGATCGGCTGGCCGACGGGCGTCGCTTCGACGCTGACCTATGCCTCGACGGAGACGACGAGCGGTGAGTGGGTGACGCCCAGTTGGGACACGATGTGGTTCCCGCACGCCTTCATCGGCGTGATGGAGCAACTGCAATATGCGGTGAAGACTGGCATGCCACCGGCCCTCTCGGTCGCCGACAACGTCAAGACCATGGCGCTGGTCGAGGCCGGCTACCGCTCGATGGCGGAAGGCCGCACCGTCAGGCTTTCCGAAATTTCGACCAACTGAACGCGGGACCGCGCAATAAGGCGTGGCGGTTGAATCGCTTAGCGGGAGAAGTTCACATCATGATGCAGGCAGGGATCTTCACCGGCTACTTTCCCTACGAACTCAATGAGGCGGCCAGGCGCATCCGCGCGCTCGGCTTCAACACCGTGCAGCTCGATCTGCATTTCCGGGATATCGATCTCACCGCCGGGCAGATCACCAGGGACAAAGCCCGAAAGGTGCGTGATACGTTCCGCGATCACAATCTGCCGGTCTGCTGCCTCTCCGGCTACACCAACATCGTCCATCCCGACAAAGCCGAGCGCGAGAAGCGCGTCGGCTATCTCAAGGAAATCATCCGAAACGCGCGCGAATTCGGTTCGCCCTACGTGATCTCGGAGACCGGGACCTACAACACCGAGTCCGACTGGGTGCATCACCCCAGGAACAAGACCGAGGAAGGTTTCGAGGAATGCCGCAAGGTGATTTCGGACCTTGCCCAGACCGCCTATGACCATGGCGCGGTCTTCCTGCTGGAAACCTACGTCAACAATGTCGTCGGCTCGGTCGAGGAGACGGTGAGGATGTTCGCGCATGTCGATCATCCCGGCCTCGGCCTGCTGATGGACCCGACCAACTACTTCGAGGCGCATAACATCGACCGCATGGACCAGGTGCTGAACCAGGTGTTCGACACGCTGACCGACAAGATCCGGATCGCGCATGCCAAGGATGTGAAGCGCTCAGGCACCGACAAGTCGGAAAAGCATGCCGATATCGGCGACCAGGACGCGCATGAGGGACTGACGTTCCGCGGCGTCGGCGAGATCGAGTTGCCGGCGCCTGGCCTCGGCTCGCTCAACTATGATCTCTACCTGAAGCGGCTCAGCGAAAAGCACCCGAACATCCCCGTCATCATCGAGCATCTGACCGAGGATGACGTGCCGCGTGCGAAAACATTCCTCGACGGGAAATTCCGCGCCAACGGCCTCTAGGTGCCGCGCGGGAGGTGACGATGACGACGGCAGCCAAGACGAAGCGCGACTACAGCCTGGTCGGCGAAAGCACGCGCAGGGCGATCGAGACCGGACTGGCGTCGGCCGAATGGTACCACACCGACGTGCCGCGCAAGGCGATGAAGGAATTGATGCAGCGCTCGGACGGCCCGGCGATCCGCGACACCATTGTCTGGCTCGCCGCCATCCTCGGCTCGGCTGCCGGCATCGTCTGGTTCTGGGGCTCGTGGTGGGTGGTGCCGTTCCTGTTCGTCTATGGCGTGCTCTACGGCTCGTCGAGCGACTCGCGCTGGCACGAATGCGGCCATGGCACGGCCTTCCGCACGCGCTGGATGAACGACGTCGTCTACCACATCGCCTCCTTCATGCTGATGCGCAATCCCGTACAATGGCGCTGGAGCCATGCCCGCCACCACACCGACACCATCATCGTCGGCCGCGACGCCGAGATCGCGGTCATGCGCCCGCCGGACCTGTTGAAGGCGGCGCTGGCCTTCACCGGCATTCTCGATTTCCGTTATTCTTTGCCGACGCTGGTGCGCCAGGCCTCCGGCACGCTGTCGGAGGAGGAGAAGAGCTACATCCCGGAGATGGAACAGCGCAAGGCTGTCATCGTCGCCCGCTGGCATATGGCCGTGTACGTTGCGACGATCGCTTTCGCGATCGCGCTGGGGTCATGGATCCCGTTGGTGCTGGTCGGCCTGCCGCGCCTTTACGGCACCTGGCACATGGTGACGACCGGCCTGCTGCAGCATATTGGGCTGGCCGACAATGTCGTCGACCACCGGCTCAACACCCGCACCGTCTACATGAACCCGATCAGCCGCTTCATCTACTGGAACATGAACTACCATGTCGAACATCACATGTTCCCGATGGTGCCGTACCACGCACTGCCCAGGCTGCATGAGCTGATCAAACACGATCTGCCCGAACCGAACCCGTCGATGTGGCACGCCTATCGCGAGGTCTGGCCGGTCCTGCTGCGCCAGCTGAAATACGAGGACTTCTATCTCAAGCGCGAGTTGCCGCCGACGGCCAGGCCCTATCGCGGCGAGTTCCACGAGGTCGATATCTCGGCTGCGGCCGAATAGCGATTGCGAATTTTGCAGGAGATCGAGATGGCCGATTGGGTTGAAGCGTGCGCGGTGAACGATGTCGAGGAAGAGGATGTCATCCGCTTCGACCATGGCGGCCGGACCTTCGCGATCTACCGTTCGCCCGATGACGAATTCTTCGCCACCGACGGCTACTGCACGCACGAGAAGGCGCATCTGGCTGACGGGCTGGTGATGGACGACATCATCGAATGCCCCAAGCACAATGGCCGCTTCAACTACAAGACGGGTGCCGCCAAGGGCGCGCCGGTCTGCGTCAATCTCGCGACCTATCCGGTGAAGGTCGAGGCCGGTAAGGTGATGATCCAGGTTTGACGCGCTGCAACTGATCCAGCATCACAG
Source organism: Mesorhizobium intechi (assembly GCF_002879535.1). Classification (GTDB taxonomy): domain Bacteria; phylum Pseudomonadota; class Alphaproteobacteria; order Rhizobiales; family Rhizobiaceae; genus Mesorhizobium; species Mesorhizobium intechi. Next base: position 3,712 of record NZ_PNOT02000311.1, read on the forward strand.
AGGGGGCGTTTTAATGAGCCGAAAGAGACCGACCGTTGCCGATCTGCGCGCGATGAAGGGCAAGCGCCAACTGACCATGCTGCGCGTGCTGAACCTGGACGAGGCGGCGGCCGCCGAACGGGCAGGGGTCGATATCGTCTCGGTGCCACCCGAACTGGTGCTCAACCCGCAGTATCGCGATGCCGCGCCCAGCCTGTTCACCATGCCGGGCGAGAATTTCTTCGAGATCGGCACGGCGGATGATTTCGTGCGCTGGGCCTTCCGGCTCTACAAGGCAAGCGCCGACGCGGTCTATTGCAGTGCCGGTTATGCCACGATCAAGCGCATGGCGGACGACGCCATCCCGGTCATCGGCCATGTCGGCCTCATTCCGTCGCGTGCCACCTGGACCGGTGGCTTCAAGGCGGTCGGCAAGACCGCCGACATTGCCCTCCAGGTTTTCGAGGCGGTGAAGCTGCTTGAGGCCGCCGGCGCCGTCGGCGCCGAGATCGAAGTGGTGCCGGTCGAGGTCGCCAAGGCGATTTCCGAGCGCACCTCGCTGCTTATGCTGTCGATGGGGGCGGGCACCGGCTGCGACGCCCAATATCTGTTCGCCGACGACATCCTCGGCCAGAACCGGGGCCATATGCCGCGCCACTCCAAGGTCTATCGCAACTTCGCCGCCGAGTATGATCGGCTGCAGGCGGAGCGGGTGGCGGCGTTCTCCGAATATGTCGCCGACGTCAACAGCGGCGCCTATCCCGAGGACAGGCACGTCGTGCACATGGACCCAGCCGAGCTCGGCCTGTTCATGAAAAGGTTAGACGCAAAGAGCTGATTATTCGATTTCCTTGCTGACCGCCGCAGCGCCTTGCCACGCTCCGTCGGCGAGCATGGCGTGGAGCACCTCGGCGTCGGTCCCTAGCGGCCGGTCGTCTTTCAGCATCGATACATGCGCGCGCACCGCCGCATAGATCGCGCCAGTGCGCGGCGCCAGCGTCAACCCTTCACGCAGGTCGACGGCTTGGGCGGCGGCCATCAATTCCAAGGCGATCAGCCGCCGCCACAGCGCGATCATTCCGGCGCATTTCGAAACGGCGAAGGGCGACTGGGTCGCATGGTCCTCGACGCCTTCCGAAACGGGCAGGAAGTCGAGCATCACCGGATTGGCCTTGTGGCGGATGGCAGCCAGGATCGATGTCGCCGTCTTCTGCAGCGGCACGAAACCGGCCGAGGCGCCGCCGATGGGCGACAGATATTTGGTCAAGCCGTTGCGGCCCGAACCGGTGAGCTGGATGAAGCGGGCAACGCTGGCAGCGGCGCATTGCGCGATGGCCAGGCCGAGCGTCTCGAAGGCAAGCGAGAGCGAGGCCGTGTGGAAATTGCCGGTCGACATCACCAGTTCGTCGTCGCCGATCACCAGCGGGTTGTCGGCGGCGGCGTTGAGTTCGATCTCGACAGCACTCCTTGCCTGGCCGATCGCCTCGATCAGCGCGCCGTGGATCGACGGCATGCAGCGGATCGACAACGGATCCTGTATCGTCGTGGGCGCCGGCAGTTCGTCGCGGGCGAGAAGGTCGTGCAAGGCCTTCGCCGCCTCCTGCTGTCCGGCAGCCGGCCGCGCCATCTGCAGGCGCGGATCGAGGATGGTGCGGTTGGCGCCAAAACCTTCCATGGTCAGCGCGCCGGCCTGCTGCTGCTGGGCCAGCGCCGACAGCGCATCCGTTATCGCGAGGGCACCGCTGCCGGCGGAGACCGCCGAGGCGTTGATCAGCGACAGTCCATCCTTGGGAGCCAGGCTGATCGGCGCGAGGCGGGCCATCATCAGCGCCTTGGCCGCCGGCATACGCCGGCCCTGATAGTCGGCTTCGCCTTCGCCGATCAGCAGGCGAGCAAGCGCGGTCATCAGCACGAGGTCGCCGGCGCCGATCGAGCCGAGCGACGGCATCACCGGATGGACGCCGGCATTCAGCGCCTCGACCAGAGCGACGAAGACCATGGGCGACAGGCCGGAGCCGCCAGCCGACAGCATCGACGCGCGGGCGACCATGGTGACCCGCACGGCCTCTACCGGCAGAGTTTCGCCGACCGCGCCGCTGCGGCCCTGCAGCAATTGGCGCTGGAAGGCGCTGGCGTCGCCTTCGACGAAGGTGCCTAGATTGGCGCCAAGCCCGGTGTTCAGGCCGTAGATCTGCTGGCCGGAGGCCGCGGCCTGGTCGAGCACCTTTCGCGCCTTCTCCAGCCTGCCGATGATTTCGGATCCGATCTCTACCTTGCGCGCCTGGCGGGCGACGGTGGCGACATCACCGACACAGACGCCGGCTCCGGTGAGGACCAGCGCGCTCATGCGAAACGCAGCCTCTGGCCGATGGCTTTTTCTCCTGCCTTGGCGAGCATCGCCTTGCCCAGCGCAATGTCGGAGAGCGACAGGCCGCGATGCCAGAACAGGATGGTCTCGTCGTCGCTCTGCCTGCCCGGCTTAAGGCCGGCGGCGACCTGGCCGAGTTCGGCGTGCAGCGTCTTTTCGCTGAGCCGTCCCGTCTCGACATGGGCGCGCAGCGACCCGAACTTGCCGCCCTTGCACTGGCCCCAATCGTCGACGACCATCTTCTGCATGATGTCGGTCAGCGACAGCTCCACCGCGCTCATCGTGCCATAGGGCACCACCAGCGCGCCGGGCTTGATCCATTCGGTCTTGAGCAGCGGTTGTGGCTGCGGCAGCCGTGAGGCCTCGACGACGATGTCGGCGCCCTCGACGCAGCTTTTCCAGTCGGCTACGGCCGTGACCGTCTTGCCGAGATCGGCGGAGAGCTTGGCCGCAAAGCCATCACGGCTTTCCGGGCGGCGCGAATGGACGCGGATTTCATCGAAGTCGAAGAGATGGTCGAGCAGCCGCACGTTCCAGTAGGCGGTGCCGCGCGCGCCGACATGGGCCAGCACCTTCGAATTCTTGCGCGCCAGATGCTTGGCGCCGATCGCGGTGACCGCACCGGTGCGCATGTCGGTGATGACGGTGGCGTCGAGAATGGCGCGCGGCGTGCCGGTGCGTGGATCAAACAGATTGAGGATGCCGAATTCCGAGGGCAGGCCGTGCAGGTAGTTGTCGACATAGTCGCCGACGATTTTCACGCCCGCCGTGTCGAGCGGCGCCACATAGCCGCGCAAGACATTGAAATGGCCATGGAAGGATGGGTCCGGTTCGAGATGGACGCGCGGCTCGATCACCGTCTGGCCCTTGCCCTGGGCGACGAGGCCAGCTTCGACCGCGGCGATGATTTCGCCATCGGTCATAGCAAGCGCTTCGATGTCGAGGGCATTGAGATAGTCGATATAGATGGGCTTCATTTTACGCGCGCACCTTCTCACCTCGCCCATCCCATAGCAGGCCGCGACGCGACACGAAAGTTTGTTGCGCTGTGTCTGGACGCCGCCGGCTAAATGCTGTTCAAACCGGACCGACATGACTGCCATTCCCGAGACTGAGGCCTTGCCGGAAACGGCCACCAATGCGCGGCGCGTGGCGCTGATCGTTGCCATCGCCTTCTTCATGCAACTGCTCGATTCGACGATCATTTCGACATCGCTTCCGCAGATGGGCCAGTCCTTCGGCGTGCCCGCGGTGGCGATGAGCATCGGCATCACCGTCTACATGCTGACGATGGCGGTGTTCGTGCCGCTGTCGGGGTGGCTCGCCGACCGTTTCGGCGCGCGCAACATTTTCCTCTTGGCCATCGCGCTGTTCACGCTGGCCTCGCTCGCCTGCGGCTTCTCGCAAAATCTGACTGAATTCGTTGCCGCACGTGCCGTGCAGGGGCTGGGCAGCGCGCTTATGACGCCGGTGGGCCGCATTCTCGTCCTGCGCAATGCGTCGAAATCCGAGCTGCTCAACGCTACCGCGCTGATCACCTGGCCGGCGCTGTTCGCGCCGGTGGTCGGTCCGGTGCTTGGCGGCTTCATCACCACCACTCTGTCCTGGCACTGGAATTTCTTCATCAACATCCCACTTGGGCTGATCGGGCTGGTGCTGGTCGCCCGCTTCGTCCCGGGAGATCGCGAGGCGGACCCGAAGCCGCTCGACGGGCCGGGATTTTTCCTGACGTCGCTTGGGCTCGCTTGCCTGCTCTACGGCCTCGAGCGCATCGCGCATCCCGAGGATGGCGTGCTGCCGACCACGGCGCTGATCGCGGCGGGGGTCGTTATCGGCTGGCTGGCAGTGCGGCATCTGCGGCGCGCTCCGCATCCGCTGCTCGACCTCTCCTCGTTCAAGGTGTTGACCTTCGCCATCTCGACGCTTGCCGCCGGCACCATCTTCCGGGTGGCGATCAACGCCACGCCGTTCCTGCTACCGCTTTTGTTCCAGCTCGGCTTCGGCCTCTCGCCTGTCGAAGCCGGCCTGATGATCCTGGCCTATTTCCTCGGCAATCTCGGCATGAAGACGGTGACGACGCCAACGCTGCGGCGTTTCGGTTTCCGCTCGGTGATGGTGATCAACGGCATCATCGCCTCGGCCTCGATCATGGCTTGCGGGGTGATCTCGCCGCAGACGCCGCAGGCACTGGTGGTGGTGCTGATGCTGATCGCCGGCCTGTCGCGCTCGATGCAGTTCACAGCGCTCAACACGCTGGCCTTCGCCGATATCGACGCCGCGCAGCGCAGTTCGGCGGCGACGTTGTCCTCGATGCTGCAGCAGGTGGCGATGCTGTTCGGCGTCGCCGTGGCGGCGGCGATCCTCAACCTCTCGCAGATCGCCAGGGCCCAACCGTCGCTCGACCTCGTCGATTTTCGAATCACCTTTTTCGTGATCGGTGCTATCGGGCTGGTGGCGGCGCTGCGTTTTCTGGTGCTGCCGCCTACTGCGGGCGCCGAGGTTTCCGGCCACGCCGCGGGGAATTGAAAATCGGATTTTCTCGCCTGATGCGAAGATAAATTCCGCCTCATCCATTCGCCTCGATGCGGCACTTTCGCGGATGGCCGCGTTGATGCAATCGATTGCCAAAAGTGCAGGAGTTTCCGGGCATTGCGCCAGTTTTGGCAATCGATGCGTCCACTCGGCGAATATTGGCATAACGCCGCGTTCTGAACGCGGATTCATTTGACGAACTAGCGCAGAGCCGATTAGCTTTTGCTTTCGGGATGGCAGCGCTGCCATCGGGGCAAACGCACATGAATGCGATCGGCTGGCTAAATCCCAGGAGCCTGAATCAGGAAGGCATTGTCTTTGCCATCGCAGTGATGCTGTTCGTTGCAGCTGCCATCGGCCTGCCCGGCTTCATCGACCCCAACAACCTCGTCGCCATCGTCAGGTCGGTGTCGGTGCTGGGCATATTGGCGCTCGGCATGGCGGTCGTCATCATCGGGCGCGGCATCGACCTGTCGGCCGTGGCGATCATGGCGATGTCGGTCGCCTGGTATCTGCAACTGCTCAACACCGGCACTTCGGACGGGGTGGCCTTCGCCTACGTGCTGGCCGGCGTGCTCGCCATTGGCCTGCTCAACGGCTTTCTCGTCGCCTATGCCGACGTGCCGGCGATCTTCGTAACACTGGCAACCGGCTCCTTCGTCTTTGGCTATGTGCGCTCGCAACTGATCACGCAGGACGCTGTGCCGGTGCCGCAGGGCCATTGGGTCGAGCTGCTTGGGGGCCTGCGCTTTCTCGATATCCCGATCGAGGTGTTCGTTTTCGCCGGCCTGGCTTTCCTGTTCTTCCTGTTCCTGCGCTTCACCAAATGGGGCCGCTATATCTACTTCGCCGGCGACAATCCGGTCGCCGCCCGCAACATCGGCATTCCGGTGCGGCCGATGCTGGTTTTGCGCTACGTGCTCTCCGCTTTCGTGGCGCTGATCGCCGGCCTGCTGACCGCGGCCAGCCTGCATTCGATCAACACCCGCGTCGTCAATTCCACGCTGCTCTACGACATCGTGCTGGTGGCGGTGATCGGCGGCATTGGCCTGTCGGGCGGCAGGGGCGGGGTGCGCAATGTGCTGGTGGGGGCGGCGCTGATCGGCATCCTGCTCAACGCCATGACCATTATCGACATTCCGCTGCTCTACCAGAACCTCATCAAGGCGGCGATCCTGCTGGGAGCCATCATTGTCGACGGCATCATCAACCCGCGCGACGAACAGACCGCGCAGCAGGGTGACATTTAGAGCAGATGGGCTCGCCCATCTGCTCAGGGGTACCCGGCGCGATCGCGACGATCGGCCGGCAATGAAAACCGAACCAGAGGACGTGACATGAGACTGATCAAGACACTTATGGCCGCCGCAACGGCGCTCGCCGTTACCGCCTTCGTGGTGCCGACCTTCGCCGCCGACGATCCAGGCCCGGCGGCCTACGCACAGGCGCTGAAGGGCAAGCGGGTCATGCTGGTGCCGCTGGCGATGGGCTTCGACCTGGCGCAGGGCTGGGCGCACTATCTGAAGAAGGAGGTCGAGGCCTGGGGCGGCACCTTCGAGACGCGCGATCCGAACTGGGTGGTGGACGCAGGCGCGCAGGCGATCACCGATGCCATCTCGTCGGACACCAGGCCGGACGTGCTGATCATCCACGCCCCGGACCTCAACTCCTATTCCAAGCTGATGAAAAAGGCGCAGGCCGCCGGCACCTACGTGCTTCTGGTCGACAACCCCGCCAACTTCCCGGCCGACGCCTTCGTCGGCAGCGACTGGGACCGGTTGGGTCAGCTCGAGGCCGAAGCGGCGATCAAGGGCTGTGGTGAAAACTCGTCGAAGAAGATCGGCCTGGTGCAGGGTGACCAGGCGAACTCTTCCAGCCTTTATCAGTATGCCGGCATCATGAAGGTGTTGGACAAGCATCCCGACTTCAAGGTCGTGGCCAAGCCCGACTCCAATTGGGACGCCACGACCTCGCGCAACGTGACGACCACGATGCTGCAGCAGAACCCGGACATTTGCTCGATCATCGACTTCTGGGACGGCGACGCCACCGGCGCATCCGCCGCGATCCGCGACGCCAAGCTCGACGGCAAGGTATTTCTGGTCACCACCGGCGGTGGTGAAAAGACCGCCGACTGCGACAAGCTGGCCGACGGCACCTATGGCGCCGTGGTGATGACCGATCTTGCCCGCCAGTCGGGCGACATGAACGCCATCATCAAATTCCTGTTGCAGAGTGGCCAGCCGGCCGGCACCTCGCACACCTACATCTACACGCTGGAGAAGGCGACGACCAAGGCCGACCTCAAGCCCGACAGCTGCTGGGATTTGAAGGCGCTGCAGGCCGAGGCGACGGCGAAGTAAGCCACGCGGGTCGAATAGATTCTACGAGGTGGCCGGATAAGTTCGGCCACCTCTTTCTCGTGATCAACGGAAACCAATGTCCCTACGCGAACGCCTGCAGTCCTGGCGCTACAACCTCGTGCCAGACCATCTGGTCGGCGAGATCCTGACCAAGCGCTGGACCGACAACGCCATTCCCTTCCTGGCGCTGGTGGTGACATTGGCGACCTTCGGCTCGGTCATTCCCGGCTTCTTCAAGCTGAACGCGCTGCAGGAATCGACCCGCCAGCTCGGCGAATTCTCGATGGTCGTCACCGGCATGACGGTGGTGATGCTGGGCGGCGGCATCGATCTCTCGGTCGGCTCGATCTTCGCGCTGTCCTGCTTCTCCGCCGTCTACGTCTTCTTCATCCTCGAACAGTCGATCTGGCTGGCGATGGTCGCCTCTCTCGCCACCGGCCTCGTATTCGGCGCCATCAACGGCTACCTCGTCGGCTACCTCAGGCTGCGCGCCTTTCTCACCACGCTGGTCACCTTCATCTTCGGCCGGGCACTGTTCGACATTCTCGTCACCACCTATGCCGCGGACGTGCAGCTTTCGACCGCCACATCCGACGTGCTCGACTTCATCGGTGACAGCACTTTCTGGGGCCTGTCGGTCTCGGTGTGGCTGGCCATCATCCTGGCCATCGTCACCCATATCGCGCTGACGCGCTCGCGGCCGGGCTGGCATGTGCTGGCGGTCGGCGGCTCCAGGCGATCGGCCCACAATGCCGGCATCCGCGTGCGCCGCACCGTGTTCATGACCTATGTCTTCTCCGGCTTCTGCGCTTCGATCGGCGGTTTTCTCATCGCCTGCCGTTTGAGCGGCGCAGGGC
>NZ_PNOT02000324.1 GCF_002879535.1 Mesorhizobium intechi
GGCCCGGCCTGTTTCGATAATCCTTGCGCGAAATAGCAGGATATTCGCAGGATTCACGAAAAATGCCGCTAGACAGGATCGATATCGCCATTCTTGAGACTTTACAGAAGGACGGCAGGATACCCAATGCCGCGCTCGCCGAGAAGGTTGGCCTGTCGCAGTCGGCCTGTTCGCGCCGGCTCGACAATTTGGAAAAATCCGGAACCATTCGTGGCTACCACGCCCGGCTGTCCAATGCCGCGCTCGGTCATCAGATGACGGCGATCGTGCATATATCGCTGTCGGGCCAGTTCGAGAAGACGCTGTCGGATTTCGAAGCAGCGATCAAGCGTTGCCCCAATGTCTTGTCCTGCCACCTGATGTCGGGCGAATACGACTACATCCTGCGCATCGCGGCCAAAGACCTGGTCGACTATGAGCGCATCCACAAGGAATGGCTATCGGCCATGCCGCATGTGACCAAGATCAACTCGTCCTTCGCCTTGCGCGAAATCGTCGACCGCACCGCCATGGGCATGAAGCCTGAGATGGCTTGAGCTTCCCGGGCTGACCTTGCTCCAGACAGGCTTCAGGCTTCCGTCACGATCCGATCCATCGGAATGTCGTGCGGCTGCGGATAGATGGTGGCAACGCGCTGCAGTTCGTAGCCGACGCCGATGACCAGCGGCTTGGACGGCATGGCGGCCAACGTGCGGTCGAAGAACCCGCCGCCATAACCCAGGCGATAATTTGCCGGGTCAATGCCGACGATCGGCGCGACGACGATGTCCGGCAGCACGGGATCGCCCTCAGCCGGGATCGGGATATTCCAGACGCCCTTTTCCAATCGGTCCCCCGGTTTGTAGGCACGGAAGATCAGGGGGTGTCCTTTCTCGACGACGATGGGCAATGCCGTGCTGCCGCCGCGCTCGTTGACGGACGCCATCCATGGCCGCAGATCCGGTTCGCCGCGAAACGGCCAGTAAAGGCTGACCATGCGGCCGCGGATCTCGCCGATGATCGTGTCGAGCCCTTCGGCGATGCGCCGGGACATTGCCGTTCGCGCGTCGGCCGAAACGGCAAGGCGGGCCGCGATCAGCCGCTCGCGTTCGGCCTTGCGCCAACGCCGCACATCGGTCCAGTCGGACAGCGGCGCCCGGAATTCGGGATCGAGCTCGTGCATGAAGCAGGGAGGCGAGGCATACTGTGCCGGACCCTGGTCGTCATGATCGTTGGCCATGCGTCACCTCATAGCGTGTTCGGTGACACTATACCTCGCGACACGATATAACTTGTGCATTCACGACATGGGAGGGCGAGTCCCGGGCACTATCTCTGCGTTGTTGCAGTGCACAAAAATACCTACATCCGGGACAGGCATCTTGCCATCAGGGTGAATGAGATGAACCAGGTCAGCCACCATGTTGTCGTCGTCGGCGCGGGATTCGGCGGCCTCGAACTCACCCACGCGCTGGCTGGACAGCCCGTGCGCATCACCATGATCGACAAGCGCAACCACCATCTTTTCCAGCCGCTGCTCTACCAGGTAGCCACGACCGCGCTGGCGACCTCCGAGGTTGCCTGGCCGATCCGCCATCTCCTGCGCAAACGCAAGGACGTGACGACGCTGCTGGCCAATGTCACCGGCGTCGACCGTACCGGCAAACGCGTGTTGCTCGATGACGGCAGCACCGTCGCCTATGACACGCTGGTGCTCGCCACCGGCGCCCGTCACGCCTATTTCGGCCACGACGAATGGGAGCCTTTCGCGCCAGGCCTGAAGACGCTGGAGGACGCCACAACGATCCGCCGGCGCATTCTCACGGCTTTCGAGCAGGCGGAGCGGGAAACCGATCCCGCCAGACGCCAGGCGCTGCTGACCATAGCGATCGTCGGCGGCGGCCCGACTGGCGTGGAACTGGCCGGCACCATAGTCGAGCTGGCGCACGACACGCTGCGCGGCGAGTTCCGCAACATCGACACGCGGCAAACACGCGTGGTACTGATCGAGGCCGGTGACCGCATCCTGGCCAATTTCGCTCCAAAACTCTCAGATTATGCCAGCAAGGCGCTCGAGCGACTCGGCGTGACGGTCGAGCTCGGCCGGGCCGTCACGCGCTGCGACGCCGAAGGTGTCGTGTTTGGCGACAAGCAGCTGGCGGCCCGAACGATCCTGTGGGCAGCTGGCGTTGCCGCTTCGCCCGTCGCCGAGTGGCTGGCAGCGAAGGCGGACCGCGCGGGCAGGGTGCTCGTCGAGCCTGACCTCAGCGTGCCTGGCAGCCCCGACATTTTCGTCATCGGCGACGCCGCCCTTGTGCTGCGGCCCGATGGGCGGCCGGTACCCGGCGTGGCGCCTTCCGCCAAGCAGGAGGGTCGCCACGTCGCCGCGACCATCAAGTCCAGGCTCGGCGGTGACAACACCGCGCGGCCATTTCATTACAAACATGCCGGCGATCTGGCGACGATCGGCAAACGCGCCGCCGCGATCGATTTCGGCTGGATCAAGCTGACGGGCTGGCTCGCCTGGTGGCTGTGGGGCATCGCGCACATCTATTTCCTGATCGGTTTCCGCAACCGGCTTGCGGTTTCCCTGAGTTGGCTATGGATCTACCTCACGGGGCAGCGCAGCGCCCGGCTGATCACCCAGGGTGACGACGACAAGACCTGACTCTTCTTCACTGTCCCATTCATCCGCACGTCATCTGGTGCTGATGGATTGGCGTGCGGATGCGCGCGACTTCTTGAATGGACTTGAGCTGATTTCGGCGCGAAGTTCGCTTGGGGCAGGGCGTGTCACGTTGTCAATGAGGAGAATACATGTCGCAACTGCTCCATTCCGTCTCCCGCCGCGGTTTCCTCGCCGGCGCCGCAGCCACAGGGGCGCTGATCGTGCTTCATCCCTTCTCCGCCCGCGCCCAGGCCAACCAGGCGCATCTTCGGATCATGGAGACCACCGACATCCACGTGAACGTGCTGCCTTATGACTACTACGCCGACAAAGCCAACGACACGATGGGTCTGTCGCGCACGGCGTCGCTGATCGAAGCGGTGCGCAAGGAAGCCGTCAATTCGATGCTGATCGACAATGGCGACCTGCTGCAAGGCAACCCGATGGGCGACTACATCGCCTACGAGAAGGGCCTGAAGGACGGTGATCTGCATCCGATCATGAAAGGCATGAACCTGCTCGGCTACGAGTGCTCGACCCTCGGAAACCACGAGTTCAACTACGGCCTCTCCTTCCTGGACAAGGTGCTGGCGGGCGCAAATTTCCCCTTCGTCTGCGCCAATCTGATCCGCGGCACCGAGCTTGCCGCCAACCCGCGCGACGACAAGCTCTATCTCAAGCCCTATGTGATCCTCGATAGGAAGATCAAGGATGGTTCGGGCGCCGAGCAACCGATCAGGATCGGCATCATCGGCTTCGTGCCGCCGCAGATCATGGTCTGGGACCTCAAGAATCTCGAAGGCAGCGTCAAGACGCGAGACATCGTCGAGGCGGCCAGGGCCTGGGTGCCGCAGATGAAGGAAGAGGGCGCCGACATCGTCATCGCGCTTTCGCATTCAGGCATCGACGTGAAGCAGGGTGACATGATGGAGAACGCCTCGTTCTTCGTTGCCGGCGTCGATGGCATCGATGCCGTGTTCACCGGCCACCAGCATCTGGTGTTCCCCGGCAAGAAGGACTTCCAGTCGCTCGCAGGCGTCGACACGCAGAAAGGCACGCTGCAGGGCAAGCCCGCCGTGATGGGCGGTTTCTGGGGCTCGCATATGGGTCTCATCGACCTGATGCTGGAGCGTGACGGATCCAAATGGAAGGTCGTTTCCGCGACCTCCGAGGCGCGGCCGATCTTCGAGCGCGTCGACAACAAGAACAAGCCGACCGTCTCCGACGACAAGCGCATCATCGCCGCCCTCGAACAGGACCACCAGGCGACCCTGGCCTATGTGCGCCGTCCGGTCGGCAAGACCTCCGCGCCGCTCTATTCCTATTTCGCGCTGGTCGCCGACGACCCGTCGGTGCAGGTCGTCAGCCAGGCGCAGACCTGGTACTTGAAGGATATTCTCAAAAGTACGCAGTGGAAGGATGTGCCGCTGCTGTCGGCCGCTGCTCCCTTCAAGGCGGGCGGGCGCAACGGTGCCGATTACTACACCGACGTGCCGGCCGGCGACATCGCCATCAAGAATGTCGCCGACCTCTATCTCTACCCGAACACCGTGCGGGCCGTTGAGATCACGGGGGCGCAGTTGAAGGAATGGCTGGAGATGTCGGCCGGCATCTTCAACAAGATCGAGGTTGGTAAGGCTGACCAGGCGCTCATAAACACCGACTTCCCGTCATACAATTTCGATGTCATCGATGGCGTCTCCTACAAGATCGATCTGTCGCAGCCGCCGAAATACGACACCAAGGGCGGAGTGGCGAATGCTGGCGCCAGTCGCATTGTCGACTTGATGTTCGACGGCAAACCAATTGATCCCAATCGGAAATTCGTCGTTGCGACCAACAACTACCGGGCCGGCGGCGGCGGCAATTTCCCCGACATCAATGCCTCGAAGATCATCTACGAGGCGCCGGACACCAACCGCGACGTCATCGTTCGCTACATTGTGAGCCAGGGCACCATCAACCCGTCGGCCGACGGCAACTGGTCGTTCGCACCGCTGCCGGGAACCAGCGTCGTCTTCGAGACAGGCGTAAAGGCGAAGGATTTCATCGCCGATGTGAAGTCGCTGAAGATCGAACCGGCCGGCGAGGGCGAAGCGGGGTTTGCAAAGTATCGCATCCTTCTCTGATCGGCATCGCACGGCGTCAGTTTGCAGGCGCCGGCGCCAACGGCAAGGCCGTCGCTGGGGCTTGCGGGCTGATTGGCCGCGTCGGCTCGAGGGACGTGCCAGTCGGATCGCTGGGCACGGTCAACGGCGACATGCCGGCCGGAGTGTGCACCTCGTGGATGGTCGAGGTTGGCGTATTGTCGATGAGATCGCTCGCGCCAGGCGTCAAGGCTGGGCTGAGGCCACGGCCCAGCGGATCATTCATGAGTGTTGGTGGAACTACGCTCCGTGCTTCGGCAGCAAATATGGCGGCAAGCAGGATGGCGATGGCGGCAACAGTTCGCTTCAAGGAAGCCTCCTATGATCTGAGGCGCTCGGCGTTGGGTTGGGCGCGGGCGTCGGATGCGTCAAAACGATAGACGCGTGATCCCGGTTTCATCACGTTCGCATCAAGAGGATGCGATCGAAGGGGTGGAGGCGGGTCGACAGCGGGCGGGCTCGGCTAGGATGCGAAACGCTGCTTGATCACCGGCATGACGCGATCCAGCGCATCGGTGGAAATGCCGCCGGAATAGCCATCCGGCAATTGGTTGATGAGTTGGGGATCGTCCAGCCCTTGCGAGAAACCGCCGCCCGAATAGGGGCCGAGTAGGTAGACGCGCGTGTCGACGTCCTGCATGCGGTCGAGAAAACGGTCGGGCCAACCCCACATCCACTTGGCGACGTTGATGGGGATGAGCAATATGCCCTGGCGGCAGGCATCCGGAACATATCCGCTCCACCCCAGCGCGGCGTATCGTGCGATGCATTGCGTGAGCGACGCGCGGCTCAGCGTATGCATGTCCGGCAACGCCGCTTTGACCGCGGCAATCGGCTTGTCGCCGCCATAGACCGAGAGGTAGCCGCGTTCCGTGGGTGTCAGCCTGGCGAGCCAGGCAGCCAGCGCCTCGCCTTCGTGGGGATCATTGCTCTTGACGTTGATGTTGAAGCGGCGAGCCGGGAAGTGCGACACGACCTCGTCCAGCGACGGCATCATGCCGATCCCCTTGCCGCGAAACGGGTAGGTCTTGCCGCCATCGGCCGTGTAGCCGTAGCCGATGTCGAGCGTCTTCAGCTCGGTCATGGAATGGCCGCGGGTCTCGCCCTTGCCATCGGTTCGGCAATCCAGCGTCCAGTCGTGGAAGACAGCGAACTTGCCGTCCATCGTCGGGTGGACATCGAGTTCGAGCGCGTCCGCGCCAAGTGCGAAGGCGGCTTCCATCGAGGCAATCGTGTTCTCGAGGTAGGCATGGCGAGGCGGCAGCATGCGACTGGCCGTGCATGTGTCGGACCCAAGATCCGTGTGGTCGAAATCCTGGGCAAGACCGCGATGGGCAAGTACTGCCGGAAAGCCGGGAGGACGGCTCGACAGCAATGAGCTGTTGTTGAACCAGATACCTCCCGCCGCGACGGTGACGCACGCGAAGAAGATTGTCCGTTTGCCCATGATTTTTCGATTCGCCTGTCCCAGGCGACATCCTGCTTGAGGATCGGACTTTTTGACGGCGATCACAGGGCGATGTCGAGATCAGGCCCGACATTGGCAGTTCACGGCGGCCTACGCCTTGTAGACCACTTGCCGCACATCGATGTAGCTGGCGCGGAAACCCGCTTCGCAATAGTGCAGGTAGAACTCCCAGAGCTTCTTGAAGCGGTCGTCGAAGCCGAGCGGCACGATCTTTTCCCAGGATACCCAGAAGCGGTTGCGCCATTCGGCGAGCGTGCGCGCATAGTCATCGGGAAACACGCGCTCGCGTAGATGCGCGAGGCCATGGTCCTTGCCGAGCGCCTTGAGGATCGACGGTGTCGGCAGCATGCCGCCCGGGAAAACATAGCGCTGGATGAAATCCGGCCTGGCGCGATAGGTGTCGTAGGCGGCCTCGTTGATGGTGATGATCTGCAGGCCCGCAGTGCCCCCGGGCCTCAGGCAGGCCTTCATCTTGGAGAAGAACACCGGCCAGTATTTCTCGCCGACCGCTTCAAACATCTCGATCGACGCGATACGGTCGTAAGTCCCTGTTTCGTCGCGGTAATCCTGCAGCTTGATGTCGACCTTGTCGGCAAGCCCGGCCTTGGCGATGCGTTCCTTGGCGAAATCGTGCTGTTCGCGGCTGATCGTCAGCCCGGTTACGCGGCAGCCGATTTCGCGTGCCGCGAATTCGGCGAAACCGCCCCAGCCGCAGCCGATCTCCAGCACATGGTCCTTTCCGCCGATGCCCGTGTCCCTGGCCAGCGCCCGATATTTGGCGGCCTGGGCGCTCTCCAGGTCGTTGGCGCCATTGGCGTAGAGCGCCGAGGAATAGGTCATGCTCGGATCGAGCCACTCCTTGTAGAACGCGTTTCCGAGATCGTAATGCGCCGATATGTTGCGCTTCGAACCGGTGCGTGTGTTTTCGTTGAACCAGTGGCGGATGCGCTGGACGGTGTTGATGAGCCAGCTGGCGCCGCCGGCGACGCGTTCGCCGATCGCCGAATTGACCACGAACAATTCCAGGAAGCTGGTGACGTCGGGGCTTTCCCAATCGCCGTCCATGTAGGATTCGGCAACGCCGATCGTACCGCCGGAAAAGGCGCGGCCTGGCAGGCGCCAGTTCTTGAGCACCAGCTCCGCATCGGGGCCAGGCCCCTTGCCGCCAACGAGAACGGCGCGGCCATCCGGCATCCTGACCTTGAGCGAGCCGCGCGGCAGATTCATCGCCGCCGACAGCACCATGCGCGCCTTGACCGGCAGGCCCTTGACGATCTCGGCGAAATTGAACTCGTCGAGCCTGACCGCTTCGCTCGGCGCTACGCTATGATGATCCCCGTCTGCCATTTCGTGCCCCTGGATTTCCGTGGTGCCGGCGCAAATTGCCGGGTCACGGTTCTCTTGGGTCATTCGCCAGGTTCGAAAGCCGTGCCTTGTCCACGTAGCTCCCGGTGCTTCCCACTGAATGCCTGCCACAATCTTCCACGTGATGAGGGGGAACTTCAAGAGGCAGGCCACTGGCGGGGATGTACCACGTGGCGTCTGGCATCTGCGCCTTGCGTCAAGTTGCTGCTGTCCACAATCCAAAACGTCTATGGCCGTCGCGGCGCATGTGCGATAGCTTTAGCCATGCGTTATGTAATCGTCATTGCGGCAATCGCGTTTTTCCTGATCTGGGACGGCCTCTACAATCAGGGCCGGTATCTGGACATCTCGGTCAGGGAGCTCAATCACGTCGTGCGTTACGTGACCGGCAAGGCCTGAACTTCCCTCGAAGAGCGCAGCCCCGCGCGTCGTCCCACATGCCCGTCGCCGCGGGATTGGCACCGGCATCGTTTGTCGCGCGTCGCAAGGACGCGTGGCGCCATGAACGGTTGACGCGACGAAACCGCCGTCACAAAAGACCCCGACATTCAGATCGAGGAGGCAGGATTGATCCGGCATATCGTTTTCTTCAGCGCGCGGCGCAAGGAGGATGTGGAGGTAGTGCGCACCGGGCTGTTGGCGCTCGGCAACATTCCTCATTCCAGTCTCTTCGAGGTCACTTTGAACACCAAGGTCGACCCGCTGTCGGACGAAGTTGATGTCGTCGTCTATGCTGAGTTCGCCGATGACGCGGCGCTGGCCGCCTACAAGGCGCATCCGCTCTATGCGCAGACGACAGCCAAGGTCAAACCATTGCGCGAACTGCGCTATTCCGCCGATGTCGTGGCCCGCGGCTGATCCGGGCGCGGTTCTGGAGCTCGACAAGTGCCGGCGGCCGGCGGCTGGAAACGGCCTTGAACCGCGCTCCGGAATGATGCACACCGCGCCCGATGACCGACAGACCAACCACCGGCACGCATCCGCTTGACCATCTCGTTTTGCCGACGCCGGACCTCGATGTGGCGCGAGCCCGCCTCACTGCGCTGGGCTTCGTCGTCGCGCCGACCGGTGTCCATCCCTTTGGAACGGTAAACTGCTGCGTTTTTCTCGCTGACGGCACTTATCTGGAGCCGCTCGCGATTGGCAATGAACAGGCAGCGATCGACGCGACGGCCGCCGGCAACGTCTTCGTCGCGCGCGATCGCCTCTATCGCGACAGCCGTGGCGACGACGGGTTTTCGGCTGTGGTCCTGGCGACCGACAATGCCGATGCCGACCACGCACGTTTCGTCGGCGCGGGTCTGTCGGCGGGAGGCATGCTGAGCTTTTCGCGCGCTTTCACCGATACATCGGGCAAGAGCGATACCGCATCGTTCAAGCTCGCCTTTGCTGCGACCAGCGGAGCAACCGACGCATTCCTGTTTGTCTGCCAGCGCATCAATGCGCCTGACGTGGACCGTACGGCGTTGCAGGCCCACGCCAATGGTGCCACTGGCATTTTGGAGGTGGTGGCGATCAGCGACCAGCCCACCGAACAGTATAGGCTGATTTCCATCTCGGCGAACGATCCTGCTGCCAGCGGCGACGGCGGGGCGTTTGTCCTGCCAAGGGCAACCTTGAGCGTGCTCGACCCCAAATCATTCACCGCTCGCTTTGGCATTCCGGCGGGTTCGTCCACGAAGCTGCGCTTCGCCGCGATCGTCTTTGCCGTCTGCGGCATAGATGCCACGTCGAGCCTGCTTGCAGCCAATGCTATCCAACACGATATAGCGGGCACTGATATTGTCGTGCGGCCGGCATCCGGACAGGGCGCGGCTTTCATCTTCCGGGAGACACAATGAACAAGCCCCAAGTGCCCAATTCGATGGCACCGAATTCGTCGGTAACGGTCGGCAATGTCGTCTTCGACAACAAGGCGGCCTTGGCGCTGATCGCCGGCCCGTGCCAGTTCGAGTCGCGCCAGCATGCCTTCGACATGGCCGGCGCGCTGAAGGAATTGACGGCCAAACTCGGCATCGGCCTCGTCTACAAGACCAGCTACGACAAGGCCAACCGCACCTCACTATCGGCAACGCGCGGCGCCGGCATGGACGCCGCACTTCCGGTCTTCGACGAGTTGCGCAAGGAATTTTCGCTCCCCGTGCTGACCGACGTCCACACCGAGGAACAGTGTGCGATCGTCGCGCCGCATGTCGATGTGCTGCAGATCCCGGCCTTCCTGTCGCGCCAGACCGACATGCTGGTCGCCGCCGCGAAAACCGGCAAGGTCATCAACGTGAAGAAGGGGCAGTTCCTCGCGCCCTGGGATATGAAGAATGTGGTCGCCAAGATCACCGGTTCCGGCAACGCCAACGTGCTCACAACCGAGCGCGGCGCGTCCTTCGGCTACAACACGCTGGTGTCGGACATGCGCGCGCTGCCTATCATGGCCGAGATCGGCGCGCCGGTGATCTTCGACGCCACGCATTCGGTCCAGCAGCCGGGCGGGCAGGGCGGCTCGTCCGGTGGCGAGCGCCGCTTTGTCGAGACG
>NZ_PNOT02000190.1 GCF_002879535.1 Mesorhizobium intechi
GTGAAACGATCGCCGATCGGCACGATGCCGATCTTCGGATCATGCAATTCGTTGATCAGCGCCATGTCGGAAAAGATGTCGGTATCGCCCATATGGTAGAGCGTCGGGTCTTCCGGGAAATGCAGGACCAGCCCGCCCGGATTGCCGAGATAGACGTTCTTGCCGCCGTCTTCGCCAAACGAGGAAGAGTGCAGCGCCTGGACGAAAGTGGCGGTGAAGCCGCCGCAATCGACCGTGCCGCCGATATTGCCGGGATTGATCTTGCTGCCGTCGGCGCCCTTGCCGACCAGATACATGCAGATCTCGAAATTGGCGACCAGTTGCGCGCCGCTCTTGCCGAGCACTTCCAGCGCGCCGCTGATGTGGTCGCTGTGTCCATGCGTCAGAAGAACATGCGTGATCCCTTCCGCCGGCCCTTCCCAGCCGCCCGTCCAGGACGGGTTGCCGATCAGATACGGGTCGATGAGGATCTTGGCGTCGCCGGTTTCGATACGGAAGGCCGAATGGCCGTACCAGGTCAGTTTCATGAAATGCATTCCTCGATTATTGCCGGGCCAGAGGATAGAACGCCGATGACCCCTATATCAAAGGGTATAGTGTCCGCCGCGCATCCGGAAGGACGCACGCTGCTGAAAAAGACAAGGGAAAACCGTTGGCTATCATCACGATTGAGCAATTGCCGGCATGGCTCGCCGACGGCAGGACGCTGGCGGGGCTCGATCTTGGCGACAAGACGATCGGCGTCGCGGTCTCCGACCGGGGATTCGCCTTCGCTCACCCGCGCCCGGTCATCATGCGGAAGAAATTCTCGCTCGATGCCGCCGTGCTTCTGGCCTTGCTGAAGAAGGAGAATGTCGGCGCGGTGGCGATCGGACTGCCGATCAACATGGATGGGTCGGAAGGCCCGCGCGCGCAGAAATCGCGCGCCTTCGTGCGCAATATGGCGCAACTCAGCGACCTGCCCTTTGTGTTCTGGGATGAACGGCTGTCGACTGTGGCGGCCGAGAGGACGCTGATCGAAATGGATTTCTCGCGCGCCAAACGTGCCGGCAAGATCGATTCGGCGGCCGCGGCCTTTATTCTGCAGGGAGTCTTGGACCGGCTTCAGTCGCTCGATTCAGGCGATCGAACGGAATTGGGCGGTCAAGCGGAACCGGGCCCGACCGACGACGCCTGACCCAGTCCAGAATTTCGCGGCGGCGGCGAAAAGCCCATATCGCCATCAGCAGAAATCCGTCGAAGATGCAGGCCTTCGCCACCATCCCCGGGATGATGGCCGGATCGATGCCGAGCATCTGGCCATACAACTGGAACACGAAATCGTGCAGCTGCCGGGTCAGCATCACATAGCCGAAATTCATGTCGTTGAGGGACAGGTAGAACCAGCCCCAGAACAGCGCCATCGGGGCCGCCCACAATGCGAAGATATAGCGCATCAGCGGCCTCCCTTCCCGTTCGACCCGGTTCGGCCCGATATAAGGGAAAGCAGCGAATTATGGGCCGCGGCCTTCGCCATACTGTGCGCCGTGCCGCGAAAGTCAGCGTCATGCAACGCAGCCTCGGAGCGCCGCTCGGCGAGCATCGCGACATATGAGGCCAGAAGCGCGGCCAATTGCACCGCAACGACCATGAACAGCCCGTTGATCCCTTGCGCGGCGCCACCGATCAGGATCATCGACAGGACGCCCGACGCGGAAATGAAGGCGATGCGAACGACGCTGTCGGCGCCCGGGCTGGCCGGATCGTTGATCAGCGTATCGACAAAGGCCCAGAAGAACAGCATCGCCACGACCAGCAAGGCGATCGCCAGCGGCGCGACCACGACAACGTTCTGCAGATCGACGAACCGGGCGCTCTCGACGGTCACGCCAAGCACGCCGAGGGCTGCGGTCACGCCGCGGTCTCCATCCATGCAGATCAGCGCCAGCAGGGCGAAGACAATCGCCCAGTGCACAGACAGAAAGGAGGTCAGTACGTGTCGCATCGGGGTTCCTGCTTCGGCAGGACTCACAGTGGGCTCTGCCGCTCGCCGCCGCAATGGAAACCATTTGTTAAGGTTAACGGCGATCCACAGGCCGCACCCACTGTTCTCAGATGCGCTCAACCGGTCGGAGGACCGGCGGATGCGCCGCTCTCGGTTCAGTTCACCGGCGGATAGAGCGTGTCGATGATCATGCGCGCGTCGTGGCGCGAATCGATCATGCCGTAGGTGTTGCGCCACTGGCCGGCCAGGCGGGTCTCGACGAAGGCATCGGCGATCCGCCCTGCCCCTAGCCGGCGCAGCTCCGCCGCCGCGGCCGACAACGCCAGCTGTTCGGTCAACAGCCGCGCCGACCCCTCGTCGGTCGAAGCCACCTGCATCGCCGCCTTCAACACGCCGATCGTGCCGCGCCCACCGGCGCCGAGATCGCGGTCGATGCCGGCCAGCACCTCTTCGAACAGGCCGGGCGCGCGCCCGAGCACGCGCAGCACGTCGAGCGCCATGACATTGCCCGACCCTTCCCAGATCGCGTTGACGGGCGCCTCGCGGTAATAGCGGGCGAGCGGCGCCTCCTCGACATAGCCATTGCCGCCGAGGCACTCCATCGCCTCGTAGAGCAGCGGCGGCGCGATCTTGCACACCCAGTATTTGACGACCGGCGTCATGGCGCGGGCAAACGCCGCTTCGCCGCGATCGCTCGCCGCCTCGTCGAAGGAGCGCGCCAGCCGGAATGACAAAGCGGTCGCGGCGGCGACATCCAGCGCCATGTCGGCCAGCACGCGCTGCATCAGCGGCTGTTCGATCAAGGTGGAGCCGAACACCTGGCGATGGCGGGCATGATGAACCGCTTCCGCCAGCCCTGCCCGCATGATCGCCGAGGACGCCACGGCGCAATCGAGCCGGGTCAAGGTCACCATGTCCATGATCGTTTTCACGCCGGCGCCGGGCTCGCCGGCCATCTCGCCGATAGCGTTGACGAACTCGACCTCGGAAGAGGCGTTGGAGCGGTTGCCGAGCTTATCCTTCAGCCGCTGGAAGCGAAAGCCGTTGCCCGACCCGTCGCCGAGAACGCGCGGCACGAGGAAGCAAGACAATCCCTCCGGCGCCTGCGCCAGCACCAGGAAGGCGTCCGACATCGGTGCCGACATGAACCATTTGTGACCGGTCAGGCGATAGAAACCGCTGCCGGCGCGCTCGGCCCTCGTCACATTGGCGCGCACATCCGTGCCGCCCTGTTTTTCGGTCATGCCCATGCCGAGCGTCAGCCCGGTCTTCTCGACCGGCGGCTTCTGGCTCTGGTCGTATTTGCGCGTCGTCACGCGCGGCGCCCATTCGCGAAACAGCTTTGGGCTGGCCATCAACGCCGCCAGCGAAGCACTGGTCATGGTGATGGGGCAGAGATGCCCGGTCTCGAGTTCGGCGGTCAGGTAGAAACGGGCGGCGCGCACCTGGTGGCGGCGGCCGATCTCGGCATCGCCGTTTTCCCAAACCGAAGAATGCAACCCGTTCGCCACCGAGCGGCGCATCAAGGCGTGGTAGGCGGGGTGGAACTCGACGAGGTCGATGCGGCGTCCCTGGCGGTCATGGGTCCTGAGCTTCGGCGTCTCGACATTGGCCAGGCGCGCCAGCTCCTGCGCCTCCTGCGTCAGGACGAAACGGCCGAGACCGTCGAGGTCCTTGCGCACCGGGTCGGAAAAGCGCTCGGCAAGCTGGATCAGCAACGGATCGCCTCGCCAGGCGTTGCCGCCCGTCATCGGCGGCGGCTGGTTCGTCACGTCGTCGGTCACAATTCGTCCCTATCGTCGGAAAGCCACGAATCCGGGGCCATCGGCTAGATATAGCCAAGCGTTGCCGTGTGCGCGACGAAAATACCGGGGAGAAAGGCGCCAATCCAAAGCTGGTGCTTGCGGGCGCAAAATCCGCACCCTATAGCAGCGCCTTGAGATGACCGACGCTTCGTCCCTGCCACTCCACCCTCACCGCCATCTTCTGGGCATCAGCGACCTTTCGCCCGCCGACATCGAGCTGTTGCTCGACCGGGCGGATCGGGCCGTCGCGATTTCGCGGCAGTCCGAAAAGAAGACCTCGACGCTGCGCGGCCGCACCCAGATCAATCTCTTCTACGAGGCCTCGACCCGCACGCAATCCTCGTTCGAGCTGGCCGGAAAGCGGCTCGGCGCCGATGTCATGAACATGTCGGTGGCAAGTTCTTCCGTGAAGAAGGGCGAAACGCTTATCGACACGGCGATGACGCTGAACGCCATGCGGCCCGATATATTGATCATCCGCCATCAGTCGGCTGGCGCTGCCGCCCTGCTGGCACAGAAGGTCGGCTGCTCGGTGGTCAACGCCGGCGACGGCGCGCATGAACACCCGACCCAGGCGCTGCTCGACGCACTGACCATCCGCCGCGCCAAGGGGCCGCTGTCGAAACTCATCGTGGCGATCTGCGGTGACATCCTGCATTCGCGCGTGGCGCGCTCCAACATCATGCTGCTCAACGCGCTTGGCGCGCAGGTGCGGGTAGTTGCGCCCTCGACGCTGCTGCCGTCAGGCATCGAGAAGATGGGCGTCATCGTCACGCGCTCGATGGCCGAAGGCCTCAAGGACGCCGACGTGGTGATGATGCTGCGCCTGCAGCGCGAGCGCATGGAAGGCGCCTTCGTGCCTTCGGTGCGCGAGTATTTCCGCTATTTTGGCCTCGATGCCGAAAAGCTGAAGGCCGCCAAGGGTGACGCGCTGGTGATGCATCCCGGCCCGATGAATCGAGGCGTCGAAATCGCCTCGCAAATCGCCGACGGCCCGCAAAGCGTGATCCAAGAGCAGGTGGAGATGGGCGTCGCGGTGCGCATGGCGGTGATGGAAGCGCTGCTCGACCCTCGTCGCAATCAAGAGGGCCGTAATCAAGAGGGTCGGGGCGCATGAGCACGACGGTCTTTGAACGCGCCCGCATCCTCGACCCCTCGCGCGGCCTGGACGAAGTCGGCTCCGTCATCGTCGAGGGCCGCAAGATCGTTGCCGCCGGCAAAGCGGCGTTGAACCAGGGCGCCCCCGATGGCGCCATGACAATCGATTGCGTCGGCAAGGCGATCATTCCTGGACTGATCGATGGCCGCGTCTTTATCGGCGAGCCGGGCGGCGAACATCGCGAGACCATCGCTTCGGCAAGCGTCGCCGCAGCGGCCGGTGGCGTCACCTCGATCGTCATGATGCCTGATACCGATCCGGTGATCGACAATGTCGCGCTGGTCGAATTCGTGCTGCGCACAGCCAAGGACACGGCGATCGTCAACATCTTCCCGGCGGCGGCGATCACCAAGGGGCTCGACGGCCGCGAGATGACCGAGTTCGGCCTGCTGCGCGAGGCCGGGGCGGTCGCCTTCACCGATGGCCGCCACACCATCGCCAGTTCACTGGTGATGCGCCGGGCGCTCACCTATGCCCGCGATTTCGGCGCCACGATAGTGCACGAGACGCAGGATGCGGACCTCGGCTCATCAGGCGTGATGAATGAAGGCCTGTACGCCAGCTGGCTCGGCCTTTCCGGCATTCCACGTGAAGCCGAAACGATCCCGCTCGAGCGCGATCTGGCTTTGGCGCGACTGACGCGCGGCGCCTATCACGCGGCCAAGATTTCGACGGCGATGGCCGCAAACGCCGTGACGCGCGCCAAAGCCGATGGCGCTGATGTGACATCGGGCGTGTCGATCCACAGCCTGTCGCTCAATGAAAACGATGTCGGTGAGTACCGCACCTTTTTCCGCCTGACGCCGCCATTGCGCGCCGAGGAAGACCGGCTGGCGATGATCGAGGCGGTCAGGGCGGGCGCGGTCGACATCATCGTCTCCTCGCACGATCCCCAGGATGTCGACACCAAGCGCCTGCCC
>NZ_PNOT02000351.1 GCF_002879535.1 Mesorhizobium intechi
GCGATGGCGACATGCTGAACCGCGCCAACATGATCGGCTATCGCTCCGGCTTCTACGAGGACCGCGAACTCGAGGCGGCATTCGATGTGGTGACCCGTGCCGGCGCCAGGGCGCTGGGGCTGGCGGAACATGGCATCGCGGTTGGCGCCAGCGCCGACTTCGTCGCCATGCCGGCCCGGCATGTGCCCGAAGCGGTGGTGGCCGTGCCAAAGGACCGCACGGTCTATCGGCGCGGCAAAGCCGTCGCCAGGGATGGCAAGGTGCTGGCGGGCTGACACGCGCCGCCGGCGGGCGGCGTCGCGGCTTGCGCACACATCAATCGACCGCGCGGGGGTCGGCCGCCAGGGCCGATCGGGCTGGCACGGAGGACAGCGCGCGTTGATCAGGGGGCTGCTCGCCGAGGTAGAGCAAGCCGCCCAGGACGAGGAATACGATTCCCACCGCCACAAGTCCGACCATCAACACGGCGACCGCCGTAGCCGGGCCGTGGCCTGTTCTGGTGATGATGGACCGATGGTGCATCGCTCGTTCTCCGAAATCCAGTCGGCTCAGCAGACCTTGCGGCAAACGATGGCAAAGGCGGGATGTTCCCGATGACGGGCCATATCGGTCTTTTGCGTTTCCTTTTGGGACCAAGGTCTTAGGTGGTGCATGCAAAGGTCCGACGGGTCCTGTTCGGTTCCGGCAATGTCCATTGGATGTTCCGTTACTTTAGCCAAATTGGATATAAAGGCTTTACCATGTCGAGGGCCAATTCGGGCGCCGGCGGGGCAGGACGGCGGCGGCCCCGACATCCGACAACGGTGTGCCAGCTTCCACATTCATTGGAGAAAATGTGCCCAGAAGGCAGGTGAAGTGGAGCTTCGTTCAGTCCGGATGGCGTGGCAACAGGCTGTTGCCGACAAGCGGAACCATCTGAAGAAGCTCACCCGCTCGCAGGCGAAGCGGGTGAGGAAATCCGGGATTGCGGCGTCCGCAGCCGCCCGCAGAGGTCAAGGAGCTGCCCGAGGACGCGCCGTCGGTCTGCGGCAACCACGCGCGCCCGCTCTTTTCGAAACTCCCCCACACGGCAGTTTGCGGGGGCGGGTTGGCCCGGAGGATCACGCTGACATTACGGGTGTGGAACGCTTGAAAGGGCGTCGGCCCTCACGTCTCGTCGAACCGCCCCTCGCGTGTCGGGTGCCGCTTGATCGCGGCTTCTTCCTCGTCGTCGGGCAAGGCGTCGTCGCTGTCCTGGAGTGCGTTGTCATCGTCCTCCTCCGGCAGGTCGCCGTCCTTTTCGACGCCGTAGCGCATGTCGCCGTTTTCCGACACGGCGTCGGGCAGGATCTCGCTGCCCCTGATCGCGTCCCAGTTCTGCTGCTCGATGGTCGGCCCCTCGACATCAGGGCTTTCGTCATTGCCGGTGCGTGGTTTGCTGCGCGGTGCCATGCTGCCAGGCCTCCAATCCTTGAAAAGACTGAAAGCGAAACTCGGGGTGCAGTGGTTGGTTCCCGGCTCCCGCGGCAAGGGGGTCGGACGCCCTTCCGACTTGGGCTTGCGGATGCAGCTACGCCAGCCACCACCACAGCGCCGCAACCGCCACCGCAACTGCCGCTACCGCCAGACCCAGCATGATGTAGGAGCCCTTGATGATGTCGCGGATGATCTTCTTGATCGTCTCGCGGTCGTTGAGGTTGGGGAAGGGCTCGTTGGGCTGTGCAACGCCGAGGAAATCGCAGAGCGGGCCCCAGCCTTCCGTCACTTTGTAGACCAGAAGCCTGTGCGGCGGCACCGCGGCCTTCACCTCCTCGATATAGCTGTTGTAGCGCGCAACCGCCTTGGCGCGGTCGTTCATCACGCCGTCCAGCGTGCGGCCCCATATCAGCTTGCGCGACATGTCGCCGAACTTCCAGCCGAAGGGCGTCAGCCATTCCAGAACCTGGAACTGCCAGACATTCTCGGTGAAGTAGATTGTGTCGATCGTGCTTTCGTACCACGCCTCGGCGCCGCGCGGATGCAGGGTCAAGAGCACCTTGGCGTCGGGGTAGGCGGCCAGCAATTCTTTCCACACGCAGCAGCCGGGATTGTCGACTGTCGCCGTATAGTTGGCGAAGACGCGGTTCCAGTCGTGCTGGCTGCCGGGTGGGCTGTTGGCCACCTTGCGCCAGAAATCGAGATGGCCCTTGTTGGCCTTGTTCATGATCACTTCCTGCATGTGATAGCAGGGAAGGCCGAGCCTGTTCAGCGCGGCAAAAGTCGACCACGTGCCGGTGCGGCCGAAACCGGCCCCGATCAGTTTGAGCGTCATTTCCCCATCCCCGCCCTTATTTCCGCGCTACCCGCAGACCGGGAGCATCAAATTGCTCCCGACCAGGTCAACGCGCAACAAATTTCGATGGCGGGCCAAGGTTGGACGATCACATAGTTGCGCAGTTGCTAAAATAATGAAACCTTATCCGCGGGCATTGGGAATTCGGGTAGGGAGTCGTGCGAAACCGGGCGGTTTCGGCGATGTGGGATCGATGTATTTTGGACCATTTCTCGTGGGGATGTCAGCCACGACCATCATCGTCGCGTTGTGGGCTTACGTGGCTACCGGTTCTTTCTGGAAGGCGCTGGGCTGGACGATAGCCGTGCTGGTGGTCCTCCAAATCGGCTATTTCGCGCTGGTCATGCGGCTGATCTACAGTCGCGCACGCAAGGCGGCGAGCCGGGGTGAGGTCGACGGCGTCCCGCCGCTGCACCGCGACGGCGTCTCGCTGTGAGGTCGGTCACCTGGGAAGGGGATAGATCGGCGGTGGGACGACGCGCTGCCAGCCCATCCATTCGCGCGTTCGCCAGGCAAGGCCGGAAAACGGCGCGATCAGAGCTACAGCGACAAGCACGAGCGCAAGGGGATGCTTGGTCACGGGAGGACGCGATGATCGGAATGGGCCAAGTCCCCGCGCCGGAACTGGATGCCAGCGCTGGCGTTTCCCCGATGTGACCGGTGCGGCGCCACCTCCGCCGGCATGGCGCAGTGCTCGCCTTGCTGCCAGCCAGGCGAGCCTTTTTAATGCGTTCCATGACGGCAGGCGGAACGACACCGTGTGCTCCACGTTAGCTCGCCAAGGCAATCAGCGGTTCGCTTTCTATTTGAATGAGCACCACGGACGCATCCTCCGAGGTGCATTTCGTATTATTCTTCAATGCGGCAATTAACTGTGCTTTTTTGAAGCATAGATTGGCGTGCTTTCGTTCGATTCGAAAACAACAGAAAAATAGGCATTTGTTGGGCGTGTCGCATTTATTCCACAAATCGCGATGGAACCTCGCGACGATGGCCGAGTTTTCCTGCAGGGCGGGAAGCCCGGATAATTGATATGGAGGTTGTTATGAAACATTATCTTTCGACTGCGGCGGCCGCGATCGTCCTGATGGGCGGTGTCGGTGCGGCCCTGGCGGACACCATCGTCGTTCAGCCGGAGCAGGAAACCGTGGTTCGCGAATACGTCAAGAAGCAGCCGCTGGCGTCGGTCAATCTGCTGGGCCTTGAGCTCAAGCTCGGCTCGCCGGTGCCCGACAAGGTCGAACTGCGCGAAGTGCCCAATGTCAAGTATCGCGTCGCCGTGATCAACGACCAGACTGTCCTGGTAGACCCGGATACCCGCCAGATCGTGGAAGTGCTGCACTAACTGGTTCAGCACCAGGCATTTGAAAAACCCGCTACCAATCTGGTGGCGGGTTTTTCTTGTCAGCCTTTGCCGTCGCTTATTCGGCGGCCAGCTTGTCCTGCGTCTTGGTGTCGAAATCGCTGGCGTCATGGCGCTCATGCAATTGCAGGGCCGGTTCGCCGAAGGCGCGGTTGACCATGCGGCCGCGCTTGACCGCCGGGCGGGCGTCGATGGCCTTGGCCCAGCGCTGGACATGCTTATATTCCTGCACCGACAGGAACTCGCCGGAATCGTTATACATGCGCCCGAGCGCCAGCCCGCCATACCAGGGCCACACCGCCATGTCGGCGATCGTGTAATCCTTGCCGCCGAGATATTCCGTCTCCGCCAGCCGGCGGTCGAGCACATCGAGCTGCCGCTTGGTTTCCATGGCGAAACGGTCGATGGCGTATTCGAATTTCTGCGGCGCGTAGGCATAGAAATGGCCGAAGCCGCCGCCCAGATATGGCGCCGAGCCCATCTGCCAGAACAGCCAGGACAGGACTTCCGCGCGCGCCGGCTGTTCGGTGGGCAGAAATTCGCCGAACTTTTCGGCGAGATAGACCAGGATCGAGCCGGATTCGAAAATGCGCGCCGGGGTGGCGCCGCTGCGGTCCATCAGGGCCGGGATCTTGGAGTTGGGGTTGACCTCGACGAAGCCGCTGCCGAACTGGTCGCCATCGTTGATGCGGATCAGCCAGGCATCGTATTCGGCGCCCTTGTGGCCGCGCGCCAGAAGCTCCTCCAGCATCACGGTCACCTTGACGCCATTCGGCGTCGCCAGCGAATAAAGCTGCAGCGGATGCTTGCCGACGGGCAATTCCTTGTCATGCGTCGGCCCGGCGATCGGCCGGTTGATGCTGGCGAAGGCGCCGCCATTCGCCTTGTTCCAGGTCCATACTTTCGGCGGGGTGTAGTCTGTCATGTCGGGCCTCGGGTGGATGGGAAGGATGGGATTGAGCGGATGCATCTACAGCTAGGGCTGCGGAGGCGAAAGTTCAACTTGCGTTGAACTATTGTTTATGTGGGCGCCGGCGCGGCCTTTCGGGGCCTGCGGCCACCATATCTCACCCCTTGCACCATCCCCTCCGAGGCATACCTATAGGAGAAGCCGCCAAGCATTTGCATCGCAGGACAAAATCATGGCCATCAATCCCAATCCGCGCTCCGTCGTTGCCGTGCGCGCTACTGTTCCAGAGGATGCCTTCACCGCCGGCGCGCTGGGCACGCTCAGGGAAGGCAGCGGCGTCGTCATCCGCAATGACGGGCTGGTGCTGACCATCGGCTATCTCATCACCGAAGCCGAGGAGGTCTGGCTGACCGCGCATGACGGGCGTGTCATCCCGGCGCACGCGCTGGCCTATGACCAGGAATCGGGTTTCGGCCTTGTCCAGGCGCTGGCCCCGACCGGCCTGCCCGCCGTGGCGCTGGGCGATGCCGGCAAGGCCAGGATCGGCGACGCGGTGGTGCTTGCCGACGGCGTCGGCCGGGCGGTCGAGGCCAAGATCGTCACCAAGCAGGAATTCGCCGGCTATTGGGAGTATCTGCTCGACGAGGCGATCTTCATCGCGCCAGCGCATCCGTCCTGGGGCGGGGCGCCGCTGTTCAGCGCCGAGGGGGCGCTGCTCGGCATCGGCTCGCTGCGCCTGCAGATGAGCCGCGCCGGCGAGGTCGCCGATATCAACATGGTGGTGCCGATCGACCTGTTGCCGCCAATCCTCGACGATCTGCTGACGCGCGGCCAGGTGGCCAAGCCGCCGCGCCCGTGGCTCGGCGCCCTGTCGGCCGAAAGCGACGGCAAGGTGGTGGTGATGAGCGTGACCGAAGGCGGTCCGGCGGCAAAAGCCGGCTTGCGCCAGGGCGATGTCATCTCCGAGGTGCGCGACGGCGCGGTCGACGGGCTCGCCGATTTCTATCGCAAGCTGTGGGACAGCGGCTCGGCCGGCGCCGAGATCCCGATGCGGGTGGTGCGCGACGGCCGCGAGACCTGGCTGCGCGTCAAATCCGCCGACCGCGGCAGTTTCTTGAAGAAGCCGCAGCTGCAATAGGCCTGGTGTCGGCCGGGCGATGCATCCCAGACTGCTCAAGACCTTCCTCGCGGTGACGCGCAGCCGCAACGTCACGCGGGCTGCCGAAGCGGTGAACCTCGCGCAATCGAGTGTCAGCGACCAGATCCAGTCTCTCGAGGCGGAATTGGGTGCTGCCCTGTTCACGCGTTCGAAGTCCGGCCTTGATCTGACGCCGGCCGGACTGGCGCTGAAGCCGATCGCCGAAGAGCTGCTGCGGCTCGACGGCGAGGCGCGCGCGGCTGTGCTGGCGGCTGCCGGGCGCAGCAGCGAGGCACTGACCATCGGCGCGCTGGAAACGATCGCCTCGGCCCGCCTGGCGCCCTGGCTGCCAGCGTTTCAGGCCGGCCATCCCGAAATCACCGTGCGGATGAAAGTGGCCGACAGCGGCACGCTGCGGCACCTGTTGGAAGATGGCGACATCGACGTCGCCTTCTGCTTCGAGCGCCAGGGCGGTGCGAAGGATGCGCGCTTGGCCAGGCGCACGATAGGCGCCGAACAGCTGGTGCTGGTCGCGGCTCCGGGACAAGACACCGCGCCGCGCGATCTCGCAGACCTTGCCGCGCTGCGCTTCGTGGCGACGGAGCCCGGATGC
>NZ_PNOT02000194.1 GCF_002879535.1 Mesorhizobium intechi
GGTGAGTTCCTGGTCGCTGACCAGATTGCCCGCCGCCATCACCATGTTGTGGGCGGATTTGTAGGCCTCGACCGCGTTCTCGGCCTGCTGCACGCGCTTGCGCTGCTCCTCCAGCCGCGCGGTGATGGAATCGGAAGCGTCCGTGGCCATCTTCGAGCGCGCGGCGGCCTGATCGGCCAGATAGGCCTCTGCCACGGCCTGGGCCAGCTTCGCCGCCTTGTCGGCGCTCTTGGCGGTGACGATCACGTCGAGCACCAGCACCTTGTCGGCACGCTTCACCGCCAGCCGCCGGCGCAGCGCGTCGAGCGTCTTGCCCGTTTTGTCGGTTTCGGCCGACCGCGAGCCCAGCACGCCGCCGAGCAGACGGCTCAGCAACCCGCCCTGCCCGTTGAATTCCGGATCCTCGGTCAGCTTGGTCGCCTCGATGGCCTTGAGCAGGACACCCGTCGACTGGACGACACTGACCTGGCTTTCCACCATGGTGATGCCGCCATCGGGCGGAACGCGGCTCGGATTGACGTCGTTGGTGACCACCTGCAGGTCTTGCGGATCGATGAGGATTTCCGCCACCGAGCTGTAGAGCGCCGGCGTCAGCAATCCATAGGCCAGCGCCCCGAGGGTCAGCAGCGCGGCGGTCAGGAAGATCAGGAAACGGCGGCGCACCAATATGCGCTTCAGGTCACCCAGCTCGACGGTCGAGGATGCATAGGAGGCCGTCGGCATTGGCTCCGGGGCGGCATATTGCATCGCCTCCGGAGCGGGTTGTTGCGGCAACGAGAGCAGGGATGATTGCAAAGGTCGCTCCGACAACACTCCGTGTGCCTGCAAGTTTAAATTGCAGCTTCGACCTAGCTATTCCTCCAACTGTTAAAACACTGTTAATTATGTTGGGAGCTCTTCTGATTTTTGGCACGGAGTTTGCCTCATAAAGGCACGTGCGTGTCGACACGGGCGCTGGCGAGCAGGAGACGGATGGAAATGGGGCAGCAGATCAGTCCAGACCATCCGTACTGCCATCTCTCCTGCCCTATTTTCGAACACCAGCCGGGTACCGATCGAGATGCTAGGGGTGCGACATGCAAGTGAGCCTGCGCCTGGACAGCGAATGCGTCCGTGCTTTTCACCTGATGCTGCTGCGGCGGCTGGCGGCACTGGCGCAGGTCGAGGTGTCCGTCGATGCCAGCCCGGTCGGAAGCGGCATTCCAGGCAGCGCCGCGGCATTGTTCCAGCTTGAGACAGCCATCCATGGCCTGCCGGCGGACGGACTGGCCAAGCGCCTGCCGCTGTCGGCGCTGGCACCCTATCGGACGCAGCCGCCCGCCTCTCCCGATCTGGTGATCGACCTCTGCGGCGACGTGAAGCCGGAAGGAACGCGGGTCTGGCGCGTCACCTATGACGGCGCCGCCGGCGAAGCGGCCCTGCTGGCGCTGATCCTCGACGGACGCACGCCGATTGCCCGCATCGAGGAGAGCGGCGTCACCGTCGCCGAAGGGCGCCTGGGCACCGAATATGGCGGCATCGCGCTGGCCTCCTTCCAGGACATGCTGGCGCGCACGGCAAGCCTGATCCTCGCGGCAATGACCCCCTCAGCAATGAATGGCGCGGCGCGAGCCGCGCTGCCGGTGCTGCCCGAACCGGCGCAGGCCGGTGTCCCGCCGCAGATGCCCTCCGCCACCAAACTCGGCATCAGGGCGGGCAAGGCGCTGGCGCGGCGCGTCGTCCAGAAGATCTACCATCTCTGCTACAACGCCCCGCACTGGAAGGTCGGCTGGCGCCAGACCAATGGCCGCGACCTGTTCGACCTGCGCGCCCATCCGGCAACCGGCTGGCAGGTGCTGCCCGACGACGGCAGCCGCTTCTACGCCGATCCGTTCCCGATCCTGTACCAGGGACAGGTGACCCTGTTCGTCGAGGACTATATCCACCGGCTGGGCCGGGCCATCATCTCCGCCGTGCCGTTCGGGCCGTCTGGGCCGATCGGGCGTCCCGAACCGGTTCTCGACCTGCCCTACCACCTCTCCTACCCCTTCGTCTTCGAGCGCGACGGCGAGGTCTGGATGGTGCCGGAAAGCTGTGCAAACCGCACCGTCGATCTCTACCGCGCCACCGCCTTCCCTGGCGGTTGGGTCAAGGAAGCCACGCTCTTGTCCGACGTCGTCGCCAGCGATGCCACTCTGGTCGAGCATGGCGGGCTCTGGTGGCTGTTCGCCACTGTCCGTGACGGCGGCGGCGCCTTCTCCGATCAGCTACATCTGTGGTCGGCACCGGACTTCCGCGGCCCCTGGACACCGCATCCCCAAAACCCCGTGCTGGTCGACATCGCCTCGGCGCGGCCGGCTGGTCGTATGGTCAAGCGCGGCAACGACCTGCTGCGTCCAGTGCAGGATTGCCGCCGGAGTTATGGCGCGGCCCTTGGCATCGCACGCGTCGCTCACCTCGATTTGAACGGCATGGAGCAAGTCGTCGAGACCATCTTAACCCCTGGCGCGCTATGGAATGGGCGCAAGCTGCACACGCTCAACGAGGCTGGCGGCCTGGAGTTCATCGATGGCTCGGCGATCGCGCCGCGCTGGAAACAGAAGCGTTCGCCGTTAACGTAAACAATCGTTACTACCAGCCACCCGCGCTGGTTGCTTGAGGTTGATATGGGGCCGGAAGATATTTCCAAGTCAGATTTTGCAGGCGCAAGATGACCAGCAGAAAGGCAAAGACATGACCACCGCCGCGGCTGGCCCGACCGAAGTCGATGTAGCGATCATCGGCGCCGGAATGGCCGGCACCACCTTGGCAACGTTGTTGGGAAACGCCGGCCGCAAGGTGGCGCTGATCGATCCGCACCGCGTTCATCATGACGAGTTCCGGGCCGAGAAGATCGGCGCCGATCAAATGCAGCTGTTCCAGAAGCTCGGCCTCGACAAGATGGTCATGCCTCTCGTCACCTCGTTTACCGACGTTGATGTCTTCCGCCTCGGTCAGTTCTTCGCCCGCGAAAAGAAGTGGGAGTACGCATTTTCCTATGGCAGGTTGATCAACGGCCTGCGCGACGCACTGCCGCCGCAAGTGCCGATCACGATCGGCAAGGTCGCCGAGGTGTCGACCGGACCTGACCGGCAGCGGCTTGTGCTGGCCGACGGCGCCGTCATCGATGCCCGCCTGCTGGTGGTGGCCACCGGCTACAGCGAATCGGTGCGGCGCGCCATCGGCGTCGAGCGCATCGAATTGTCGAAGGCGCATTCGCTGTCGATGGGATTCGACCTTGCTATCGCGCGGCGTGACTGCGCCTATGGGGCTGTCACCTCCTACGGCAAGCGGGCCTCGGACCGCGTCGCCTATCTCACCGTCTTTCCCATCGGGGACAAGATGCGCGCGAACATGTTCGTCTATCGCACCGTCGCCGAACAATGGACGCGGGACTTCCGCGCCGATCCGCAGAAAATGCTTCGCGAGCTGATGCCCGAGATCGCGGCGCGATGCGGCAATTTCGAAGTGGCGAGCCCGGTCGAGGTCAGGCAGGTCAATCTGACCACGACACAAGGCCATCGCCGCGACGGGGTCGTCTTCATCGGCGACGCATTCAACACGACATGCCCGACGCCGGGCGTCGGCATCGGACGGGTCATGGTCGATGTCGATCAGCTCCATTCCGTCCACATTCCGCGCTGGCTCGACACACCCGGCATGGCGGCTGACAAGATCGGCGCTTTCTATGACGACCCGGTCAAGCTGGCCTCCGACAAGGACGGCATGCGGGTGAGCTTCTACGCCAAGCAGATCACCACCGAAACCGGACTGGAATGGCGCGTGCGGCGCCTGCGCAACAACACCGCGCGCCAACTGATGATCATCGGCCGCAAGATGCGCCATTTGGGACAGCGGCGGGAGCCCCGCATGGCATGAGGGTTCCTCCCACTCTCTCCGCCATCGAAGGCAGAGACGTGTTCCCTTCCCCCGCGGAGAAGGGACGCGCGCCGGGCCTGGGATTGTAGGCTGAAAGCAACGCGCTAACGCTTTGACGCTGTTGCTTACATCCGCCGCACAGCGGCGGACCAGTTAATCCGAGGACTCACCCCAATTGCAGCCCCGCCTTCCTCGCCGCCTCGCGCAGGAACGGCAGGCCGACACCGATAACATCGTCCGGGTTCTCCGCCACCGGCCGCCAGACGGCGAGCCCGCCGGCGATGTCGGCATCGACATGGTTCATGCTTTCGAGCGTGATGGCGCCGGTGTAGCCAATGTCAGCGATGGCCTTCATGCAGGCCGCCCAGTCGAGCATGCCGCGTCCCGGCACGCCGCGATTGGCTTCCGAGACGTGGACATAGCCGAGATAGGGCGCCGCCGCCCTGAAGCCAGCCTCGAAACTCTCCTCCTCGATATGCATGTGATAGGTGTCGAGATGGATGAAGATGTTGTCGGCGCCGACGCGTTCGATGATCCGCGCGGCGTCGATGCCGCGGTTGATCAGATGCGTCTCGTAGCGGTTGCAAGGCTCGATGCCGAGCTTCAGCCCATGCGCCTTGGCGGCTTTGGCCGCGCGCACCAGGAACCGGCACATGCCGTCGATCTCGCCTTCGGTTGGCGCCCGTCCCGAGGTCTTGCCGATCGTGCCATAGGTGACGCCGCCCAGCGCCTGACTGCGCACCGCTTCGCAGACGCCGAAGGCCGGTTCGAGAAAGGCCAAAGCCTCGTCCGGCCGCGCGCCAACGTCAAGTGAAGCCGGCAGGCCAAGCGACGGAATAAGCTCGACATTCCAGCGTTCGGCAAACGCGCGGGTGCGCCTGGTGTCGATCTCTTCGGGACGCAGCAGCGGGATTTCGAGCAGGCCGATGCCGAGCCCCTTCAGCCGCTCCATCTGCGGCTCGATCAGGTCGAGGTCCCAGACCGGGGCGATGGCGAAAGTGTGCAGTCCAAAAGTGTTCATCTCAGCCTCTGTGATCGTGCGCGGTCGCGACGCCGTTGTCGGCGAAGCCTGGCGAGCCAACGGATTCCCGCATCAGAACCTGGCAAGGTTCGAGGCGCGCCGTCGGCGGCCCCTCCCCGCCCTCAATCCGGGCAAACAGCGCCTCCATGGCGTGGCCGGCGATCTGGCGCACCGGCTGCACCACGGCGGCGATGGCCGGCCAGGTCGCCTGCATCCATTCGGCATCGTCGAAGCCGACCAGGGAAATGTCGTTGGGACAGTGCCAGCCGCGCCGCCGGAACTCCGACAGCGCCACCAGCGTGCCCTTGAGGAACAGCGAATAGACCGCCGTCGGGCGCTCGCCTTTCGCGAAATAGTCACGCAATTGCGCCCTGAGCGGGTCGACATCGGTTTCGGCAAGCACGACATCGACGCGCGTATCCGGCGCCAACTGCAGCGCGGTAGTGCGAAACCCGTCAAGACGGGCGCGCACCGTCGCCGCCTGTTCGCCGAGGCCGACGACAAGGATGTGACGATGGCCCTTGCCGATCAGTTCGCGCGCCACTTCGGCGCTGGCCGAGGCGCTGTCGGCCGACACGGTGTCGAAAGCGTCGTCGGAGAGCACCCGGTCGATCAGCACGCCGGTCATGCCGTTGGCCTTCATGAAGGCGGCGGCCGGGCCATGCTCGTTGCGCACCGGCGCCAGCACCACGCCGGCGACCCGCCAGTCATGCATCCGGGCGAGGATCTCCGTTTCGCGCGCTTCGGACTCGCGGCTCGACGCCGCCACCAGCGTATAGCCGCGCTGCTCGGCGAGGCTCTCGAGCTGGGTGACCATCTGGCCGAAGAACTCGCTTTCGAATTCCGGCATGATGGCGCCGATGATGCGGCGCTTGGCCCGGCGCATGTCGGAGGCCAGCGGATCGACGCGGTAGCCAAGCTGTTCGATGGCGTCGAACACGCGCTGCGCATTGTCGGGCTTGACCGTGGTGACGCCGGCCATGACCTTGGAGACGGTGGCCGCCGACACGCCGGCGCGGCTGGCCACGTCGTGGATCGACGCGCGCCGCTGCTGGTCTTGCCTGTGCGCCATTGCTCCTCCTCCCGAGGCGCGGACAGAAGCATTCCTGCCCGCGGGAGAAACGAGTAAAACGATTTTTCGCAGTTGTAAATCGGTTCATCGGCGGTATTTTAGCTGCGAAGCCACATGTCGCCCAAAATGTAAACGGGTGTGGACAACGACATGGGCAAAGCAAAAATGCGCGGCGTCGGACCGCGCCGGGAGGGATCGTCGTGCCAAACAAGGATTTGCCGCTGGTGATCAGCGCGCCGGAACCGCGCTCGCTCGAGCTGATCTTCACGCCGCCGCAGCTGGCGCGCTTTCGGGCGAAATACCGCATCGTCGAGACCACGGCCGAAGGCGTCGCCGGCCTGCCGGCGGATGTGCTGGCGCAGGTCCGCTATATCGTCGGCCAGCCGCCGATCTCCTCCGAGACGCTGGGTCGGATGACGGCGCTGCGCTGCGTCTTCAATGTCGAGTCCAACCTCCTCAACAACATGCCTTACGAGACGCTGTTCGCGCGCGGTATCCATGTCGTCACCACCGGTCTGGTGTTCGCCGAGCCGGTGGCCGAGCTTGGCCTTGCCATGGCGCTGAACCTTGCCCGCGACATCGTCGATGCCGACCTCGCCTTCCGCCGGGGCGAAGAGCTGTGGGGCGGCGACGGCAACCAGACGGCGCGGCTGCTCTCTGGCGCCAATGTCGGCATCATCGGCTTCGGCGATCTCGGCCGCGCGCTGAACCGGCTGCTAACGGGCTTCCGCACCCGCACCAAGGTCTTCGATCCCTGGCTGCCGCCATCGATCCTGATCGACAATGGCGTCGAACCGGCCTCGCTGGACGAGGTGCTGACATCGAGCGACTTCGTCTTCGTCGTTGCCTCGGTGACTTCCGAGAACCAGGGCTTTCTCGGCGCGGACGCTTTCGCCAGCATGCGCAGGGGTGCCGCGTTCATCCTGCTCAGCCGCGCCGGCGTCGTCGATTTTTCCGCGCTGATGGCGGCGGTGAAGAGCGGCCATATCGTCGCCGCCAGCGATGTCTTCCCGGAAGAACCGCCAGCACTGGATCATCCGGTTCGCACCCTGCCCGGCTTCCTGCGCTCGGCCCACCGCGCCGGCGCGCTCGACATCGCTTTCAAGCGCATGGGCGACATGGTGCTGGAGGATATGGACCTGATCGACCGCGGCCTGCCGCCGCTGCGCTCCAAGCGCGCCGAGCGCGAAACGGTCTCGCGCATGCGCTCCAAGCCGGTGGACCGGAACTGACGGGGCCGACACACCAGCATTTCCATCGTCCCATGAGATCATGCGACCTTGGGAGAGTTGGCTGATCCGCAGTCCCGGAAGCCCGCGGACCTCTCGTCGTGATGGAACCATCGTCCCCCTGACAGGTTTCGCAACAGGCCGGGCGGTGGGACGCCCGACCTACTCCAGAAGGCCCGTCACGATTCGCGTCGGTGGCGGGCCTTTTCGCTGTGCTGCGCTGTCCATGGCATGCGGAACCTTCCCAACAAAGCGACGTTGGTCCTCGCCGGTCAGGCAGACAACTCGCGAAAAAGGAACATTCCATGGGAAGCACCAGTGACAAGGCCTCGGGTCTCGCCAATCAGGCCGTAGGCAAGGCCAAGGAAGGCGTCGGCAAGGCCGTCGGCAACGACCGCCTGCGCGCCGAAGGCGCCGCACAGGAGGCCAAGGGTAAAGTTCAAAAGGCCGTCGGCGATGCCAAGTCCGCCGTCAAGGACGCGACCAACAAGACGGCCGCCGCCGTCAACAAGAACCTCTAAGGGCTCTTCGCTTTTCCAAAGACAATTGGAGGCCGCCGTTCGAACCGGCGGCCTCTTCATTTGCGCATTTGAAATCGGCGGGGAACGCATTGCCGTTCCAGAGATTGAGAACCAGCGCAACCCGCGCATTGACCCCAGGGATTTTCAGTCATGGCGAAGCAAATATCCAAATTGGCCGGGCCGGCCGCGGCCATCCACGATCAGAAACTGCAGCGCGGCGAAGGTGGCGAACTGCACCAGACCGCTTCCGGTTCGACCGATGTCCTGACCACCGCACAAGGCGGCCCTGTTTCCGACGATCAGAACTCGCTGAGGATCGGCGCCCGTGGGCCAACCATGCTCGAGGACTTCCACTTCCGCGAAAAGATCTTCCATTTCGATCACGAGCGTATTCCCGAGCGCGTCGTCCATGCGCGCGGCTATGGCGCCCACGGCTATTTCGAGACCTATGAATCGCTGGCCAGATACACCCGCGCCGACATCTTCCAGCGCGCCGGCGAAAAGACACCGGCCTTCGTGCGCTTCTCCACGGTTGCCGGCAACAAGGGCTCCGCCGATCTTGCCCGCGACGTGCGCGGCTTCGCCGTAAAACTCTACACGCAGGAAGGCAATTGGGACATTGTCGGCAACAACATGCCGGTGTTCTTCATCCAGGATGCGATCAAGTTTCCCGACCTGATCCATGCCGCGAAGGCCGAGCCCAACAGCGATTTCCCGCAGGCACAGACCGCGCACGACAATTTCTGGGATTTCATCTCGCTCACGCCGGAAAGCATGCACATGATCATGTGGGCAATGTCGGACCGGGCCATCCCGCGCTCGCTGCGCTTCATGGAAGGGTTCGGCGTCCACACGTTCCGGCTGCTCAACGCCAAGGACGAATCGACCTTCGTCAAATTCCTCTGGAAGCCGAAGCTCGGCCTCCAGTCGGTCGCCTGGAACGAGGCGGTCAAGATTAACGGCGCGGACCCCGACTTCCATCGCCGCGACCTCTGGGACGCGATCCACGCCGGGAATTTCCCTGAATGGGAACTGCAGTTGCAGCTTTTCGACCAGGACTTCGCCGACGGTTTCGACTTCGACATCCTCGATCCGACCAAAATCATCCCCGAGGAAGTGCTGCCGCCGATCGCGGTCGGCCGCCTGGTGCTCGATCGCATGCCCGACAATTTCTTCGCCGAGACCGAGCAGGTGGCGTTCATGACGCAGAATGTGCCGCCAGGCGTCGACTTCTCCAACGACCCGCTGCTGCAGGGCCGCAATTTTTCCTATCTCGATACGCAGATCAAACGGCTGGGCAGCACCAACTTCACCCACATCCCGATCAACGCGCCGAAATGCCCCTTCCACACTTTCCAGCAGGACGGGCACATGGCGATGCGCAACCCGGTCGGCCGGGCCAACTACCAGCCCAATTCATGGGATGAAGGTCCGCGCGAATCCCCGCAAAAGGGCTTCCGTTCCTTTGCCGAAGCCGAAGCCGGACCGAAGGCCCGTTTGCGTTCGGAAAGCTTTGCCGATCACTACAGCCAGGCACGCCAATTCTACATCAGCCAGCATCCGGTGGAACAAGGCCATATCGCCTCGGCGCTGACCTTCGAACTGAGCAAGGTGCAGACCCCGGTCATCCGCGAGCGCATCGTCTCACACCTTCTCAACATCGATGATGCGCTGGCTCGCAAGGTCGCGGATGCGCTCGGCCTGAAGGCGATGCCGAAGCCCGCCGATGCGGCGGTGCCGACGCGCACCGATCTTGCCGCGTCGGACAAGCTCAGCATCCTCAAGAACGGTCCCGGTCGCTTCGAGGGCCGCAAGCTCGGCATGCTGGTGACCGACGGCACCGACGCGGCGCTGCTCGATGCGCTGAAACGGGGACTGACCAAGGCCGGCGCCAAGTTCGAGATCATCGCGCCGAAGGTCGGCGGCGCCAAGGCCGACGACGGCAGCTGGATCGACGCGCAGCAGATGATCGCCGGCGCGCCGTCTGTGCTCTACGACGCCGTCGCGCTGCTGCCGGCAAAGCCTGCAATGGCCGACCTGCTGAAGGAATCGACCGCCCGCGACTTCGTCGCCGACGCCTTTGCGCACTGCAAGTTCATCGGCTTCGTCGAGGCCGCGACCCCGCTGCTGGACAAGGCTGGCATCGTCGAGGACGAGGCGGTCATAGCGCTTGCCTCCGCCAAGGATGTCGCGGGCTTCATCACCCGGCTCGGCGAACTGCGCTTCTGGGCGCGCGAGCCGAAGGTCAAGCTGGGCTGAATTCGCAACTGCATCCGGCTGCGCTCACGGTATCGCGGCGCGGCCAGATACAACGATTGTGAAAGTCGGCGGCGAGACGGCCGCCTGCGAGCGCATTGCAGTACCGGGATATTCGTGGGGACGGATACTGGTTCACCGCCGCGCGGATCCTGCATCGGCGGACCAGCCGAAACCCACCGGTCAAGCGTCAGGCGGCGCGGCCGAACCCGTTTTCGACGATGTCGAGCAGCAGGCCATTATTGTCCGTGCCGACGGGCTCCCTCGACCGCCAGTCGCATGCTGAGCGGTCGAACTCGATCGGCGCCGAATAGAGCTGGGCGAAGCCCAGCACCAGCCGTTCGGCGTCGGCAAGCGTCAGGTCGCAATGGCGGCCGGCCAGTCGAGCGGCGAGGACCGGAATGTTGACGATTCCAAAATCGTAGATGGTCTTGATCAGCGTGCGATTCAGGTCGTCGCGCAGTTCGATCGGGTAGTTGTGCATGGCAAACTCCTGTCCAGCGGACTGGGTTTTCCCTCACTTTCACCATGCGCCCAACGCTTCGCCAAAGCAAGACAATTGTGAAAAAAATATTAATAAAATCAATTAGTTAGTACGTTGAGCCAGTGATGCACCCGAAGCACTTTGAGTGGCTGGTGCAACAAATGTATTCGACTACCTCGGAACCAAACAGGCCATTGGGAGATTGTGAGGCACATAAGTCACTTACTCATTCGGCTCACCGGCTGGATTGCCGGGAAAGGAGGCCATGATGACCGACAATCTTGAACGCCCCGAACGGCTGCAAGTCATGTTGAACCAAGAGGAATTCGCGGCGCTCGACACATGGCGTTTCGACAAGCGCATGCCGAGCCGCGCGGCCGCTGTGCGCGAACTCCTGCGTCGGGGCCTGGCCGCCGAGGGCTTCCTGCATGCCAACAGCGGCACGCGTTCATCCGACTTCGGCCTCCTGAACGAAGCCCAGGATAGCCGCAAGACCAAGCCCCTGGATCGGTGAGCGTCGATACGCCGGCGCAAGGCGCTTCAAGTCCGGTACGAACGGTCTCGCTATTTGCGGATGATCCAATCAGTGACGCCGCTATCGACGTGAAGGCCTGCGGTGAGGTCGCGCCTCATCGTGGTGGCGCAGTCGACCCATGGTTTTCTTCCGGCAGCTGCAATTCGGCGACCGATGCTGAACGCGTTCCGCGGGCGGGGGTACACGACGCTCCCAAGCACCAGCGCCCGTTCCGTAACCGCTGACCTTCAGGACCATCGGGCGCACGCGCAACAACAAATGTCATGTCGTTTTCGCACGCGAGTCCCAACCGCCGGAACGTTTGCCGCCGGTCTGCATTTTGAGAGCCACAAACTCAAAGGAGAATGCCGTGGCCCGACTGCCGCAGGACAAGGACCGGATTGAACGTGCCACCCGCGAGGCCCAAATGATCATCGCCGTCGAACGTCAGGCGCGTGAGGCCAAGACGGCCCGGCTGCGCGAGCAGCGGCTGTCGGCGGAGGCGCCCGTTGCCGCCGCAAGCCCCGCGGCAAAACGCAAGCCACGCACTCGAAGGACGGCTGACAAAACTACCGACGCGGGGTGAAATCGTGCGCGACGCTGTATTCGAACACGTGGCCCTCGCTTTCGTCGACCACTCTGAACCAACGGTTCCGCAAGGCCGGCGTCCAAGTCGTTTTGCCGGTGATCTTGCGCAGGGCTTCAAGAGCGGTTGCGCCACTGGCGACATGCGACGCCAAAAGCTCGTCTCCGTCCATTTCGTCGATTTGATAGCGTGGCATGGCTGTCCTTCCTCTCAGCCAAACTTCGGGCGGTCGCCCAGGTTCCTGGAACAAAATCCCTTCGACGGACTTGCTGACATCATCGGTGTCCTTGCGCATCACGACCATTGGCGGGCAGCATGAACAAATTCCTCTTCGCCAGCGCTGACTTCCTGTCTCGCCCGCCGGGTTTCTACGTCATGATCGTCGCCATGGTGGTGTGCACTGTCCTGGTGCCATTCGGCCTGACAAACGCGGTTACCTATGCCTTGTCGGTGGCGGCCATCATCATCACCGGCGTCGTCCTGATCCAGGGCTACCGCGACACCGCCGCCATCCACGCCAAGCTGGACGAGATCATCGTCGCGTTCAACGACGCGAGGAACGACGTCGTCGGTCTCGAACATGCCGACCCGGAGGAGATCAAGGCAAAGCTTGGCAAGCTCGAGGAAGAAGCGGCAGGGACATCGATTCGCCGCGCTGGAACCGAGGCCGGTTAAGGACTTCATCAGCGGCGGAGGAATCCGCTATATGAGAATCCAGCGCATTGTGAGCGAGTGCCGGACATGTGCAATGACTACGAACAGCATGTTGCGTGGGCCGAGTATTGCCGGATGATGGAGTCCCTGGCGCTTCGAATACCCAGCCACCAAACTGAACTTGACCTGCCTCAAGCCGACGACATTCGCATCAACGATCCTGCGCCCATAATGCGCGCCGCCGCCGGCAGCGACGACGCTATCGAATTGGCGTCGATGACATTCGGTTTTCCGCCGGCCGGTCCCAAAGGCGGGCCAGTGTTCAACTTCCGCTCCGAAGGCCGGCAATTCGCAAACAGCAAGCGTTGTCTCGTCCCCGCGTCGGGCTTTTTCGAATTCACCGGCACGAAATATCCGAAGGCGAAACATCGCTTTACGCTCAACGGCTCCCCGTTCCTGGCCATTGCGGGACTTTGGCGTGAAGCCGCCGGCAACAAGCCCCCCACTTTCACCATGCTGACGACGGACCCCGGGCCGGATATCGCGCCCTACCACAATCGCCAGGTCGTCGTTCTTCAGCCCGCCGATTGGGCAGCCTGGATCAAGCTGACAAAGCCGGAAGCCGAACTCTTGCGTCCACTTCCGGCGGGAGCGCTTCTGGTGCGGACCGTGCGCCCCGAAAGCGCATGATCGCCCACGAACCCCACGAACACCTTCGATGTCGACTGACGGGGGTGCCTTCACTCCCGAGGGCCCGCAAGCTTCCACTTGCGCACGATCCAGCGATGGATAACTCGATTCCGAACGGCAAGGAACCAACCCGATCTTTCGAGATTGAATCCTTTGCTCTTGCCTTCGCGCAACGCCGGGGGATGCACCTCGGGCTTGCCGACTTCATACGGCTTTAGGACCCTTCGGATTCAATATCCGGGCCTCGCGCAACAGCGATGTCCAATTGTTCGGCCCGAGAAAGGCGACAAGCTCGCGGGCCTGCGCGTCGGTGATTCCGGTTTCGTTGACCAAACGGCGAACGACCTCGTCCGTCGCGGCCGGCGGCTTTTTTTGCTCGTCGGTCATGTTTCGGATGTCCCTTCCGTGCGACCCAACGGCTGGCCGCATGCAATGGTTCCTGACCTGAACAAGGATTATCCCGCGGCCCCGCGCCGCCGCGCACTATTGGTCGAAGGTCCCATTCGCGGCGCCGCGATATTATGCAAGATTGGCGAAATATAAGCGATCGCTTGAATAGTGGTTCGGACGGCTGTCGAGGGGCGGTGTCGTGCCAATTCGCAAGAATCTTGCCGCGAATCTGCGACGGCTGGTCAGCAGCCATGCGTCGGTGGCCGCCGTCTGCCGCGGGCTGAACATGAACCGCACCCAGTTCGAGCGCTATCTGCAAGGCAAGAGCGTGCCCAACCGGGCGACAGCCGGGATCATCTGCGACTATTTCCATATAGGCGAGGATGAACTGTACCGCGCGCCGGAAGCCGCCGCGCCCGCACACGCGACCTTGCTGCCGATCCACCAGACGCTTTACGAGACCATGATGCGCGGCCCGGCTCCCGCCATCGCCGGCGGCACCTACCTCACCTACTTCACGGTTCCCGACCGCCCTGACCTGCTGGTG
This sequence comes from Mesorhizobium intechi, assembly GCF_002879535.1. Classification (GTDB taxonomy): domain Bacteria; phylum Pseudomonadota; class Alphaproteobacteria; order Rhizobiales; family Rhizobiaceae; genus Mesorhizobium; species Mesorhizobium intechi. The sequence goes on from NZ_PNOT02000194.1 coordinate 13,862, forward strand.
CGGTCGGTTACCTTCGTGCGGCGCGAGGTCGAACTGGTGACCTTCCGGCGCGTCACCCGCTGGGCCGAGGGCCATCGACAGGGTGGAGCGCGCGCGTCCGGCTGGCATTATGGCGTGGCGATCTCCCGCCTGAACTGGATCTATTTCGCCGGCATCAACCGCCGTCAGACCAGGGAGCCATCTGTCATGACCGTACAATGGGCACCCTTCTCGGACCCGGTTCTGGTCGGCAAGGCATTCGTCCTGACCGGTTCCGGACCGGCCTGCGTGTCGGTCATCATGCGCCAGGAAGTCGGCAGGTTCAGCCTCAGTCAGGTTCTGGGGATGTGCCAGCCCGTCAGCCTCGACGACCCGCTCCTCGACCAGTTCGTCGTCAGCCTTGTGCGCGAAGGCCAGGCAATTCCAGCAAAAGTGTGAGACGGTTCCCGCAGAAATGGGCGTGCACCTTCCCTGGGAATTGCGCCCCACAGGGAAATGCAGTGGTTAGGCATTTCCGTGAAACGATGAACCGCTTTAGACTGGCATCCCCGGTGGCCAGGAAGCCCGGAGCAGCAGGGATACGCGATGCTCAACAGTTTCGACTATGGCGGCAAGGAAGCCGATACGGTGCACGCGCTGGAGGAGGACATCATCTTCGGCCGGCTGCCGCCCGGCACGCGCCTGGTCGAGGATGTCCTTTTGGCCCGCTTCCCGGTCTCGCGCCACGCAATCCGCCAGGCGCTGTACCAGCTGGAAAAGCTCGGCATCGTCACGCGCGAGCGCAACAAGGGCGCCATGGTGCGCCGGCTCTCGCCGGAGGAAGTGCGGCAGATCTACGAAGTGCGCGAAATGCTGCAGCGCCAGGCGGCCCTGATGATCCCACTGCCCGTCAGCGAGGGGCTGATCGCGCAATTGGAGGAGATCCACCGCATCTATAGCGGCCATGTCGACGCGGGCTATCTCAGAGGCATCCACGAGGCCAATGACCGCTTCCACCTGACCATGTTCTCGGCCTGCGGCAATGCCTATCTCGTCGCCTCGATCGAACACTATATGCGGCTCAGCCTGCCGGTGCGGGCCAATTCGCTGGCCGACAGCGAAAAGCTCGACATCTCGCGCCAGCACCACGCGATGATGATCCAGGCGCTGAAGCGCCGGGACAATTGGGTGCTGGCGCAGCTCTGCGTCGACCATTTGCAGCCGAGCAAGGCGTTTTATCTTCAGGAGATCGAGACGCCGCCGGCCAGCTGAAGCAACGCGATTCGTCCGTATTGCCGCAAAAGAAACAAGGAGATCGTCGCCGAACGCTCTCTCTACCTGACCTTGACGACGACCTTGCCCTTTGCACGCCCCGCTTCGACGTAGGCCAATGCCTCGTTCGTCTTCTCGAACGGAAAAGTACGATCGATGACGGGGCGTATGAAGCCGGACTCGATGAGCGACGTGATGTTGCCGAGCTGATCGCCCTGTGCCCGCATGAACAGGAAAGAATAGCCGACACCGGCGCGTCTGGCCTTGCTGCGGATCCCACGGCTCAGCAGCCGCACGACCAGCTTCAGGACCATGTTCAGCTTCTGCTTTCCCGCAAATACGGGATCCGGCGGGCCGGAAATGGAGATGAGTTTCCCGCCCGGCTTCAGCACGTGCAGGGATTTTTCGAGCGTTTTGGCGTCCTGGCTGTTCAGGACGACGTCGTAGCCTTGCAGGATCTTCTCGAAATCGTCTTTCTTGTAGTCGATGACGGTATCGGCCCCGAGAGCTTTCACCAGATCGGCATTCGCCGCGCTCGCTGTCGTCGCGACGGTCGCGCCGAGATGCTTCGCCAGTTGGATGGCGAAGGTCCCCACTCCGCCCGAGCCGGCCTGGATAAACACTTTCTGGCCTCTCTTCAGCCCGGCTGTCTCGACCAGCAGCTGCCAGGCGGTCAGGCCAATCAGCGGGATCGACGCGGCTTCTTCCATGCTGAGGTTCTTGGGCTTCAGCGCCACATCGGCTTCATCCATGGCGATGAATTCGGCGAACGTTCCGATCCGGCCATCGCGCGGCCGCGCATAGACTTCGTCACCGGGCTTGAATTTGCGGACTTTCGAACCGGCCCGCACGACGACCCCCGCCACGTCGTGGCCCAGGATGAAGGGCAGGCGATAGGGCACTATCAGCTTGAACTCTCCATCCCGCAGCTTGGAATCGAAAAGGTTTACACCGGCGGCGTGGATCTCGACCAGGACATCATTGTCCCTCAACTCAGGTTCCGGCATTTCGGCAAGGCGCAAGGCGCCCTTCTTCTGATATTTGTCGACAACGAAGGCTTTCATCATGTCTTCTTTCTAAGAATGATTGTCGGTGGCCGCCACGAACGGCCAAGCCGCAAGGCGTCGTCGGTTGCACTCGAGGCTACGCCCGAAGAGATCGGCGATGTTAAATCCGCGACTTCGTTCAGACAGGCAGGCGGAACTGATTGCGCAAGGTCTTGTCGAACATCGCCGCGGGCGCGAAACGTCGCAATAGGCTGACCTGCCGGGCTGCCTTGCCGGCGGTGTAGCGCCGTCGCGGATGCCTGTCGGTCGCGGCCGTGAGCACCACCTGTGCCACCACTTCCGGAGGATCGGCCTTCGGCATCACGTCGCGAAGCAAGGCGTCGACCCCGGCCCGCGCGTCATCATATTCCTTCATGACGGAATCGGGCTCGAACCCGTTCTGGTCGAACACGGTGCGCACGAAGGCCGGTTCGATGATCGAGACGCGTATGTTGAAGGCGCGAACCTCGTGGTCGAGCGATTCCGAATAGCCTTCGAGCGCATGCTTGACGGCGGAATAGTGTGCCGAGTAAGGCGCCGGAACCAGGCCCAGGATCGAGCCGATGTTGACGATGCGCCCCTCCCCCAGTCGCCGCATCGACGGCAGCACTGCTTTGGTCATGCGCATGACGCCGAACAGATTGACGTCGAACAGGGCCTTTGACTGCGAAACCGAGGACTCTTCCGCGCCGCCCAGCAGCCCAACACCGGCATTGTTGACCAAAAGGTCTATCCGGCCGGTCTTGCCCAGCACAGTTGAGACCAGGGACGCGACGGAGGTGTCGTCGGTCACGTCGCAAACCAGCATCGACGTCCCTCCCGGGCTTTGACCGGCGGGTTTGC
>NZ_PNOT02000071.1 GCF_002879535.1 Mesorhizobium intechi
CCAGTAGATCCAGTCGCACCAGTCGAGCCTGTTGCGCCGGTCGAGCCAGTGGCGCCGGTCGAGCCTGTGGCACCAGTCGAGCCGGTTGCGCCGGTCGAGCCAGTGGCACCGGTCGAGCCAGTCGCCCCAGTCGAGCCGGTTGCTCCGGTCGAGCCTGTGGCACCGGTGGACCCGGTTGCACCTGTAGAGCCCGTGGCCCCAGTCGAGCCTGTCGCACCGGTCGAGCCAGTGGCGCCGGTCGAGCCTGTGGCTCCGGTCGAGCCGGTTGCGCCCGTCGACCCAGTTGCTCCGGTCGAGCCCGTTGCGCCGGTCGAGCCAGTCGCGCCGGTATCACCCGTGGCGCCGGTCGAGCCTGTGGCCCCGGTCGAGCCCGTGGCACCGGTCGAGCCGGTTGCGCCGGTCGAGCCTGTGGCTCCGGTTGAGCCCGTCGCTCCGGTCGAGCCCGTGGCACCGGTATCACCCGTGGCGCCGGTCGAGCCTGTGGCTCCGGTCGAGCCAGTCGCCCCAGTCGAGCCCGTGGCACCGGTCGAGCCCGTCGCTCCGGTATCACCCGTGGCGCCGGTCGAGCCTGTGGCACCGGTCGAGCCGGTTGCGCCGGTCGAGCCTGTGGCACCGGTGGACCCGGTTGCACCTGTAGAGCCCGTGGCGCCGGTATCACCAGTCGCACCCGTGGCGCCGGTGGATCCAGTCGAGCCTGTTGCACCCGTCGCACCAGTCGCTCCGGTATCACCGGTGGCGCCGGTTGAGCCTGTCGCGCCTGTATCGCCGGTCGCACCAGTGGCACCGGTTGCGCCAGTCGACCCAGTCGCTCCGCTTGAGCCTGTGGCTCCGGTGGACCCGGTTGCACCTGTAGAGCCAGTCGCTCCAGACGCTCCGGTTGCGCCGGTAGAGCCCGTGGCGCCGGTCGAGCCAGTTGCTCCAGTCGAACCTACAGCGCCAGTATCGCCGGTCGCGCCTGTTGCACCCGTAGCCCCGGTTGCACCAGTCGGTCCTGTTGAACCGCTCGCACCCGTAGAGCCTGTGGCGCCGGTAGTGCCGGTCGCGCCTGTACCACCCGTGGCGCCAGTTGCCCCGGTTGCACCAGTCGGTCCCGTTGAACCGCTCGCACCCGTAGAGCCCGTGGCGCCGGTAGTGCCGGTTGCACCGGTCGCGCCTGTTGCTCCGGTCGGACCCGTGGCGCCGGTCGCGCCTGCCGGGCCTGTCGCCCCAACAGTACTGGTGCTGAAACTGCCGGTATCAAATTGATTGCCCCCGTTACCATTGCTAGGACCAAAGACAGGGCCGTCGGCTAAAGTGTAGGAATTCCCGCCACCAGGCGTAAGTGTTCCAAAAAGGTGGAAGCCGCTGTCATAAATCTTATAAGTATGGGTAGGATCTGGAATCGTTATAGTTACAGCAAATTCACTGGTCACGTTGTTCCCAGATGCTGGAAGAACGAAACTACCAACCAGCAAAGCAGGGCTGACTGACGTATCTATTAAATAATACGTGTTAATATTGGCGCTGCCATTCTGAACAGTCAAGTTGCCAGTGAGTGTCAGATCAACCGCCAGCACGCCGGTGTAACTGGCCACGCCAGCCGATGTCAGCGGCGGCATGGGCGTGGATGTGTGTGCGGATAACTCCCAGGCGCCGCCCAGGGCGGCTGCGCCAACCAGCGACCTGGATGCACGAACGCCCGCGCCCATCGCCTGTTCCAGCGCCTGTATAAAGGCTTCGCCCGCATCCCCTGATGCGGTCTCGCAGCTCCACAGTCGCAGCTCGCCGTCCGCGGCAAGCGCCCTGCCGATTGCGGCAAGATCCTCAGCATCTTCCTTCAGTGTGGCGGCTGACCACTCTCCTGCAGCGAAGCTAACCCGGCCAGGCGCGCCATGTGCGATGACGTGGACGGCGTCGAGCCGGTCGTGCCCTGCGAGCGCGGCAGCGATCTGCCGCGCCGCCGGCTGGCGGCCATCGAGCACGACAGCCCGGACTTCGGGCCTAAGGTTACCGAGAACGGTCTCGAGGTCGGAGATCGAAGGATCGACAAAAAGAATTTCAGAGGCGCGGGCCATGACTGGCTCCTGTTGGCTTCGAATTCGATTCAAGGGAAAACCGCCCATCGGCTGGCCGACGAGCGGTCGGAAGAAGGAGCTTTGGGCGGCGCGGTCATCTTCCCGACGGGCCGACGGCGCCGTCAGGCCGTTCGACAGAGGGGCTCTCTACGCGGAGGAAGCTGCAGGCCTGGAAATTTCCGCCATCGTCGAATGTGCCAATCGCAAATGAGCCGGCTGCGGCGGGAACCTTGACGGTGAGAGCGACGGCGAGGCTTCGTTTGACGGCCTTGGGGAGAATGACCTGACCGACGACGGCGTTCTTGGCCGTGTCCAGGATAAAATAAGGCACATTTTCGGTCGTGTCGCCGATGGGCAAGACGCCCCTCACGGCAACTTCCATGACCGCAAAGCCTGCTATGTACGTCATCTTATCCTCCTTGGTTCGCGGCCACTGTGCCGCGCCGTCAATTGCCATTTGGCGCCAAATGCCCGCTGCCCGACTAGGTCAGCGCATCTGGCGTTCGAAGTGCGTGCGACAGTGCATCAATGAAATTCGTACCGAGCGCCCCAGCCGCTCGGCCGGGCGCTCGGCGGCGAGCGTGATCGACTGGCCTCGTACCTCCGGTTTCGGAAGATCGTGCCGAGATCGGATCTCGACGGATGGATGAAGAAGAGTTCGGAAGAGCGGGCTCACGCGCGCCGGTCAGACCATTCCGCCGATCGGTTCCGGCGAGGCCTAGCCGCAGTGTCCCAAGGTCCCCGTTCAGTCTGGGGGCTGCATGGTTCTTGCGATACGCACGCGATGCTACCTGAATCACAACCCACTCCCGTTACCGTGACGTTGACGTCTCGGCGGCAACTTTCGAAGGAATGGGACGCCGTCCGCCTCCAAAGGGGAGAGCGTAGACACAATACAGCGTTAGCGCGCCCTGCGACGCACCTTACAACCTGCAAAACGGCCCTGATTACCCAGACCCTCTAACTCAACTCCCAGAGAGAGACTTTCGCAGAAATTCGGGCATGAGGCCGTCCAATCCGCGGGCGCCCCTTAACACCGCGTTTTAGTAAATTCGAAAATTAGCGAATTGTAAACTATAAATTAAGCAACTACTAAATTAGCTGAAAGCAGGGTAGCCCCGCTTTAGCAATCGTAGTGGGACGAGTTAGAGAATCGTTATGAAAATCAGGCGCTTGATAGGATCACTTGCAATCCTGCCCGCTTCCGACAGCAATTGAAGGTGGCGCAGCAGATGGGTTAGCAATGTGCCAGCGGATCAGGATGCCTCGACCTTGACGGCAGCATGCAAACGGCGGCGGAATACAGAACCTACCGGTCAGACCGGACGGAGCGGTGAATGCCGGCGGTTGCGGTTCAAGCAGGATCTTTCACCGTTGGGATTGCCGCCCGCTGGCACGACGGCTGGCTGCTAACCACGATGGATAAGGTTAAGCGCGGTTTCCAGAGGACGTCCTGCAGGATCCGTGAGAAGGAATGACCGGATCTTTGGACATATCAGCTGTTGCGCGGCCGGACTGGCAAGTGGACAGCGACAGCGGGGGGGGAAGGCATGAGCGATCGAGACTTGGCGAATCCGCATCGAAACGGATCCGGCAAAGCGCGGCGACACGCGAACCGTCCCCATCGCCGACAGTCACATTGAGGGCCGATGGATCACGCATGACAAACGGCAAACGGCTCTGCCTCAACATGATCGTCAAGAACGAGATGGCGAACCTTGAACGCTGTCTGGGGGCGGTTGCCGGCCACATCGACTGCTGGGTCATCGGCGATACCGGCTCGACCGACGGGACCCAGGATTTCATCAGGTCGTTCTTCGCTGCCCGCAACCTGCCGGGCGAACTGCACGAATTCCCATTCCACAATTTCGAGCAGGCGCGCAACGCAGCACTCGATCATGCCTATGCTTCGCCACTCGCTTACGACTATCTGCTGTTTGACGACGCGGACATGGAGCTGGTGGTCGAGGATCCAGGCTTCCGCCAGCAGCTAGACGGGCCGGGCTACCGATTGCTGCAGCGCTCGGATTCCGGCCTCGCCTATTGGAACACGCGCCTTGCCAGACGCAATGCCGGTGCACGCTACCATGGTGTCACCCACGAGTATCTCGACGTGCCGGGCGGGGTTCAAGAACTCCGCAGCGCCTGGTACAAGGACCACGCCAGCGGCTCGAACCGCGTCGACAAATTCGAGCGAGATGCCCGGCTTTTGCTCGAGGCCCTCGAGAAGGATCCTGAAAACCAGCGCTACTGGTTTTACCTGGCGCAATCCTATCGTGATGCTGGGCGGACAGCGGAGGCCGCGGTGGCTTACGCCAAACGCGCCGCCATGGGCGGCTGGGACGAGGAGGCGTGGAACGCCCGCCTGCAGGGGGCTCGCTGCCTGCGCAAGCTCGGCGACGAGCCAGGCTTCATCGGCGAGGCGCTTATAGCCTTCAATCAACGGCCGCAACGTGCCGAGCCGCTCTATGACCTGGCTCGCTTCTACCGCGACAAAGGGATGAACCACGCCAGCGTCCTGTTTTCTGAAGCAGGGCTGGCCATCAACCGACCAGAGCAGGACATCCTTTTTCTCGAGGACTACGTCTACACGACAGGCCTGCTGGAGGAGTTTGCGATCGCGGCCAATTACGCACGCGATCCGGCGCTCAAGGACCGCGGGTTCGCAGCGTGCAACTGGCTGGCGCTGAACCGGACGATTGCCAATGGCCCCAGGGAACTGGCGTGGTCCAACCTGTTCTTCTATGTGCAGCCTGCCAAGACAATGATGCCGTCCTTCAACGCGCGTCCCATCGGCTTCACGGCGCCCGATGGCTATCGGTCGTCAAACCCGTCGGTGGCTCGATTGGGCGACCAGATCGTGCTGTTGCAGCGAACGGTGAACTACACGCTGGCCGAAGACAACCTGCAATACGACACGCCGGGTGGCGTGCCGGTTCACACGCGCAATTTCCTTCTCCGATTGAGTGATGAGTTCGTCATCCAGTCCGCCAGCGAGGTTTTGCCACCGGCCGATATGCCGCAACCCGCCAACGACCGAGTTCTCGGATTTGAGGACATGCGCCTGTTCGCGTGGCGCGATGCGCTGTGGGGCGTGTCGTGTGTGCGCGAATTGACGGAGGAGGGTTGGTGCGAGCAGATCGTCGCGCGCCTTGACGAGGGCGCTTCCTGCCGGCTGACCGACTGGCGCGTACTCCGCCCGGCGGGGCCGCGGGTGCACGAGAAGAACTGGATGCCGCAAGTCAAGCCAGGCACGGCGGGGGCAGAGACGCTGCGGTTCATCTATCTTTGCGATCCCACCCGAACCGTGGACGCGTGGGGCTCGACTCTCATCGAGAGTCCTCCCGCGATCGCCGCCCAGAGTTTCAGGGGTGGAACGCAGTTGATCGCATTTGCCGGCGGGTGGCTCGCACTGATCCATGAAGTCCAGTGGCGGACCGCCGAGAAGCGGCGTTACTACCTGCATCGGTTCGTCTGGTTCGATGAAGCCAACTCCTTGCGAAAAGTAAGCCGTCCGTTCTTCTTCGACAAAAAGGGCGTCGAATTCGCTGCCGGGCTGGCGTGGCACCCTGACGAAAGGCGCCTGCTGATCTCCTACAGCGTCACCGACAGCCAGTCCTGGATCGCGACCGTCGACGAGGCGGAGGTAAGGTCGCTGCTGGAGGATGTGGACAGCCTGCCATCGGGTGGGGCCGGTGCAGCGTCCAGGCTGACGCCAGCCTCAGGGCATGGGCCAACGGAAGCAGGGAGCAAGCCTGACCGCGCTGACGATGGAACCATGGGCGCCACAAACCAGGCGCCGCCGCAAGGCGAGGACCTCGGCCCCGGCGGCATGAAGTCGACAGACGAAATCTTTCATGAACTCGCGCCGTTTCTGCGCGAGGTCGATTCTCCGCCGCAACGACGGGAACGATCTCGCCAGTTCGACGCGCGGATTTCCCGCTTCCTTAGCCGCGATGACACAGCACTTGCGCAGATCAACTGCTTTTACCAGGTGATGTCCGACAAGGCCGAGCATCGTACCTTGATCGCGGCCACGACCTCGATGCGGGCAGCCGGCCATCCGGTGCGCGTATGGAGCTACGCGCCGGAGAAGCTCGAATTCCTCGTCGCGCGCGGGATCGAAGTCCGCAATGCCGACGACGTCATGCCGCGAGCCTTGTTCGAGCGGATCGTCGCCGGCTCCGAGATCAGATATTTCAGCGATATCTTTCGCTACGCCCTGCTCTACGAGCATGGTGGGCTATGGATGGATTGCGATGTCATCCTTCTGCGAGCCTTCCCGTTCCGCGGCGATCATTTCTTCAATCTGCAATGGCGCGGATCGCACAAGGGCCATTTTGTTTGCGGTAACGTCATCTATGCCAAACCCTACAGCAGTCATCTGAGGGCCCTGTATGAGTTGTCGATCTCGCGCTTCCATGACGCCAGCGGCAAGGAGTTCGGCGACATCGGCCCCAAGCTTCTGTCCGACTACATTGCCTCCGACGCGGGAGCCGAACTGCGAGAATGGGTGTTCAGCCCAATGTTCTTCAACACCATCGATTGGAATGAGATCGACCGGTTCGAGAAGCCGATTGGCGACTTGGCCGACTATCTGAACGATGATCGAGTGTTCGGCATCCACCTATGGACGGCGCGCAACGAGGCCCGGCTTGGCGGCGAAGGGGCGCCGCTGATCTCGGCGCTGATTGACCCTCTCGCCGGATTTTCCTCGCTGACGAAGCTTGCCGACCAATTCCCGACCGACAAGAATAGACACACGGGCAACCGGCACAGCTATGCTCGCGTCTATGATCGGTTGCTGTCGAGCCGCAGGCTTGCGGTGAAGCGTATTATGGAGATCATACAGCACCGCGGCGCTGGGATCGAAGATCGGACCGCACCAGCATCGGTGGGCCTTTGGCAAAAGTACTTTCCGTTCAGCCAAGTGGTCGGCGTCGACCTCAACGATCTTTCCCATCTGAACAATGATAGGTTCAGGTCATTTGTCGGCGATCAGTCTAGGCCGGAGGACCTGCGCAAAATCGCCGCGAAACTCGAACCTGAGTCACTTGACGTGGTTATCGACGACGGCAGCCACACGTCCTTTGGGGAACAGCTTACGCTTCGCGAACTCTTTTCCCTGCTTAAACCGAGTGGATGGTACTTCATCGAAGACCTCGACTGGCAGCCGCCCGGTGAAGACGCGAGCAAGATCACGCTGACCAAGACCCTGCTGCGTGAGATCAAGGAGCAGGGCAGCGCGCGTTCGGTCGATCCGCTGGGGGTGAGCGCGCTTGCCGGTCAGTTCGCCGAAATCCTGTTCTTCGACAGCCACTACGAGTTGAATCGCGCCAAGCTGATGGGTGGTCTCGTGGCCATACGCAAGGGCGCGGGAACTGGGGATACTCGGTAACAATCGGAGCGAGAACCGTCGGTTCAATGTTTGAGAATTCGAACGATATTCAGCTGTTGTCGGTCCCGAGCGACCAGAGGCGATATCTGATCCTGATACGCGCCGGATCGAAGCGCCGCCCTTGCTTTTTTTCCGAGATTCCGCAAGGGGAGCGCCAATACGACCTCGCGATAAATTACTACGCCACGCCACACCCGGACGATATTCTTCGAAATAGGGCCGATATTGTTTTTGCGGGCGGCCGATCAAAAATGCATGGCGCCAAACGGTTCTTCGAGGCTACAGGCCTTCATAACATCTATGAGGGAGTTTTATTCCTTGATGACGATATAGAAATTCTTTTCAATCCTGATGCGTTTTTTGCCATTTGCGATGAATATTCGCTTGATCTTGCTCAACCCGCTCTGACCCCGGATTGCATCGACGCGATGGGGCTGACGCGCGAGCATCCTGGCCTCAAGCTGCGGACCACCAATTGGGTCGAGGTCATGGCCCCGTTCTTCAGGCGCGCGTTCTTGCAGGAGATGCTCCATTCCTTTGACCTGTCGATCTCAGGATGGGGACTCGATCTATATTGGGGTCATCACCTCGCGGACCGATGGACAGCGGGCATCGTCGACGAATTTCTGATGCGGCACACCCAAGTAAGCAATCACGAGACGGGTGCATTCTACTCGTACCTTCGCTCGATCGGCGTTGATCCTTATGAAGAGATGAAGTCGATTCTTACCATGATCAACACCAATCCATACATCGCCAGGCCGATACGTTTTATCTACCGAACGTACTCCTTTCGCGCATAGACCCATGGAAGGTTTCTGGTGAAAGTCGCCGTCTACACCATTGCGTTGAACGAGGCCGCAAACGTCGAGCGCTGGGCCAACTCGGCCGTCGATGCCGATTATCGCATTGTCGCCGACACCGGCAGCACCGACGACACGGTGGCGCGGCTGACCGCTGCCGGCGTTACCGTGCACCGGATAGCGGTCCGGCCATGGCGTTTCGACGATGCCCGCAACGCCGCCATGGCGCTGATCCCGGCCGACGTCGATGTCTGCTGCACAATGGACATGGATCGATTTCTCGAGCCCGGCTGGCGGCCGAAGCTCGAGGCGGCCTGGACGCCCGGGACGACAGCCCTTTACTGCCAGACCGTCTACAGATCGAGTGTCGATGACCCGACGCCGCTGCGAAGCTGGCCGGCGAAGAACTTTCATCATCGCTGGGGATATCGCTTCAAGCGGCCAGTCCACGAAGCCCTGGTCTTCACTGGTGAAACGGAAGTCACGGCGAGCAGCAGAGACATCGTCATGTTCGAGGTTCAGGACCTCGCCAAGCCAACAAGGAGCAGCTACCTGCCGCTGATGGAGGTCGCACACAAGGAAGACCCCGACGACGCTCAAATCTGCTTCTGGCTCGGGCGGGACTTGATGTGGGCCAACCAACACGCGAGGGCCGTTCCGCTGCTTGAGCGGTACCTTGAATTGCCGACAAGCAAGTGGGCGGAAGAACGATCCGAGGCGATGCGTTATATCGCGCGCATGCAGCCAGAGCAGAGATTGTCGTGGCTGGACAAGGCCCGGATCGAGGCGCCGCACCGGCGTGAAGCCTGGCTCGACCTGGCTGAGGAATTCCACGACAAGGGCGACTGGTTGAATCTTTTCTGGGCCTGCAGCAATGGCATCGAGAAGTCGCACCGCACCGGTAGTTACCTTGACGACGCGAACTGCTGGGGGTTTCGGCTGTACGACCTTGGCGCTATCGCGGCCTGGCGCCTCAATGTCATGGACCGAGCGGTAGAATGGGGACAAAGGGCGCTGAACTTGGACCCGGAGAACAAAAGGCTGCAAAATAACCTGCAGCACTTCTGTCAGTTAAAGAATATCGTGCGGAGTGGTGAAGCCGAGTAGCGGCTTTGATATGGCGTTTTTAATCCATGCTAATATACATGGCGCAACCAGGACGCGAGAAAACAAATTCATGCGAATATTGCAATTTGTAGGAATGGGTTGGGCGTTTGGCTCGGTGCACTCAGAGCTGACCAGATACCTGCATCAGCAAGGTATTGTCAGCGACATGCTTGACTGGAGTAAAGCATATTCCCGCTCTGATATGGACATGATGAAGGAATACTACGATTATTTTTACGGTATTCCAGGCGAGACATGGCCGCTCACAGACAATTACGGCATTCCACATGATAAAATAGTTGTCGTAGCGCACGGCGACTACGACCTACATCACGCGATAACCTCGCGTCCGCCTGAAGAAATGGACAGCTTTGCCGAGTACGCCGTGGTCAGTGAATTCCTCCGCGATCTTTCCATCGCGATGGGTATCAAGAGAATTCCGAAAGTTGTCAAATTGGGAGTTAACTATCGAAGGTTCTTTCGACCTATAGCCAACGAACTGAGGGTCGTCGGCTATGGTGGCAGCATGCATCGCGCGGACCATCAAGGCATTGATTTGAAGCGCGGTCACCTTGCCAAAGAGGCCACCGAGGCCGCAGGCCTCGTCTTCTCTCCAGCGGGTCAGTTTCATTACCTGGCGATGCCGCACTACTACGGAAGCGTGCAAGCGGTCCTTGTGACGTCGATAAAAGAAGGTTTCGGCTTGCCGGCGCTGGAGGCTGCCGCGGCCGGTCGGCTGGTTATCAGTACGCCTGTCGGCGAATTTCCACGCCAGGCCGCACTTGGGGCGGGACTTACCGCGCCTTTGGATGATGAGGCCTTTAAGG
>NZ_PNOT02000120.1 GCF_002879535.1 Mesorhizobium intechi
TCTGCGCATAGTGGAATTCATGGCCGCGGATCAGCGCGCCTTGAGCCCCCAGCACGCAATCGGCGCGCAGCCGCGCCTCGCGATAGCCGAGATTCATCTTCCGCTTGGCGAAGCTGGTGACGTGCCCGAGCAGGCCGAGCATGCGATGCGTTTCGCCTGCGGCATCCTCCAGCGCTTCGCCAAGCACCATGAAGCCGCCGCACTCGCCATGGACGGGCCTGGTCGCGGCGAAACGCGCCATTCCGGCAAGGAAATTCGCAGCGGCGGCAAGCTTGCCGGCGTGAAGCTCGGGATAGCCGCCGGGCAGCCAGCAGACATCGCAGCTGTCGTCGGGCGCCTCATCGGCGATCGGTGAGAACGGGGCGATTTCCGCACCGGCCCTGCGCCAATAGGCGGCGACATGCGGGTAGAGGAAAGTGAAGGCGGCATCCTCGGCCAGAGCTATCCGCTGGCCGGGCGGCTGCAGCGCATCGGCGAAGCCGCCGGCTGCCGGGGTGAGGGGCGTCGCCAGCCTCATCACGGCGTCGAGGTCGAGCGATTTCTCCGCCATGTCGGCCAGCCGGTCGAGATGCGCCATCAGATCATCATACTCGCCGGCCTGGACAAGGCCGAGATGCCGTTCGGGCAGATTCAAGGTGGGGTCGCGCAAGATGGCGCCGACGACAGGCAGGCCGATCGCCTCGATGGCGTCGCCGGACAGCCTGCGATGGCGCTCGCTGCCCAGCCGGTTGAGCACGACACCGGCCATGCGCACGTCCGGATCGTAGGTGGCAAACCCCTTGGCGACGGCCGCCGCCGTGGTCGACTGGCCTGACACGTCGAGCACCAGCAGCACCGGCAGGCCGTAGAGCCGGGCGAGATCTGCGGCCGAGCCGGTTCGCCCCGGCGCGGCCGGAATGCCGTCGAACAGGCCCATGGCGCTTTCCAGGATGACGAAATCGGTGTCGTCGGCCTGTTGCGCGGCCAGCGCATTGAGCAGCGACGGCGGCATCGCCCAGCTGTCGAGATTGACGCCGGACAGGCCGGTGGCGGCGGTGTGGAAACCGGGGTCGATATAGTCGGGGCCGGATTTGGCGCCGCGCACCTTCAGGCCGCGCCGGGTGAGCGCGCGCAAGATGCCGATGGTGACGCTGGTCTTGCCCGCGCCGGAGTGCGGCGCGCCGATGATGATTGCGCGGGCGGTCATGCTTGCCCCGTCAATGCCGCGCGCATGGCGACGATGCCGCCGACAACGATCAGCGCCGGTGAGGTCAGCCCCGCGGCGGCCGCTTCCTCGGCGATGGTTGCGAGCGTGGCGACGACGGTTCGCTCCTGCGGCGTGGTGGCGGCGACGATCACCGCCGCCGGTGTCGACGGCGCCAACCCGCCATCGAGCAGCGCTGCCGCGATCAGCGGCAGATTGGCCATGCCCATATAGACCACGACAGGCTGGCCGGTGCGGGCGATCGCCGTCCAGTCGATGTCGTCGTCAGTGCCTGCGGCGTGGCCGGTCGCCAGGATCACCGCCTTGTTGATGCCGCGCATGGTGGCCGGGATGCCGGTGGTGGCGAGCGCGCTGAGGCCGGATGTCAGGCCCGGCAGCACGCGGAATGGAATGTTTTCGCGTGCGAGCGCCAGGGCCTCTTCGCCGCCACGGCCGAAAATATAGGGATCGCCGCCCTTGAGCCGCACGACACGGCGGCCCTCACGCGCCAGCCGGACCAGCAGAGCGGTGATGTCGTCCTGCTTCATCGACGGCTGGCCGCCGCGCTTGCCGGCAAAAAACAGCTCGGCGTTTGCGGCAACGGCGACGACATCTGGCGAGACCAGCGCGTCGTAAACCAGCGCATCCGCTTCGGCCAAGGCCGCCAGCACTTCCAGAGTCAGGCAGCCGGGGTCGCCGGGGCCGGCGCCGGCCAGCCATACATGGCCCGGCTCCAGTGGGCGCGGCTTGAAGTTCAGCCGCGAAAAGGCCTGTTCGAGCGCGCCGCCGCTGTTTCTGGTGTTGCCGCTCACAATCCGTCCCGTCCGCGAAAACGCCTCTGGTAGTGGGCGTCGTACAATGAACTTTCGCCAAAACCTTCCGCCGCCAGCGAGCGGCCGACGAAGATGATCGCGGTGCGCTCCATCGGATCGGCGGCCAGTTGTGCCTCGATGGTAGCCAGCGTACCGGTCAGCACCCGCTCGTCCGGCCAGGAGGCGCGGAAGATGATCGCCACCGGACAATCGCCGCCATAGTGCGGCGTCAATTCGGCGACGACGCGGTCGACGGCGTGAATGGCAAGATGAATGGCGAGCGTGGCGCCGGTGCGGCCGAAGCCGGCCAATGTTTCGCCAGGCGGCATTTTTGAGGCGCGTCCGGAAACGCGGGTCAGCACCAGGCTCTGCGCGACTTCCGGAATGGTCAGCTCGCGGCGCAGTGCCGCGGCCGCGGCCGCGAAGGAGGGGACGCCCGGGGTCAGCGTGTAGGGGATGCCGTGCTTTTCCAGCCGGCGGATCTGTTCGGCCACCGCGCTCCACACCGACAGGTCGCCGGAATGCAGGCGGGCGACATCATGGCCTGATTTGTGCGCGTCGACATAGGCCGCCTCGATCTCGTCGAGCGACATAGGCGCGGTGTCGATCAGTTTCGTCCCCGGCGCGCAATGCTGCAGCAATTCAGGCGCGACGATCGAGCCGGCATGCAGGCAGACCGGGCAGCTTGCCAGGAGCCTGGCACCGCGCAGCGTCATGAGGTCGGCGGCACCCGGACCGGCGCCGATGAAATGAACGGTCATGGCGCGTCTCCGCTGATGGCGATGGCGCAGGTGACCGGGCCAACTACAATTCGTGGGCCAAGCAGTCTGGCGCCGGTGCCGACCACGGCAAGGGCCGATGCTTCGGAAACCGAGGGCGTGCCGGCGACTTCTTGCGAGAGGTCGGAGTGGCTCAGCGTTTCCCCCGAGACGCCCCGAAGGGCTGCGTCATCGACGATGATGACCGGAAGGTTCAATGCGCTGCCTGCGGCGGCAATCGCCACTTCATCCCTCTTCGGCGCGGCAGTTGCCAATGCGGAAAGCGCCGTCATGGCCAGCCCATGCGCTTCGAGAGCGGTTTCAATCGCGGCAAGCACGTCTTCAGCGCTCACGCCTTTTCGGCTGCCGATGCCTGCGACCATCATGGTTTCACCCAGCTCCATTGGGTGACCGGCATGGCCGGCCGCCAGGCCTGCATCGAGCCGACAGGGGATGCGCGAGAGATGGCAATCCGGGTGAGATCACCACCAAGCTTTGTGTGCCGCGCGAAAAGCAAGGCTTCCATCTCCAGCGTCACGGCGTTGGCGACGAGACGGCCGCCGGGGCGCAGCGCCTCGATGGCGGCGTTCAACACGCCGGTATCGCTGCCGCCGCCGCCGATGAAGATCGCGTCCGGCGTGTCCAGCTTGGCCAGTGCCTTGGGCGCGCTGCCTTCCACCACGACAAGGCCGGGAACGCCACAGGCGGCGGCGTTGCGGTGGATGCGGGCGGCGCGGGTCGGATCGGCTTCGATGGCGATCGTGCGCATCAAGGGATGCGCCCGCATCCATTCGATGCCAATGGAGCCCGAGCCGGCGCCGATGTCCCACAGCAATTCGCCGCGCCTCGGCGCCAGTGTCGACAGGGTGATGGCGCGGATTTCGCGTTTGGTGATCTGGCCGTCATGGTCGAACAGATGATCGGCAAGACCAACCGTGAGCGGCAGGACGCGGGCTTGCGGATTCGGCTCAATTTCGATCGCCAGCACATTGAGCGGATTGATGTTTTCGAGTTCGAAGGCATCGGCGCGTGCGGTGCGCTGGTTCTCCTTTGGCCCGCCCAGCGCCTCAAGAACCGTCAACCGCGAGGCGCCGAAGTCGAGTTCTGTGAGCAGGCGGGCAATTGCATCAGGCGCTTCGGCATCCGACGTCAGCGCCAGGATGCGCGCATTGGGCTGCAGCAAGGGCCGGACCAGATCGAGCGGCCGGCCATGCAGCGAGACGATCTCTATATCCTGCAGCGCCCAACCAAGGCGGGCGGCGGCCAGCGAAACGGCCGACGGCGCGGGAATGACATGCATCTCCCGCGGCTTGACCTTGCGGGCGAGTGTGGCGCCGACGCCGTGGAAAAACGGGTCGCCGGAGGCGAGCACACAGACGTTCTTGCCGGCAAGCGCCAGCACATCGGCCATCCCGGCATCGAAAGGCACCGGCCAGGGACGCTGCTCGCCCTTGGCGAAAGATGCGACCAGCGCCAGGTGCCGCTTGCCGCCGAAGATGATCTCGGCCTTGGCAATCCGCTGCTTGGCCTCGTCGCCGAGACCCGCTAAACCGTCCTCGCCGATGCCGATCACTGTCAGCCATTTCGGTGTGGCGCCGCGCGAACTTTCAGCAGGCATGATGACCCACCGCATTCTGATCCTCGGCGGCACCACGGAAGCCCGGCAACTGGCCGGCAAGCTTGCGGTACGCGCCGCGGTCACGCTGTCTCTGGCTGGCCGCACCGAAAGCCCGGTCGCGCAAGGCGTGCCCGTGCGAAGCGGAGGCTTTGGCGGCGCCGAGGGGCTGGCCGCCTATCTCCGGGAGGCCAGCACCGATCTGCTGATCGACGCCACACATCCTTACGCGGCGCGAATCTCCGCCAATGCCGCGCAGGCGGCGCGGCTGACCGGTGTGCCGATCCTTGCTTTGCGCCGCCCTGGCTGGAAGCCGGTCGAAGGCGACTGCTGGACGCTGGTCGATACGACAGGCGACGCCGTGCGAGCGCTTGGCCCGGCGCCGCGCCGCGCCTTCCTGGCGCTTGGCCGGCAAGAGGTTGCTGCCTTCGAGGCTGCGCCCCGGCATCACTACCTCATTCGCAGCGTCGATCCCGTCGAGCCGAAGCTGGCCGTGCCCGATGCGACCTATCTGCTGGCGCGCGGGCCGTTTGGCGAGGCGGAAGAACGCGTGCTGCTCGAAAGGCATCGCATCGACGTGGTCGTCTCCAAGAACAGCGGCGGCGCCGCCACTTACGGCAAGATAGCCGCCGCGCGAGCGCTCGGCATCGACGTGGTCATGGTCCGCAGGCCTGATCTGCCGGACGTGCCTTCGGCTGAAACCGTCGATGAGCTCGCCGCGATGGTCGATCATTTCGTCGAGCCCGCCGCCGAGCGTGGCGTATAGACGAGCGCCGGTTTGTCGCCGCGCTTGATGATCCGGGTTTCCGGCGAGCCGATGATGATGCAGGTCGCCATGTCGGCCTTTTGCGCGTCGACATCGGCCAGCAGATAAACCTCGATGCGCTCGTCGGGACGGCCGGCGGCGCGGCCGAAAATGACCGGCGTGGTGCCGGGCAGGATCGCGGTCAGGCACTCGAAGGCGCGGCCAAGCTGCCAGGGGCGCGCCTTGCTGATCGGGTTGTAGAGCGCGATGACGAAGCCGGCGCCGGCCGCGGCCAGAAGGCGCAGTTCGATCAACTCCCAGGGCTTCAGATTGTCGGACAGCGAAATGGCGCAGAAATCATGACCGAGCGGCGCGCCGATACGGGCGGCGACGGCGAGCATTGCGGTGATGCCGGGCACGACGGCGACATCGACCGTGCGCCATTCGGCCGGGCCGGCCTCGATCGCCTCGCACACGGCGGCCGCCATGGCAAAGACGCCGGGATCGCCGCCGGAGACCACTGCGACGTCATGGCCCTCGGCGGCCTTGATCAAGGCATCCTTGGAGCGGGCGAGTTCCTCGCGATTGTCGGAGGCGACACGGGTCTGGTCCGGGCGCAGTTCGAGCCGGTCGAGATAGGGCTTGTAGCCATAGAAGAATTTCGCTTCGGCCACGGCGCGGCTGGCTTCAGGGGTGACCTGATCGGCCTTGCCAGGCCCGAGGCCGATGACGGTGAGACGGCCGCTCATGCCTGCGCTCCCGGCGCACCGGGCCGGCCGGACCAGCCGGCGACCAATATGATGGCGAAGTAGGGCGCCTTGTCGTCCTGTTTGTCGGCGAGCTTCATCGAGACGCTGCCGGCCATGGTGCCGCGCTCGACATAGACGGCGCGGGTCAGCTTGCCGGCGGCCTCCAGCGCACGCCTTATCTTGGGCAGGTTGCGGCCGACCTTCATGATGACGGCTGCATCGGTGTCGGCCAGCCGACGGGTCAACTCGAATTCGCTCATCGTGCCGGGCAGCACGGTCAGCACATCGTCGCCCTGGACGATCGGCACACCGGTCTGCGACCAGCAGCCGGACATAGCGGTGACGCCGGGGATGACCTCGGTCGGGAAACGATGGGCGAGGCGCACATGCAGATGCATGTAGGAGCCATAGAACAGCGGGTCGCCTTCGGACAGGACGGCTACCATTCTGCCTGCTTCGAGATGTTCGGCGACCTTTCCCGCCGCCTCCTCGTAGAAATCGGTAATCTGCGAGCGGTAGTCCTCGTGATCCTTGTCGATCTCCGTGGTGACGGGATAGAGCAACGGCAATTCCAGCATGTCAGGCCGGAAGCGGGCCTCGACGATGGCACGCGCGTTGCTGTTGTTGCCGCGCTTGGCGAAATAGGCAACGACATCGGCCCCGGCCAAGGCCCGAGCGGCCTTCAGCGTCAACAGTTCGGGATCGCCGGGACCCGTGCCGACACCAACGAGCCTGCCTTTGGGAAGTGCGTTCACAGGCCCGGCCTCGCCAGGGAATTGAGCGCGGCGGCGGTCATGGCGCTGCCGCCGAGCCTGCCGCGCACAATGGCATAGGGCACGCCGTAGGAATTCTCGGCCAGCGCATCCTTCGATTCGGCGGCGCCGACGAAGCCCACAGGCATGCCGATGATGGCCGCCGGCTTCGGCGCGCCGTCACGCAGCTTCTCCAGGAGATAGAAGAGCGCGGTCGGCGCATTTCCGATTGCGACGACGGAGCCGGCAATGCGTTCGCCCCACAGGTCGATCGCGGCGGCGGAGCGGGTGTTGCCGATGGCTTTGGCGATGTCGTGCGTGCGCGGGTCGCGCAGTGTGCAGATCACCTCGTTGCCGGCCGGAAGCCGAGTGCGGGTGACGCCATGGGAGACCATTTCCGCGTCGCAGAAGATCGGCGCGCCGCCAGCAAGAGCCGCGCGCGCGGCGGCGACGAAGTCAGGCGAGAAAACGAAATGGCTCGATGCCTCTACTTGGCCGCAGGCATGGATCATGCGGGTCGCCACATCGGCCTCTGCTTCCGAGAAACGCGAAAGGTCAGCTTCGGCGCGGATGATGGCGAAGGAGCGCTCGTAGATCGCGGTGCCGTCGTGGATGTAGTCGTAGGCGGCCATGCTCATTTCCGTGTTTTTGGTTTGGGCCTGTCGGTAAGTCTCGGCGATTGCTGCCGGCGCGAGCCTTGTCAGGCAAGCGGCGGCGGTCTCGCCCTGAAATCGTGCGCTGCGGATCACCGCCGAGACGCGACCGATGCCGCGCGCGGCGTCATAGCCCGGCCTGTAGCCCGCAGGAAGGGCCTTTGCCGTCGCGTTCACGACAAGTCCGGCTCCATTTTCGCCGCCCACGATCGTGAGCGCCGCAGGGCCAGGATGCGCGCAGCCCTTCGCGCAGCCGGAAATGTGCAGGGTGAAGTCGAGGATGTCGGCGTTTTCGGCGGCGATCGTGTCGGCGATGGCGCGGGTGGCGATGCGGCCGGAGGCGCAAGCCGGCGAGCCGGGGCAGGCGGCGATGTGCGTGCGCGGATCGGAGGCGGAGGTGACGAAGCCGAGGGCGGCCGCGGTGGCTTGGAGGCTTGTGCAAGCCGCGTCTGGCTGACCAACGAATAGCAAGGCACGGCCCGGGGCGAGACGGATTTCGGTGGTGCCAAGGGAAAGGGCGTGCTGGGCGAGGGCGATGACTTTATCAGCCGGCATGCTGCCGTAGGGGAGAGCGATGCCGAGGGCGAAAATGTCGCCGGCCAAGGGGAAAAGACCGATAGGTTTGCGCGGGGTGCCCCCCTCTGTCCTGCCGGACATGTCCGGCAGGACAGAGGGGGGCGTGACAGAATGCCAGCCTGCGAGAGAGGCCAATTGCCTCTCCGACAAATCTCTCGCATGCGCTTCGCGGCCCCTTTCGGCGACCATCCTGAGCGTAGCGACGGCGATGTCTCTGGCGGCATCCGCATCGGCACTTGCCAATACCTTCGCGTTTCGGCCGTCGCCGGCGACCGATACGCTCCAGATGATGTCGTTGTCGGCCCGCACCGCCTTCAACCGCACATCGGCCGTCAATGCATCCATGCCTAGCTGCCCGCCGCCGTCGACGATGACCGACACCTTCGGCCCCAGCCTTGGCGTCAGCCCGGCGTCCTCGACCGCCACCCTGATCCGCTCAGCCAGCGGTCGTGGATCGGCAATCTCCTGCGGGTCGATGCCCGCCAGCGGCCCCGTCTCGACCGGCACGCCGGTCCGCACCGTAATGCCCAGCGCATCGACCTCCGCCGCGAGCAGCGCCGCACTTGCCGCCGTCAACCCGCGAATCTGCAAGCTTCCACGCGCGGTCACTTCCATGATGCCGTTGCCATGCCGCAGGGCGGATTCGGCCAGACCGATCAAAAGCTTCGGCGACAATCCTCCATAAACCGGGTTGAGCCGCACCAGCAGCCCATCGCCCGTCTGCATCGGCGCCGACAAAGCCGGGCAGGCGCCGCGACGCGAGAAGGCGTTCATGCCGCCACTCCCAGCGCCTCGGCCTCGGTGATCAGCGCGGCGAGATCGTCGTCGATGGAATTGCGCAAGGGGTGCCAGAGGCCGCGTCGGCGCGCCGCGAGAAAACGTTCGGCAATGACTTTGGCGGCGGCCGGGTTTTCCCGAAGGATAAAGGCGCGGACTTCCGCGTCGCCGACATAGGCGTCGTGCACGGCCTCGATCAGTGCCCCCGATATGGCATGCGTGGTTTCGGCGAAGCCGACCAGCCGGTCGACCGTCTCGGCGAATTCAGAGGCGCCGCGCGGGCCGTGCCGCATCTGGCCGGCAATGAAGCGCGCATTGACGGCGCGGGCGCGCACCACGCGCGACACCGCGTCACCGACCGAGCGCGGCGTCGGCTTTTGGGGGTCTGTCGTGTCGAGCACGATGACATCGGCGTTCCGGCCAAGCGCGGCAAGCGCGGCTGAAAAACCGCCGATGAAAGCGACGTCGGCGGAGCCTTCCAAAATGTCGCGGCCTGGGTCGTCGCCGGTGTGGACCAGAAGATCTGCCTCGGCGATGCGGGTTTCGAACGCGCCGGGCGCCGAGATGCCTTCGCCGCCGGCGCCGCCATAGGCATGCGAGGTGGCGTCGAGATAGGCGCGGCCGATCTCTTCGCGCGTACCCCAGTCACCACTGGACAAAAGATCCTCGACGCCGGCGCCATAGTTGCCGGGCGAGGTGCCGAAGATGCGTGGGCTGATCTTGCCATCCGCACGGGTCCTGGCCGCGAGCGGGTTTTCCGAATCATCCTCGTCGCGGGCGGCAACGGCGGTGGCGGCCGCGTCGATGAGCGCGATCTGGGTCGGGAACATGTCGCGGAACAGGCCCGATATGCGCCAGGTGACGTCGACACGCGGGCGGCCGAGCGTGGCCGGCGGCAGCACTTCGATGCCGGTGACGCGGCCGGTGGCGGCATCCCATTGCGGCCGGCAGCCCATCAGCGCCAGGCCTTGCGCGATCTCCTCGCCGCCGGTGCGCAGCGATGCCGAACCCCAGAGATCGATGACCAGCGAACGCGGCCAGTCGCCATGCGATTGCAGATAGCCGCGCACCACTTCTTCGGCCGCCGCCTTGCCCAGATCATAGGCGGTCGGCGTCGGCATGGTGCGGGGATCCGACGTGAACAAATTGCGGCCGGTGGGCAGCACGTCGGAGCGGCCGCGCGCCGGCGCACCGGCCGGCCCGGCCTTGACGTGGCGGCCATCGAGCGCGGCAAGCAGTGCGGCCTTTTCAGCCTCGGCGCTTTGGCGGCGCATGGCGTCGGGCTCGTCCTCAGCCGCGCGGCCGTAAATATGCAACCCGTCCTTGATGGCGAAGTCCTTGAGATCGCAGAGCCAGGCGTCGATGCGACGCAGCGCCTCGTCGGGCGCGTCGGTCCTAGCGACCCCGGCTTCGGCGGCGAGGCCGGTCTTTTGCGCCGTGTCGACGATCAGTTTGGCCAGGCGGTCGCGGCGGCGGCGATCGAGCCCGTCGGCCTGGGCGTATTCGTCGACCAGGCGTTCGAGTTTGTGCTGATCTTCATCCAAGCCGGCGCCAGTCAGCGGCGGCGGCAGATGGCCGAGAGTAACGGCGGCGATGCGCCGCTTGGCCTGTGCGGCCTCGCCGGGATTGGAGACGATGAAGGGATAGATGACGGGCAGGCCGCCGGTGACGATCTCGGGGAAGCAGCTTTGCGACAGCGCAACGGTCTTACCCGGCAGCCATTCCAGCGTGCCATGGGCGCCGACATGGATCAGGGCGTGCATGCCGAGCGATTTGCGCAGCCACAGGCCGAAGGCGAGCAAGGCGTGACGCGGCGGCAGCGTTGGATCGTGGTAGTCGGAGCGGCGATCGGCCGAGCGGCCGCGATCGGGGGCGAGGGCTACCGTGATGTTGCCGAAGGTGGCGGCGCGGAAGCGGAGGTATTCTTTGTTTGGTGGTGAAGGTTGATGTGTCCCGCCTTCAGCTTTCCCCCAAGCCGCTTCAACGGCAGCAATTGCCTCAGCGGGCAACTCTTTCGATGCGTCCAGATACTGCGTCAGTGTCAGCCCTTGCTTGCCCTGCTCCAGCAAATCCAGCAATTCACGCGGCGATTGCGGAATCCCTTCAACGCCGTAGCCCTGCTCCTTCAGGTCATGCAGCATGGCCAGCACGCTGGACGGCACGTCGAGGCCGACGGCATAGCCGGTACGGCCGGGAGCGCTTGGGTAATCCGGGATCAGCACGGCCAGCTTGCGCTCGGCTCGGGGCGTTTCCTGCAACTTGATGAAGGCTGCCACGCGGTCAGAGACCTGCGCGACACGATCCGGTTCCGGCCGGTTGGCGAAGGCGCGGTGGCCAAGCGCGGGATCGACATGGCTTTCGCCCTTGAAGGAAATCGCGCCGGCGAGGATGCGGCCGTCTAACTCTGGCAGCACGACATGCATGGCGAGGTCGGCAGGGGCCAGGCCGCGCTGGTTGTTTTCCCACACTTCGCGGCGGGTGGTGGCAACGATGACCTGGAAGACCGCCACGCCGGCGCGGTCGAACAAGGTTTCGACGCCGGGTTCGGCGCCGGAGGCAAAGGCGGTCGCGGTGATGATGGCGGCGGGTCTGAGCGCGGCGAGGGCGGTTTCCACGAAGGCCAGGGA
>NZ_PNOT02000117.1 GCF_002879535.1 Mesorhizobium intechi
CATAGAAGATGAAGCCGTTGTCGGCCGTGGTCAGGGCTTCATTTTCGGTTTTGGGTTCGGCGTCAAATACCGCCTTGATCAGCGCCGGCGATTCCGGCAGATCCTTGACGATGGAGCCGTCCGGCCTGAGGCCGTTGCGATCGATGCCGTCTATTGTGACGTCCTTCAACTTCAGCTTGGCGGCCGCGTCGGCCAGCGAACTGCCGGAGGCGCGGGTGTCTTCGTAATTGTCGTGCACGTCCAAAAGGATACGGCTTGCCTCGCCCAGCGCCAGGTCCTTGCGGATCTGGTCGGACACTTCAGCGAGCGGCTTCACCACCTCGGGCTTGATCTCGGTAACGCGCAGCAGCACCGGACCGAAGGCGCCCTGGACGACCTGGCTGACTTCATTGGCGTTGAGCGCAAAGGCGGCATCGGCAACCGCCTTGTCGGCGATCTTGTCCTTGGCCACCGTGCCGAGCAGCGTGTCGGCCGGGGTCTTGCCTTCGGCCGTCACCAGCTTTTCGAAAGTGGCGCCGGCCTTGAGCGAATCGAGCGCGGCCTTGGCCGCATCCGGCGTCTTGAACACAAGCTGCTCGATCGTGCGCATTTCGGGCGTGGTGTAGCGCGCCTTGTTCTTGTTGTAATCGTCATTGACCTGCTGGTCGGTGACGGCGGTCGGATCCATGATGTCCACCGGCTCGAGGCGGACATAGGAGAATTTGCGGTACTCGGGTGCGGCGTAGGTCTTCTTGTTGGCCTCGAAATAGGCCTGAAGCACGCTGCCGCTCGGTGCCTCGATCGGCTCGACGAGCGTCTTGGGCAATACCAGATAGTCAACGGTGCGGTCCTCGCCGCGATAGAGCGCAACCGCCTTGAAGAAAGCATCCGGCGCCTTGAGGCCGTCCGAGACGGCCTCGACGATCTGCTGGCGCACAGCCACCTGTGCGCGGTTCTTCAGGTAATCCTCGGGCCGCATGCCGACCTGGCGCAGCATGTACTCGAATGTTCTCCTGTCGAACTCGCCGCCTGGGCCCTTGAACGCCGGGTCTTCGCGCGTCAGTTCGGCCAGTCGGTCCTTGGACAGGCCGAGGCCAAGCTTGCGGGCCTGTTCGTCGAGCACTGCGCCGGAGACAAGCTGAGCCAGGACCTGGTTATCGATGCCGAGCGCCTTTGCCTGTTCGTGGGTGAGGCGCTGACCGAACTGCTGCGACATGACGGCGAGCTGGCGATCATAGGCGAGGCGGTATTCGTTGATCGATACCTTGGTGCCACCCGCCGTAATCACCGAATCGTGGCCGGCAAAGCCGCCCATCAGCCGCCCGGAGATGCCCCAGGCGGCGAAACTGACCACCAGCAGCGAAAGCAATGTCTTCGCGACCCATGTACCCGCCGCGCTTCTCAATACACCAAGCATCGTTACTTCCGATTTATGCGCATTTTCGCATGCGCTGAGTCTGAAACAAGCGCAATAGCGCCCTTCCGGCCCACTGTCGATTGCTTTGTGGCCTGATTTTGGTAGTGAGGGCCAGAGCCTGATATTGCCCGGAGAAGCAGACCATGACGCCAGGAATTCGCCCGCTTGTCGCCGGCAACTGGAAAATGAACGGCACCAGCGCTTCGCTGAACGAGCTCAGGATGATCGGCAACGGTTTCATGAGCGGGCTCGACGCGGAGACCGAAGCCCTGGTCTGCGTTCCCGCGACGCTGCTCTCACATGCAGCGGAGATTCTGTCGCGCACGCCGGTCCATGCCGGCGGCGAGGATTGCCATACCAAGGAGAGCGGCGCCTACACCGGCTGCATCTCGGCGGAGATGCTGAAGGACGCCGGCGCGAGCCATGTCATTGTCGGCCATTCCGAATGCCGCGAACAACGCGGCGAGGACGATGCGATGGTCCAGGCCAAGGCCGCCGCCGCATGGCGTGCCGGGCTCGTGGCCATCATTTGCATCGGCGAGACGCAGCAACAGCGTGAAGCGGGCGCCACGCTCGACGTGTTGTCGCGCCAGGTCGCCGGCTCGGTGCCGCCGAGTGCGACGCCATCCAACACCGTCATTGCCTATGAGCCGGTATGGGCGATCGGCACCGGCCTGACGCCGACCGAGGCCGATGTGGCCGAAGCGCATGCGCATATTCGCGAAAGGCTCTCGGAGAAGCTTGGTGCGACTGCCGCCAAGATGCGCATTCTTTACGGCGGCTCGGTCAAGCCGTCCAACGCGGTGGAACTGCTGGGCGTCAGGAATGTCGATGGCGCCCTGGTCGGCGGCGCCAGCCTGAAAGCAGCCGATTTCCTCGGTATCGCCGAGGCCTATCGCAGCATTTCAGGGTAAGTTTCACGACGAAGGACGGGGCTGATCCCGTCCAAATTCGTTGCAAAGGGCGCGTTGCTTCCCATATTCCGGCCACGGGCTTGGAAATGCCGTGAAAGCATTGTATTGAGCCGCCTCCAATTCACCGGTCGTGTCCGCGGCCGGGCAAGGCCTTGCCAGGATAAACTATGCAAACCGTATTGATCGTCATCCATCTCATGGTCGTGCTCGCCCTCGTCGGCGTGGTGCTGCTGCAACGCTCCGAAGGCGGCGGCCTCGGCATTGGTGGCGGATCGGGCTTCATGACGGCGCGCGGCGCCGCCAACGCGTTGACCCGGGCAACGGCGATCCTGGCGGCGGCTTTCTTCGTCACGTCGCTGACCTTGTCGATCATTGCCCGTTACGGCGAAAAGCCGATCGACATTCTCGATCGGGTCCCCGCGACCTCGGACGGCGCCGGCAAGGGCGTGCTCAACCAGTTGCCTGGCACGACGACTCCGGCACCGGCCGGCAGCACCACCCCGACGCCGCCGTCGGGCAACGGCGCTGCGACGACGACTGCGCCGGCGGCTCCGGCCACCGCGCCCGCCTCCGGTGCGACGCCGCCGGCAAGCAACGGCGCCACCAACACCGCGCCCGCGGCACCGCAGGTTCCGAACAAGTAAGTTCATCTGGTCCAAACCGCGACCTGTGATCGTTTGAACACAGTCGCGGCAAATGCTGCGCGATCACGAAGATTCGACGGGCGGCAGCGTGGTCTCACGCTTGAGGCATCCGCGCTTATTCGACTATAGATTGCGCGCGGCATTTCCGGTGTCCTTGGGGGACGCCGGGCGACGCCGTTGGCAACAAGCATTGAACGATCGGATCTTCGCCATGCAGCTTCGCAGCTTCATTTTCCTGGGACTCTGCGCCGTACTCGGCCTGAGTTCCCCGGCTTTCGCCGGCGTGCCGGCCAATTTGGCCGCCAATCAGTCGGTCGACAGAACCGACGCCATCAACGTCGCAGTCAAGAGCGATGCGGCGCAGTTGAGGCTTCTCAAGAAAAAGAAAAGCCCGACACCGGACGATCTCGCCCAGATCAAGAAAATCGAGGCCAAGATCGCCGCCGACAAGGAAGACGCCAAGACCAAGGCGCTCGAAGCCAGGAAGCTGGCGATGCGCGAGGCGGCCAAGGCCAAGGCGGACGCCGAACGGCAGGCCTTCCTGGCTAAGAAGGGGAAGAGCGCGTCTACAACGGCCGAAGTGGCTGACGCCAAGCCAGCCAAGAAGACCACGAAGGTCATCGAGCCGATCGAACCGATCGCACCAATCCAGTCAGCCGAGACGCTTCCGGCAGAAGCGATGAATGTCGCTCTGACCGGCAACAACGGTGAGCTTCGCAGCGAGGTCATCGGCCAGAAGCAGCCGAGCCGCGGCCTGTTCGCCGGCCTGTTCGGCGGCACCTCGTCCGGCTCGTCGATCAGCTATTTGCCCGAGACGCGGGCTCTCGACCAGGCTCTCGCCCAGAAGGTCGCCAAGAAGCCGTTCAAGGTTAAGCCTGAATTCGTGCCGCAGGATGTGGAATTCACCGGCTATGAGCCGGGCACCATCGTCATCGACACCAGCGCGCGCCGGCTCTATCTCGTCGAATCGTTTTCGACCGCGCGTCGCTACGCCATCGCGGTCGGTCGTGAAGGCCTGCAGTTCAAGGGCACGGTCGCGGTCGGCGACAAGCAGGAATGGCCGCGCTGGATCCCGACGCTCGACATGCAGAAGCGCGAGCCCAAGCATTACGGGCAGTACAAGGACGGCATGCCCGGCGGCGGCCAGAACCCGCTCGGCGCCCGCGCCATCTACCTCTATGACGGCAAGAAGGACACGCATCTTCGCATCCACGGGACCATCGCTCCGCAGTCGATCGGAACCAGCGCTTCCAATGGCTGCTTCCGCATGATCAACGAGCACGTCATGGATCTCTACAGCCGCGTCAGGGTCGGCACCAAAGTCGTCATCATCTGACGGCTCCATCATCCTGCCGAAAGGGCCGGC
>NZ_PNOT02000346.1 GCF_002879535.1 Mesorhizobium intechi
CGACATGACGCTCGCCATCGTCTCGCATCTGCCGCACATCATCGCCTACAACATCGTCGGCACCGCCGACGACCTGGAATCGGTGACCAAGACGGAAGTCATCAAATATTCCGCCTCCGGCTTTCGTGACTTCACGCGTCTGGCGGCCTCCGACCCGACCATGTGGCGGGACGTCTGCCTGCACAACAAGGACGCCATTCTCGAAATGCTGGCGCGGTTCTCGGAAGATCTGGCATTCCTGCAGCGGGCGATCCGCTGGGGCGACGGCGACAAATTGTTCGACCTGTTCACCCGCACCCGCGCCGTGCGCCGCTCGATCATCGAGGCTGGCCAGGATATCGACGCCCCCGATTTCGGCCGTCAGGCGGTAGAGCATCCGTTGAAGAATTAGGCTGTTTCGGGCCAGGTCGCCGTGACCATCGCCAGCGTCTCGGCCCGATCCGGCGCGCCGAGCCTGCCGCCAAAGCGCAGGCATTTGAGCGCGGCGGCGGCACTTGCAAAGCGCAAGGCCTGCTCGACCGGCATGGCCTCGGCCAGTCCGACGGCAAAGGCGCCGTGAAAGACGTCGCCGGCGGCGAGCGTGTCGACCGCCTTGATCCTTGGCGCCGCGACATGGCGGGACAATCCCGACGCGCGATCGAACCACCAGGTGCCTGCCGCGCCGCCGGTAACGGCGACGAACGCATCGGTGCGGGAGGCCATGTCAGCGCAAGCGCTCGCCAAGTCCAGCGCCTGGCCGCATATGATGCGGACCGCCGGCTCCGAGGCGACGATGTGCGAAGCCAGCGGCAACAACTGCTCCAGCACCGGCAACGGCGCCGTGTCGGCATCGAGGATTGCCGGCCGGCCGGCCGGGCGCGCCGCCTCGAGGGCAAGTGTCGCTGCACCCGGCCACCGCACGTCCACGAGCACGGCATCGAAGGCCGTGATGTCGGTGAAAGGCAATGCCTCGGGATCGGCCTGGGCCAGGCTGTCGTAGAAAGGCACGATGATGCGCTCGCCATGCGCGTCGACCAGGATCGAGGCCAAAGCCGAGCGGGCGCCGCTGACGCGGCGGACATAGCTGCAGTCGATACCCTCGGCCTCGACCCCGGCGATCAGCTGATCGCCGACCGCATCATCGCCGGCGCTCGCCCACAGCGACACCTCGGCACCCAGCCGGTGCGCGGCGCAGCCAGCGCTGGTGGCCATGCCCGAGGCGATCTGCACGCCATCGGCGGCGATGAACTTTCCCTGATGCGTGGGCAGCGTGTCGACACGCAGGATGGTGTCCAACGTCAGCGCGCCGACACTGAGGAGCCTCGGGGGTCTTGCCATGGCGCCGCTATTGCACCGGCTTGATCTTGCCGAGCGGGATGAAGCCGAGCGAGGCCTTGCCCTTGACCACTTTCAGCGGCATCGACGGTTCGCTGCCCAGCATGGCGAGCGCTGCAAAACCCTGTTCGATCGCATTCTTCTGCTCGGGTATGGCTCCGGCAAGGATGGCTGCCACGGCCTTCGGATCCTTAATCCTGATCATCAGGTCGGCGTCGACCAGGCCTTCGGCGTCGACCGACAGCGGCCCGGAAACGGTGACCCGCGCCGTGCCTGACGACAAATCGAGGTTGCGGATCTCGACCCTTTCGCCGCGAAGGCTCTTCACCTGCGTTCCGATCAGCGCGACACCATTCTTCAACGTGGCGTCGCCGCTGGCATCGAGCGCCGGCAGCACGCGGCCGCCGATCGCATCCGGATCGATCTCCAGATCGGTGAAGCTGCCGAGATAGTCGACGTCCTGACCGTTCGGCTGCAGCTGGCCGGCCGCCCTGCCGGCGCTGAACAGTTCGACCGGATCGGTGTCGTCGGCCGGATCGGTCTGGCCCGACAGGCCTTCCGCCTGCAGCGCGATGCGCTGCGGCAGCGGCCATGACAGTTTGACCCTGGCCTGCAGATTGTCCCAGTCGATCCACAGCGGCACCATGCCGGGGACGGAAGTCCTGAGCGGCCCGCGCAGATCGGCGACCGGGGACAACGGCTGGATGATCTGGGCGACGGCATTGAAGGAGCCGGCCGAGGCCGCAATGCTCTTGGCATCGTCCTCATACGCCAGATTGTCGCAAGAGACGGTAAAGCTCAGGGGGTAGCCGCTGACCTGGAGATTGGCGCAGCCGGCTGCGATGCCGCTCTTGTTGAGCGTGGCGACCGCCTTGTCCGCCTCGGACCTGACCCTGTTGGCCAGATAGAACCAGCCCCCGCTGTAGATGGCGAACAGCATAACGATGAACGCCACAAGCCAGAACAGGCCGCGGCGGGACTTTGGTCGGCGTTCGTCACTTGACGTCATGCTTTGGCTCTCATTAACCCACGGTGTTGGTTGACGGACCTTCGATTCCGACAACACCTGGTGGACATTGACGAATAGGTAGCCGGGGACGGACGGAAAAACACCGGTTTCCGGTGCGGTGTGGCCATTCTTTTTGCAATCAGGCACGGCGATATGGGCGATTTTTGGGTGTTTGGCTACGGTTCGCTGATCTGGCGGCCGGGTTTCGCACATGTCGAGACGCGACGCGCCCATTTGCACGGCTACCGCCGCTCGCTTTGTGTCTATTCCTTCGTGCACCGTGGCACGCGCCAGCGGCCCGGGTTGGTGCTTGGCCTCGACCATGGAGGCTCCTGCGTCGGCCTGGCTTTCCGTGTGCCCGGCGAGCTGCGCGACGAGGTGATCGCCTATCTGCGTGAGCGCGAACTCGTCACCAGCGTCTATCTCGAGCGGACGCTCAAGGTCCGCCTCGACGGCGGCGGCACGGTCCAAGCGGTCGCCTACATCGTCGACCGCAAGCATGAGCAATATGCCGGCGCGCTGGATGCCGCGCATGCGGCGGCGGTGGTGCGTGGCGCGGCAGGCCAATCCGGCAACAATGAGGATTATGTGCTCAGCACGCTGAAGCATCTGGAAGCACTGGGCATCCGCGACCATTGGCTGGAGGATGTGGCACGGGGGATAGCGCCATCGTGAAGCACTGGCTCTGCTGAAAGAGGCGGTCAGGCCTTTGACCTCGACGCGGCACGACCTAGCTTAGGCTGCGAACCTGGCCAGCGCGCGGCATGCGCCCCAATCATCACGGAGAACCATCTTGCAGAAACGCCGTCTCGGTCGCACCGACCTGTCCATCGCGCCGCTGGTTCTGGGCGGCAACGTCTTCGGCTGGACCGCCGACGAGAAAACCTCTTTCGACCTGCTGGACCGCTTCGTCGCGGGCGGACTGAACGCCATCGATACGGCCGACGCCTATTCGCGCTGGGTACCCGGCAACAAGGGCGGTGAATCGGAAACCATCATCGGCAACTGGATGAAGGACCGTGGCAACCGGGACAAGGTCGTGGTGATCACCAAGGTCGGCTCGGATATGGGGCAGGGGCACAAGGACCTCTCCGCCCCCTATATCGAAAAGGCCGTCGAGGCCTCGCTGAAACGGCTGCGGACCGATGTCATCGATCTCTATCTGTCACACTGGCCGGACCCGGCCACGCCCTATGAGGAGACGCTTGGCGCCTATGAGAAGCTGCTTGCCAAGGGCAAGGTCCGCCATATCGGCTGCTCGAACCTCGACGCCGGCCAGTTGCGCGCCGCGCTCGATGTGGCGAGCCTGCGCAGCTTGCCGCGCTACGATGTGCTGCAGCCGGAATACAATCTCTACGACCGCTCCTCCTTCGACCGGCCGTTGCGCGATCTGTGCGTGGCCGAGGATATCGGCGTCATCACCTATTTCAGCCTTGCCAAGGGCTTCTTGAGCGGCAAATACCGCAGCGAGGCCGATCTCGGCCAAAGCGAACGCGGCGAGGACGTCGGCAGCTATCTGAACGCGCGTGGCATGCGCATTCTGTCCGCTCTGGATGCCATATCCGCCAAGCATTCGGCGAAACAGGCGGAAGTCGCTCTTGCCTGGGCAATCGCGCGGCCAGGTGTCACCGCACCGATCGCCAGCGCCACCAAGCCCAGCCAGATGGACAGCCTCATCAAGGCGGCGTCGTTGAAATTGACCGCCGCCGACATGGCCGAACTCGACAAGGCGAGCGACTGAGGCTTCAGCCGCCGCACGCACGAACGTCCAAGACCACGCTCCCGTCTTGCCATAGCGTCCTTGGCCATTGGCAAGTCAGAGGGTGCGATGACGGAGCCGTTTCTTTCGCAGCCGCAGCTCTGGCGGCCTCTGCTCG
This sequence comes from Mesorhizobium intechi, assembly GCF_002879535.1. GTDB lineage: Bacteria > Pseudomonadota > Alphaproteobacteria > Rhizobiales > Rhizobiaceae > Mesorhizobium > Mesorhizobium intechi. Next base: position 4,201 of record NZ_PNOT02000346.1, read on the forward strand.
CCCTGGTGCTGGCCGCGACGGTGGTCATGGGCAGTCCAGGGCCGGCAACGATAAGCGTCACCGCTGTTGGCGCCGCCTTCGGCCTGCGCGATTCGCTGCGCTATACCTTCGGGATCGTTCTCGGCACGGTCGCCGTGCTGCTGGTCGTGACGACCGGGGTCATGGCGGTGCTTGGGTCGATGCCGAAGCTGGCGCCGGTGCTGGTTGTCGCCTCGGCAGCCTACATCCTCTATCTCGCCATCAGGATCGCCACGGCGCCGCCGCTGGCGGCACGCACGGCCGACGCCGCGCGCCCCACCTTGCTGGCCGGGTTTCTGCTGGCTGTCGCCAACCCGAAAGCCTATGTGGCGATCGCCGCCGTGTTCGCTGGCGCCTCGTCGAGCCAGGACGGCGCGGAACTCGGCCCGTGGCTGAAGCTGACGGTGCTCGCGGCGATGATCGTTGTCATCCATGCCGTCTGGCTGCTTGCCGGTGCGGCGTTCGCCCGCTTCCTGCGCAGGCCTGTCGCTTCGCGGATCATCAATCTGATCTTTGCCGCGACGCTGGTGCTGACCACGCTGCTGGCCGTCTACGGCTGATCGCCTGGCTGGAGGCTTTCAGGCCTTCGCGCCGAGCTCCCGCAGCCGTTTTGACGCCGTCGGCGGGAAGGCGGGCGGGTTGGGCGCGCGCGATGCCTCGATGAGGAGCTGGTCGCAAGCGGCTTCGGTCTCGCCGATCAGCCGCGCCATGAACTCGTCCTTGCCGAGGCCCGGGGGGATCGGCGGCAGGAAACGCGCCTTGATGGTGCCGGGATAACGCAGGAACTTGCGGCGCGGCCAATAGAGGCCGGCGACATGGGCCACAGGCACGACGGGCACGCCCAACTGCGCGTAGATCTCGACAATGCCGTATTTGTAGGCCGGTTCGTCGCCCGGCGCCCGGCGTGTGCCCTCGGGATAGATGATCAGCTGGCGCGGGTTGCGCGCCATCTCTTGCTTGGTCGCCGCGACCACCGCCTTCAAGGCCTTGGAGCGGCTGCCGCGATCGACCGGGATCATGCGCATCTTCATGATGTACCAGCCGAAGAACGGGATCCAGGTCAGTTCGCGCTTGAGGATGTAGAGCGGGTCCTGGAGGAAAGGGAAGAAGGCGATCGCATCCCAGAACGACTGGTGCTTGGGCGCCAGGATAAAGGAGCCTTCGGGCAGGTTTTCCTGGCCGGTGATGTCGTTCTTCGTTCCGGCGATCTTGTCGTAGAGCCACATGCAGCTGCGTGACCAGAATTTCGGCACGAACCAGGCGCGGTGGCGGGGCGACAGGAAATAATAGGGGGTCCAGAGGATCATCTGGACGATCAGATTGACGTAGAAGACGAAATTGAACGCCAGCGATCTGACATAGAGCATGAGGGAGGTCCGGTGAGGAAGTGTGCGTTGGTTACACCAAGCGCGGGAAAAAAGGAAATGGCACGGCAGTGTCCCGGCCGATGCTGAAGCATGGCTTACGCCAGCGCAGGCACGTTATCCCAATCGCGCCAGCCGCTCCTTCAGACGCGGTGCGGCAAAGTCGAGAAAGGCGCGCAGCTTGACCGGCAGCAGGCCGTGGCCCGCACGCACCAGGCTGACCGGCCACGGTTCGGGCTCGAACTCTTCCAGCACGACGCGCAGCATGCCGGACCGCACGGCGGCATGGACCTGATAGGAAAGCACTTTCGTCAGCCCGACGCCGGCAATCGCGGCATCGATCGCCGCCTCGGCGGTGTTGACCTGCAGGCGCGCGCGGACCTGGACGGTGATGTCCGTCTTGCCTCGGGCGAAGCTCCACGGGGCGGAGGAGGAAAGTCCCTCGAAGGTGATGCAACTGTGAGTGCCTAGATCTTCCGGAATCGTGGGCGTGCCGTGCTCGGCCAGATAGGCGGGGCTGGCGCAGACGACGCGGCGAATCGAGCCGACGCCGATGGCGACCAGGCTCGAATCCGGCAACTGGCCGATGCGCAGCGCGAGGTCGAAATGGTCCTCGGCCAGCTGGGTTATGCGGTCCGCCAGGGTCAGGCGGATATCCACGTCGGGATAGGCCGAGAGAAAGCCGGTGACCACCGGCAGCACATGGAGACGACCGAAGACGACCGGCGCGGTGATGGCCAGTTCACCGGTCGGAGCACTGTACTCGCCGGCGGCGGCGCGTTCGGCCTCGCCAACGTCATCGAGGATGCGGCGGCAGGCCGCAAGATAGGCCTCGCCGGCATCGGTCGGCGTCAGCCGGCGCGTCGAGCGGTTCAGGAGCCGGGTGTTGAGATGGCGTTCGAGATCGGAAACCTTGCGGCTGACGGTGGCCAGCGGAATGCCGAAATGGCGGGCCGCGGCGGAAAGGCTGCCGACCTCCACCGCCGCGACAAAGAGCGACATCGCTTCGAGACGATCCATCATTTCTCCCAGAAAATGGAAGGAGTGATTGCAATTATGCACTCTGCATTTCAGGAATGGAAGGGATTATAAGTCGAGTCCGCCGCATGACCGCGCAATGGAGTTCTTATGTCTGAAAACCGCCCACCCCTTCCGCCCTTCACCGCCGAGAGCGCGGCGCAAAAGGCCCGTATGGCCGAGGATGCGTGGAACTCGCGCGATCCGGAACGGGTGGCGCTCGCCTATACGACCGACAGCCGCTGGCGCAACCGCGCCGAATTCCTGCAGGGCCGCTTTGCCATCCAGGCTTTCCTGACGCGCAAATGGAGCCGCGAGCTCGACTACCGGCTCATCAAGGAGGTCTGGGCCTTCCACGGCAATCGCATCGCCGTGCGCTTTGCCTATGAATGGCACGACGACAGCGGCTCCTGGTTCCGCAGCTATGGCAATGAGAACTGGGAGTTCGACGAGCATGGTCTGATGCGCCTGCGCATCGCCAGCATCAACGACCTGCCGATCGGCGAGGCTGACCGCAAATATCATTGGCCGCTTGGCCGCCGCCCGGACGACCATCCGTCGCTCTCGGCGGTCGGGCTTTAGTAGCGTCGTCCAGCAAGGAGGCTTCGATGAACGCACATACTTTCACCAGCGATGTCGCCTTCACGCCGACCGTCAAGGCGATCCAGGCGCGCAAGGGTTCGCGCCAGTCCTATGCCCGCGTCGAGGAACGTGGTGGCTGGCAAGACGTCATCACGCCGGACCTTGCCGCCTTCATTGAGCTGCAGACCAGTGCCTTCCTGTCGACGGCCAATGGCGATGGCCAGCCCTACATCCAGCATCGCGGCGGCCCGGCCGGCTTTCTCAAGGTGCTGGACGAAAGGACGATCGGCTTCGCGGATTTTTCCGGCAACAGGCAGTTCATCACGCAAGGCAATCTGGCGGACAATCCACGCGCCTTCCTGTTCCTGATCGACTACATGCTGCGGCAACGCATCAAGATCTGGGGCACGGCGCGCGTCGTCGAGAACGATGCCGAGCTGATGGCGAGGCTGATGCCGCAGGATTACAAGGCGCGGCCCGAGCAGGTCATCCTGTTAACCGTTTCGGCCTGGGATGCGAATTGCCCGCAACACATCCCGCAGCGCTTCGAGGCGGCCGATGTGGCAGCGGTGCTTGGCGAGCGGGACAGGCGCATCCAGCAGCTCGAACAGCAGATCATGCAGCTGGAAGCCGCGTCGAAGGGGACCGACAAGGAATGATGATGGAGCGACCGGGGCTCAGCCGCCGGCCGCGGTCTCGGCCAGCGCAATGCCGTCCGGGGTCGGTTTCACCGGCACGATGCCGCGCGCCAGCGCCAGCAGATATTTGGTGTATTCGGTGAACAGCACGCGCAACGCCCGCGGCTTGGTCAGCCAGCCACCATTGTCGAGATTGGAATTGACCACTGGATAGGGTTCCAGCTTGGCGCCATGCAGCAGGCGGCCCATTTCCAGCAGGCTGCGCGGCATGTGGTAATTGTTGGTGACCAGGATCACCGTGCCATAGGCATGGCTCTCGACCCATTTGGCGCTTTCCTCGGCATTACCGATCGTGTCGAGCGCGGCGCGGTCGATGTCGACGCAGCAGGAAAACAGGTTCTTGTCGCCGCCGGTGGCTGCCTGGAGCTGGCGCCGGCTGGCCGACGGATGCACGCCGCTGATCAAAAGCCGCTCGCCCTTGCCGGATGCCAGCAGGTCCATCGCGGCGTCAAGGCGCGACTGGCCGCCGGTGAGCACGATGATGGCATCGGCCCTGGCCGGATTGGCGGGCGTGGTGAGATGCGCGACCTTGTTGGCGAACCAGCCGAAGCCGCCGGCAAACAGCGTTGCGAGAACGAGGAGGCAGAGAGCGGATATCCGCAGTGCGGTTCTTAAACGGCTAACTCCGCCGTGGTCGCGCAAACGAGCAACCACCACTGGCATCTGCCCAGCCGTCCCGGTCGATTCCCGCACGTCCATGACCATATGGTTAATCCTGAAATGCGGCCTTTGGTAGTTAAAAGACGCACTTTGCGTTACGCCGTTTCTCGATCCGTGATGAGCCTGCTTCGATTTCCGCCAGAGCAAGTTGCCTTTCATGCGTCTGGTTGGCGAACATCGATGTCGCTGAGATAGGCAACGACGGTGGCATGCGAGGTTGCCGCCGTCAGCGCGCCGATCACCAGCACCATGAGGACGACGCCGAGATAGCCCGCCGAGCCGATGGCGAAATTGCCGAACAGGGCAGTCGCCTGGTCCGCCTGCGGCGTCGCCATATTGCGTGACGACCACCAGGAAAAGACGATGAAGACCAGCACCGCCGCAGCACCGCCGGCGGCCGCGCCCTTCATGCCGGTGACCAGGAAATGCCGACGGAATTCGCGCGCGATGAAAGCTGCCTCGGCGCCGACGAAATGCAGCACCTCGATGATATGGCCGTTGCCGGCCATGGCGCCGCGGGTCGCGAACACCACGGTCAGCACCGTCGCCGACAGCATCAGGGCCAGCACGGCAATGCCGATGGTCACCGTGGTGCGCGCCATGGCCACCAGCCGGTCGACCCAGGTGCGGTGATCGTCGAGCGATGCACTCGGCAGTTTCGGCGTGATGGCGGCGCGCATGGCTGCGAAATCGGGCGGGCTGTTCTCGTCGATGGTGACAATGATCAGGCGCGGCACCGGCAGCTCGTCGATGTTGAGGCCCGAACCAAGCCATGGCTCCAGCAGCCTGGCGGTCGCATCGCGGTCGATGATCTTCGTCGACTTCACACCGGGGGATTCGCCGGCGATCCGCGAGGCCAGGGCAAGGGCGGCCTCCATGTCGAGGCCGTCGGCCGGTTTGATCTGGATCGTCGCCTCGCGCGAGATCTGGTTCTCCCAGACCGAGGCGGTGTCGCGCACCAGCGTCACCGCGCCGAAGGTCAGGCAGGACAGGAAGGTCATGATGGCGATGACCAGGACGAGCGCCCGCCCGGCGATGTTCTGCGCCGGGACGATCGGCGCCATACGGCGCTGGGCGCGCGGCCTTGCTTCGGCCGCCTCGGCTTCCTGCTCATGCTCTTCGAGGTGTTCGGCGGACAGATCAGTCATAGATGTCCAGCCTTCCGCCGGCCAGGATCATGCGGCGTGCATCGACCTGTTCCATCAGGCCAAGGTCATGGGTGGCGATCACCACCGCTGTACCGAGACGATTGAGCTCGATGAAGAGGCGCAGCAGCCGCCGCGCGAGCGGCGGATCGACATTGCCGGTCGGTTCGTCGGCAAGCAGGATCTCGGGCTGTTCGATCAGGGCGCGCGCGATGGCGGCGCGCTGTTTCTCGCCACCCGACAGGACCGGCGGAAGCACATGCATGCGCTCGCCCAGCCCCACCCATTTCAGCAGTTCCGTGACATCGGTGCGGTAGCTCGCTTCCTCGCGCCCGCGCACGCGCAGCGGCAGCGCGACATTTTCATAGGTGGTCATGTGGTCGAGCAGGCGAAAATCCTGGAACACCACGCCGATGCGGCGGCGCAAATGCGGCAGTTCGGTGCGCGAAATACGCGAACGGTCCTTGCCGAAAATGGTGATCAACCCGCGCGTCGGCTTCAGCGACATGAACAGAAGGCGCAGCAACGTCGTCTTGCCGGCGCCCGAGGGTCCGCTCAGGAACTGGAAGGAGCGCTCCGGGATGTGCAGGGAGATGTCGCGGAGGATTTCCGGACCCATGCCATAGCGGAGGCCGACATTTTCGAAGCGAATCAATTTCGACGACCTGAAATTCCTGGCAGCGCAGCGCCTGCCCGTTCTGCGAAAAGACCATCGGCCGGCATGGTTAACCGGCGGTTAATTTCTGGCTTGTTTCGGCGCGTCACGAGGGCTCCGGTGGGGAAGCGTTAACCATTTTTGTTTACGCAAAAGAAACGAAAAGCGAACACGCGCAATAACGGGGCCATGATGGCTGAGGAACGAACCGCGCGCCCGGTTTCCGGCGAAATCATGACCGATCCCCCGGCAATTGTCGCGGCGGAGCGGATCGTGCGCGGCCCGGCCGCTGATATCGTTGAAGCCGACTATGAAGTGATGCCGCGCCTTGTCCCTGCCGTGGAAAGCGTTTCACCGCCGCCGCGCCTGATTGTCACGCCGCCGATCGAGGGCATGGACATGCTGCGCAAGCCGGAAGCGCCGGCGGAACGGCCGCCGGCCGCGCGCGGCGGGCCGATCTTCTGGATCGCCGGCATCGGCGCCGCCTTGGCCGCCTTTTGGGTTTCCGGCGGGCATGCGCTGGTGCGCCAGGCACCGTTCCTGTCCGGCGCGCAAGCCTCGGCGCTGACCATTTCGCGCGTCACCTCGCACGTCGACACCTCGGGAGCCAACCCGGTGCTGTTCGTCGATGGCGAGGCCGCCAATGGCGGGGCGGGGCCGGTGACAATGCCGCCGCTCGAAATCCGCGTGACCGGCAATGACGGGCGCATAACCCGCTATACGTTGGGGACATCCGGCCCTTCGCTGGCATCGGGCGAAAGATTCGGCTTTGCCAGCCGGCTCGACGTGCCTAAGAACGGCGTAAGGACCGTTTTGGTTACTTTCGCTGAGTAGGCGATCACCGGGGAAGACCACCAATGCCCATCGTACGCAACAAGGACATCGAAGTCCTGTTTTCGGCGTCGGCGATCGCGCGGCGCAATCTCGAACTCGCCAAGGAGATCGCCGGGCACGACTATCATGATCTCCTGGTCATTTCGGTGCTGAAAGGCTCGTTCATCTTCGCCGCCGACCTGATCCGCGCCATGCACGATGTCGGCCTGTCGCCGGAGGTCGAGTTCATCTTCATTTCCAGCTATGGCGCCGGCACCACCAGCGGCGAGGTGAGGGTGCTGCGCGACATCGACAATGAGGTCGCCGGCCGCGACGTGCTGCTGATCGACGACATTCTGGAATCGGGCAAGACACTGACCTTCACCCGCGATCTGATGCTGTCGCGCGGCGCGAAGAGCTGTTCCATCGCCGTGCTGCTCGACAAGCGCATGCGCCGCCAGACCGCGCTCGTCGCCGACTATGTCGGCTTCGACTGCCCCGATTATTTCGTCGTCGGTTACGGCATGGATGTCGCGCACGCCTTCCGTGAATTGCCGTTCGTGGGTGTCGTGAAAGGCGATGCCTGAGGCCGCTGCCTTGCGCCGACAAGTGCTGAAAAAGGCCTTAACGACGCCGGAAAAATTAGCCCGGTCAGGGGCTGGGTCCTTTCAGGAAAAGTCAACTTTTCGCGGCCAAATTGCCGGCCATGGCAAAGCTTTTGATCGTCGAGGACGATGAGTCCGTCCGTACCCTCGCTGCCCGCGCGCTTGAGCGTGCAGGCCACGCAATCGATATCGCCGCCGACGGTGCCCAGGGCTTGGCGCTGATCCGCGCCGCTCATGGCGGCTACGATCTCGTCGTCTCCGACATCCGCATGCCGGAGATGGACGGCATCGAGATGGCGATCGCGGCCGCCGCCCTTTTTCCGGCGATGAAGATCATGCTGATGACCGGTTATGCCGACCAGCGCGAGCGCGCCGAGGAGTTGAACGGCATCATCCTCGATGTCGTGCAGAAGCCGTTCACGCTGGCCGAAATCCGCTCGCGCGTCGAGCGCGCGCTGATCTGCTTCGCCTGATCAGACCGGATCGGCGGCGGCAAGGACGGGCGCAGTGGTCTTGCGCCGCTCGGTGTTGAGCGCGAGCAGGCCGGCGCCGATGATCAGCGCCGCGCCAATCACGGTGGTCGACCGCGGCACCTCGGCGAAGAACAGGAAACCCCAGAGCGGCGACCACAGAATGCCGGTGTATTCGAAGGTCGCTACCCGGTTGGCCGGCGCCAGCCGGTAGCCCTGCGACAGAAGGATCATGCCGGCCGAGGCGACGAAACCGCAGGCGGCCATCTTGAGGAAATCCGGCAGCGTCGGCCATATCCATGGACGCACCAGGAATTCGACGCTGGGGTGGACGGCGTGACTTATGCCGGCCAGATGGAACGTGCCGGCAACCACGGCAGCGCCGATGAGATAGGCGCCGTTCTGGTAGAAGGCCATGACGGTGGACGATTCGGTGTCGCCGATCTTGCGCGCCATCAGCTGCGAGAAGCCGTAGAGTGCCGCCGAGCCGAGCGACAGCAGGGCTGCCCAGTCGAACAGGCCGGCGCCGGGGCGCACCATCACGATGACGCCAAGCAGCCCGATCAGCACCGTCGCCAGCGTTCGCCAGGAGACGCGTTCGCCGAGATAGGGTCCGGCCAGCGCCATGATGAACAGCGGCGCCATGAAATAAAGCGCCACCGCGTCGGCCAGCGGCAGCGCCGCGATGGCCAGATAATAGACCGTGTACGAGGTAAACTGGATGAACGCGCGGATCGTCAGCAAGCCGAACCGCTTCGACAGGATTGCCGACAGCCCGACATCGGCGTGGACGAGAATGATCAGGATCGGCAGGGCGACGATCGAGCGGATCGCCATCACCTCGGTCACCGGATAGCCGCTCGACACGGCCTTGACGAGCGGGTCCTGCAGCGAGAACACCAGCACGCCCAGGCACAGGCTCAGGATGCCGCGCACCATCCTACTCCGCATCTGCGTCCCGGCTCCTGCGCGTACGATCCGAAGCAGCCCGCCTCCAGATCAAAAAGAACCCGCCACCGTTTCGGGCAGCGGGTACGAGTGAGGACTCGTTGATTGTCCGCAGCCGATTTCGCAGCCGCATATCCAATGGGTAAGGCAACTATCGTCCGGCATTTGACATGTTGCAAACGAATTGGAATGATGCCTGCAATCAAATCCGCTTATGATGGATAGCATGCGTCCAACCCTCGACAGCGATCTCCTGCGCACCTTCGTCGCCATCGCCGAGGCCGGCAATTTCACCCGTGCGGCCGAGCAGGCCGGGCGCACCCAGTCGGCCGTGTCGATGCAGATGAAGAAGCTCGAGGAAATGATCGGCGACAGCCTGTTTGAGCGCGGCTCGCGCGGCGTCGCACTGACGCGGCGCGGCGGCGAACTCATCGTCAATGCCCGGCGCATCGTCTCGCTGCTCGACGAAACGGCGGCGTCGATGGCGGCGGCACCGCTCGGCGGACCGGTGCGCATCGGCATCCCGGAGGAGTATGGCCACGCCATCCTGTCGCGGGCGCTCGGCGCGTTTGCGAAACGTCACACCAAGGTCGAGGTCACCGTGCGCTACGCGCATTCGGAGGCGCAACTGGCGGCGCTCGCCGCCGGCGAACTCGATCTGTGCGTGGTGTTCGAATGGCAGGACCCGGCCGGCGGCGAAGTGCTGATGCACGATCCGACGGTCTGGGTGACGTCGACCCTGCATCACATGCACGAGGAACGGCCGGTACCGATCGCGCTCTACAACCGGGTCAGCTGGTGCAAGGACTTCGCCATCAAGTCGCTGGAGCAGCGCGGCCTTGGCTATCGCGTCGCCTATACCAGTGATACCACCGGCGGCCTGAAGCTTGCCGTCACTTCGGGGCTGGCGATCGCGCCGATCTCGCGCAGCAACATCCCGGACGGCTGCCGCGAACTGACGTCGGCCGACGGGTTCGGCGACATCGATTCCTCAAATGTGGTGATGCACCGCAACCCCAACGCTTCGGGTGAGGCGATCGACGGCATGCAGGAGGCGATACGCGAGGCGTTCGTCAACAGGCAAGATCAGTCTTTCACATCCTCATAGAAGGTCAGGTGGTTGCCGAACGGATCGGCGACCGTGACCTCCTTCGTCTTCCAGGGCGTCTCCTCCAACCCGGGCCTGGCAAAGCGGTACTTTCTTTCGGTCAATTCGTGGTGGAGCCCCGCGATGTCGGCCGTCTGGATCCGGATGTGGGAGCCCGGCGTGCCGTCGCCATGATGTTCGCTCAGATGCAAGACACAGCCGTCGCGTGAAACGCCTGTGTATAGCGGCGCGTTGTCATCATAGCGGTGTTCGAACCGCACTTCGAACCCGAGAAACCCGACGTAGAATTCATGTGCCTTGGCAACATCGAAGATGCGCAGGATGGGCGTGACGATACCGAGCTTCGGCATGGTGTTGCAACCGTTCGAGGGGGGCGGGCGAGGTGTGCGGGCGGTCCCTATTTCAGCTCGAGCAGGCGTTCGAGATAGCTTCGCTCGATATCGGGGCTGAGCGCGTTGCCGAGCCGTTTGCGGATCGCTTCCAGGATCTGGCGGGCGCGCTGGACGTCTATCTCGTCGGGGACTTTCACGGAATCGCCGAAATCGGGACCCTGGGTGGCGCGCGGCCGGCCGAGCGGGTCGCGGTCGGCATTCTGCTGACGCCCGCCTTCCTGGCTGCCGCCCTGGTCGCCCTGCATGGCCTGCATCTGCTTCATCATGTCCTTGGCGCCCTTGCGCAGCGCCTCGAGTGCCCGGCCCTGGTGGCCGACGGCCTCATCGCCCTGGCCCTCGCCAAGCGCCTGCTCGGCACTGCCCATCGACTTGCCGGCCTCGCCAAATCCTTCATTGGGTTCCATGCCCATACCTTCGAGGCTCTTCTTCAGCTGCTCGAGATCACTCTTCAGCTGGCCCTGGCCTTCCTGCAACTGCTTCAGCGCATCGGCGAATTCCTGCGGCGTCATCGGCTTTTGCCTGGCGAGCGGATCGCGGTCCTCGCCGGCGCCCGGCTTGCCCTGGTCCTCGCCGCCGCCCTGGCCGAGCTGCTCATCGCGGTTCTGTCCGCGCTGGCGCTCGCCACGCTGCATCTGGTCCATGCGGAAGGTGTCGTTCATCATCTCCTGCTGGCGGCGCAGGATCTGGCCGAGCTTGTCCATCTGCTGGCGCATCTGGCTGTCCTGCTCCCCGCCCTGTTGCTGACGGCCGGCCTGCAGATTGTTCATCATGTCCTGCAACTGCGACAGCAATTGCTGCGCCTTGTCGCGGTCGCCCGACTTCGCCAGGTTCTCGATCTGGTCCATCATCCGGTCGATGTCGCTCTGGCGCAGTTCCTGACCGTTCTGCTGCATTTGCGGCGCGTTCGGGTTCTGCTTGGCGCGTTCGGCGAATTCCTGCAGGAACTGGTTCATCGCCTCGCGCAGTTCCTTCATCGCCTTCTCGATTTCGGCATCGCTGGCGCCGTTCTTGATGGCGTCCTGCAGCGCTTGCTGCGCCTGGCGCAGCCGCTTCTCGGCGGCCGAGAGGTTGCCCTCCTCGATGCCGAGCGCGATTTCCCAGAGATAGGCGACCTCGCCGCGCAGCTGATCGTCGTTGCCGGCCAGGTCCAGCCGGCTGCGCGCGCTCATGATGGCGAGGTAGTGCGACATGTTGTCGAAGGTGTCTTCCGGCCGCAGCGTGATGGCGTCGATCAGGTCGAGCACGTGCGGCTTGGCATTGGCGTCGAGGGCAAGCAGGCGGCGCTGTTCGATCACCGCCCGCGCCAACGGGTTGGCGAAGGGCCGCTCCGGCATCACCAGCGTCTTGGTCTCGCTCGACGCGGTGTGGCCGGCGTCGTCGGTGGCGACCAGCGTCAGCTTGATGCTGCTGCCGGCCCAGACATGCTCGGTCAGGTCCTTGGTGGTCTTGGCGGCATTGGACTTGCCACCGCGGCGCGGCAGCGCCAAGGGCATTTCGGGCGGGCCGTAGAGCGGATGCGCGCCCGGCGCCTGCGGGTCGGCCAGCGCGAAGATCGCCTTGGCGGTGGCGGCGCCATAATCGTCGTCGATCTGGTAGTTGAGTTCGAAGGCGCCGTTGGCGGCGCGCTTGGGCTCGCCGACGAAGCGGATCTGCGGCGGTTTGTCCGCGATCACGGCGAAGGCCCAGCGGCCGAGCTGATCCTCGCCCGATTTCAGCGTCAGCGTGCCGTCGCCGGTCAGCTTGCCGGTGAACTGGCGCACCTTCGATGGCGCCGCCGGGCTTGCGGCCGACTTGTCGCTGGCCGCCCGTGGTCCGGCAGGGTCAATGGTGCGCGCGTTGCCATCCTTGTCGGCATAGGCGAGCGTTTCCTCGCCCGAGCCTCCAGTGACGCGCAAGGAGACATCACTGCCCTCAGGCACATGGAACGTCGGCGTTGCCTGGTTGGCGTCGGCGGTCAGGAAGATCGGCGGCTTGCCGGTGTAAGCAGGCGGCGTCACCCAGGCATCGACCCTTGGCGGCACGGCATCATGCGCGCCGTGGGTGTTGAAGCCGTCGGCTATCCTGCCGCCTGTCGGCCCGAAGGAGAAGGCAAAGGCGGTGACGAGCAGCAGGGCGGCCACGGCGCGCAGCGCCCAAGGATCGCGCTCCGGCACCCGGGTGCGCGGCAGGTCGGCGCCAAGGCTGTCGAGCCTGGCGGCCATGCGCTTCTGGTGTTCACGCCACAGCGCCTGGGAGAAGCTGCTTTCGCGGCCGCTTAGCCGCTCGGCCTGCACCAGTACGGGGCTGTGCAGCAATCCGTTGGCGGCCTCGATGCGGCGGTCGACTTCGGCGGCAGCGGGCAGGCGGAAGAAACGCAGCGGATAGAGCGCCGCCAGCCCTGCCAGGCCGAATGCGGCGACAAGGCCGATGCGCGCGATATCCGGCAACCGGGAGAAAACGCCGAACCAGGAGATGCTCAGGAACAGGCTGGCGACAAGGATCAGCGGCAGCAGCAACGGCCAGCCGCGCTCGACCGTCATCGAGACCCGCGTCGCCAGCCGGCTGAGCGCAAGGCGCCCGGCGAGACCGCGATCGCTAGAGGTGGGTCGTTGTGTCATCGGCCCTTCCTGGAATCAGGCGGGATAGCCTGATCCTCATGACTCGAAGAATACCAGCAAACACGGCAAAGGCGAGGCGCTTTCAAAAAACGTGAAGCCCGCCGAGATGGTTGCAATCAGAAATTGGCGGGGTTTGCATTGGCGCCACAGATCAGCGCGGCGACGCGTTCGCCTGGTGCCGGCGTGTGGCGGCCGGACAGGATCGCGGCGAAGGCCGCCGCCCCACCCGGCTCGGCGATGATGCGTACCCGGTTCCACAGTGCCTTCTGCGCGGCGATGATGTCGTCATCACTGACCAGGATGGAGCGTTCGACAAAGGCTTCGGCGATCGGGAACATCAGTTCGCCGACGCGCTTGGGCGCCAGCGAATCGGCGGCGATGCCTTCCGCCGGCGCGTCGACGGGATGGCCGGCCTCGAAGGCGCGATGAAGCGTCGGCGCGCCCTCGGGCTCGATGGCGATGATGCGGATGCGGCCGGCATACCAGGCGGCGATGCCGCCAATCAGGCCGCCACCACCGACGGCGACCAGCAGCGTGTCGATCTCGGGCAGGTCGTTCTCGATCTCGAGCCCAAGCGTGCCCTGGCCAACCAGCGTTTCCTCCTGGTTGAAGGCGTGGATCTGCAAGGCGCCGGTCTCCTGCGCGAAACGTTCACTGGCGGCCAGCGCCTCGGCGTAGCGGGCACCACCAACCACCAGGTCGGCGCCATAGGAACGAATGAGGTCCAGCTTGGCCTGCGGGCTCACTTCAGGAACGAAGATGGTCGCCTTGTGGCCGAGCCGCATGGCGGCATAGGCGACGGCGGCGCCATGGTTCCCGCCCGATGCGGCGACGACGCCAGCCTTGGGAACCGGCCTTTCCAGAAGGTTGGTGAAGGCGCCGCGCGCTTTGAACGAGCCGGAATGCTGCAGGCATTCGAGCTTGAGGTCGACCGCCAGCGGCGGCCGGTCGAAATCAGCCATGTCGACGCGCAGCACCGGCGTGTGCCTGATATAAGGCCGGATGCGTGGTTCCATCGCGGCAATGCGCTCGCGTGTAACGGTACTGCCCTGCGCCATGGCGATCTCCCTGGGGTTGACAGTAATTAGTAACTTGGCAAAATGACTAAATGCAAGAGGTTGATGTCTTCAAGGCGATCGCCAACGAACGCAGGCTGCAGATCCTCGACTGGCTGAAGGATCCGCGCGCGCACTTCCCGGCCCAGGCGGACGGCGACCTGATCGAGGACGGCGTTTGCGCGCTGCTGATCGCCGAGAAGCTCGGCATCACGCAGGCGACGCTCTCCGAGCATATGCGCGTGCTCACCCAGGCCGGCCTGCTGCGGCCCAAGCGCATCAAGCAATGGACGTTCTACCGCCGTGACGAAGACAGGATTGCCGAGACAAGGACGCTCCTGCAGAACCGGCTGTAGCGCTGCCGGCTGTGGCTTCTATGCCAGCCAGTCAGGCACCGAATCCAGCCCGATCAAATCGTCATAGCTCAGGCGTGGACGCACGATGTGGAAACGGTCGCCGTCGACCAGTACCTCCGGCACCAGCAGGCGGGTGTTGTAGGTGCCTGCCTGCACGGCGCCGTAGGCACCGGCGGTGGAAACGGCTATGAGATCGCCGGCCTTCAGCCTGGGCAAGTCGCGGTCGAGGCCGAGATAGTCACCGGTCTCGCACACCTGGCCGACCACGTCGACGATCATGCGGGGCGTGTCGGCCGGCGGCTGCACGACCGGCCTGATGTCATGGAAGGCGTCGTAAAGCGTCGGCCGGATCAGATCGTTCATGGCGGCGTCGACGACCAGGAAATTCTTGGCGTCGCCTTCCTTCACGAAGATCACTTCCGAAACGAGGATGCCGGCATTGCCGACAATCAGGCGGCCCGGCTCGAACATCACCTTCAGACCGAGCTTGGTGACATGCTTCCTGACAATCTGGGCATAGGCGTCGGGCAAGGGCGGTGGGTTGTTGTCGACGCGGTAAGGGATGCCGAGGCCACCGCCGAGATCGACATGCTCGATGGCGTGGCCATCGGCGCGCAGCGCGCCGACCAGTTCGACCAGCAGGGCGAAGGCGTCGTCGAAGGGCTGCAACTCGGTGATCTGGCTGCCGATATGGGTGTCGATGCCTGTGACCTTGATGCCCGGAAGCGCCGCCGCGCGGGCATAGACCTGCTGCGCGCGCTGCCAGGGGATGCCGAACTTGTTCTCGGCCTTGCCGGTGGAAATCTTCTTGTGGGTCTTGGCGTCGACATCGGGATTGATGCGCAGCGAGACCGGCGCCACCTTGCCGAGTGCCGTCGCTCGCGCCGACAACAGTTCAAGTTCAGGCTCGGACTCGACGTTGAAGCAAAGGATGCCGGCTTCGAGGGCGAGGTCCATTTCGCGCGCGGTCTTGCCGACGCCGGAAAACAGGATCTTGCTTGCCGGGATGCCGGCCGCCAGCGCACGGCGCAGCTCGCCTTCCGAGACCACGTCGGCGCCGGCGCCGAGCCTGGCAAGGGTGCGCAGCACGGCCTGATTGGAGTTGGCCTTCATGGCATAGCAGACCAGCGCATCGAGGCCGGCAAAAGCCTGGGCAAAGACGCGATAGTGCCTGGTCAGCGTAGCGGTCGAATAGCAGTAGAACGGCGTGCCGACCTGAGCGGCGATATCAGGGATTGCCACGTCCTCGGCATGCAGCACGCCGTCGCGGTAGTCGAAATGGTTCACGAGAGTGATTCCGGAAGTTGGAGCACGACAAGATCGGGCCTGAAAGCCAAACCCGGCCTGATCGGTTCTAGATCAGCGGGTCGAGGATGAACTTCTTGTCCTTGACCGGTTTTTCCGGCTCCGGCGGCAGCGGCTGCTTGGCCTTCTCGGCATCCTTGCGCGCCTGGACGGCTGCCTCATAGGGCGTGTCGAGACCGGCCTTGCGGCCGCAGGCGGTCACGGCGGCCATTGCCGCCAGCAGCGTCAGCGTCACCAAAATCCTGCTTGCGGTCATCGATCCATCCGTCCGAAACGTTTTGTCAGCCGCCGCTTTTAGCCGAGTTCTCGGCCCATTGCACCCCGGATATTGCCGGTTGCAATATCCGGGATACTGCCGTCGCAATATCGGGCTTCAGGCTTTGGCCAGGCGCTTTTTCCAATAGCGTATCTGCTTCCTCACTTCCGACGGCGCGGTGCCGCCGAAACTGGTGCGGCTCTTGACCGAATTCTGCACCGCCAGCACCGAGAAGATATCCGATGTGATGCCGGGATTGATCGAATGCAGATCCTCCAGCGAAAGCTTTTCCAAGCTTATCTTCTTCTCCTCGGCCAGCGCCACCGCACGGCCGGTGACGTGATGCGCCTCACGGAACGGCAGGCCCAGCGTGCGCACCAGCCAGTCGGCGAGGTCGGTCGCGGTCGCGTGGCCGGAGCCTGCGGCCTTCTTCATCGCGGCAGCGTTGACCGTCATGTCCGAGACCATGCCGGTCATCGCAGCCAGCATCAGGTCGAGCGTCTCGGCGGCGTCGAACACCGGTTCCTTGTCTTCCTGCATGTCCTTGCCATAGGTCAAAGGCATGCCCTTCATCACCGTCAGCAGGCCGACCAGATGGCCGTTGACGCGGCCGGTCTTGCCACGCACCAGTTCGGCGGCGTCGGGGTTCTTCTTCTGCGGCATGATCGAGGAGCCGGTGGAAAAACTATCCGACAGCCTGATGAAGCCGAATTGCGGCGTCGACCAGATGATGATCTCCTCGGCCAGCCGCGACAGATGCGTGGCACAGATCGCCGCCATGGCAAGGAAGTCCAGCGCGAAATCGCGATCCGAAACGCTGTCCAGCGAATTGCGCATCGGCTCGCGGAAACCGAGTGCCTTGGCGGTTCCGTGGCGGTCGATCGGGAAGCTGGTGCCGGCAAGGGCGGCGGCACCGAGCGGGCTCTCGTCCATGCGTTCGATGGCATCGCGCACGCGCGACAGGTCGCGCGCAAACATCTCGACATAGGCCATGCAGTGATGGCCGAAGGTCACCGGCTGCGCCGCCTGCATATGGGTGAAGCCCGGCATCACGGTCGCCGCGTGCTCCTCGGCCCGCTCCAGCAGCGCCGTGATAAGGGCCTTCAGTGCCTCCGCGACGCGGAAGCACTCGTCCTTGACCCAGAGCCTCAGATCCACCGCCACCTGATCGTTGCGTGAGCGCGCGGTGTGCAGGCGGCCGGCTGCCGGGCCGATCAGGTCGGCGAGACGGGCCTCGACATTCATGTGGATGTCTTCGAGCTTCGTCGAAAACTCGAAGCGGCCGGCGTCGATCTCTTTCAGGATCGTGTTCAGCCCGTGAGCGATTTTTTCTTGATCGGCCGCCGAAATAATGCCCGTTTGCGCCAGCATCTCGCTATGGGCGATCGAGCCGCGTATGTCCTGCGCATAGAGTTTGCGGTCGAACGAGATCGACGCGTTGATCGCTTCCATGATCGCGGCCGGACCCGAGGCAAATCGTCCGCCCCACATCTGGTTGCTGGTCTTCTTGTCGCTCATCGCTATAAAACCCGTGCTTCGGAGCAGTTTTGAGAAAATGGCAGACGGAAACAGATTTTTCCCGGCCCCGCGCCTGATCCTCGCCGCTTTGGTGGCGGGAGCGCTGGCCGGCGCGGTCGCGGTATATGTCAGCGAGAGCCGGTCTGGCAACAATGCACCGGCCCGGGTGGCGGTCGGCGGCAGCAAGGACGACGTCGCCTGCGTCGCCAAGAGCGATCGCGCCAAGAAGATCGCGGCAGCCGCCACCGGCCAGGTCGCGGCCCTGTTGCCCGCCGATCCGCCGCAGTCGATGAAAGGCCTTGCCTTCAATGGCCCGGACGGCAAGCCGATGACGATCGCCGACCATGCCGGCAAGACGGTGCTGCTCAACCTCTGGGCGACATGGTGCGCGCCTTGCCGTGCCGAAATGCCGGCACTCGATGCGCTGCAGAAGGAGAAGGGCAGCGACAGCTTTCAGGTGGTCGCCGTCAATGTCGATGCCGGCGACGATGTGAAGCCGAAGAAGTTCCTGAAGGATACAGGTGTCGAAGCGCTCGGCTACTACCGGGATTCGACGGTGGCACTGTTCAACGACCTCAAGGCACGCGGCCTGGCGCTCGGTCTTCCCGTGACCATGCTGATCGACGGCGAAGGCTGCCTGATCGCACATATGAACGGCCCGGCTGAATGGTCGGGGCCCGACGCCAGGCGGCTGATCGACACGGCGCTCGGATCGTGAGCGATCAAGCCGAGCGCAGGCTTGGCTTGAGCAATACGAGACTGCCATCCCGATGGTCGGTGCGCGCCGGAGTGCGCTTGCCGTGGCCGGTCAGGTCGTCGAACGCCTCGATGGGCGCCGGTTTGCCGAGATAGTAGCCCTGGCCGATCTCGCAGGCTTCGGCGTCCAGGAATTTCAGTTCGCCAAGCGTCTCGACGCCTTCGGCAAGAACCGGCAGGCCAAGGCCGCGCCCCAGCCCCAGCACGGCGCGTACGATCGCCGCGACCTGGCCGTTGGTGTCGACCGCCTTGATGAAGGAGGAGTCGATCTTGATCTTGTCGAAAGGGAAGGCGCGCAGGTTGGAGAGCGAGGAATAGCCGGTTCCGAAATCGTCCATGGCTACGCGCACGCCGAGCGACTTGACCTGCCGCAGGGTTGCCAGCGCACGCGGCATGTCCTTCACCAGGGCGGTTTCCGTGATCTCCAGTTCCAGCCTTGTCGGGGCAAGGCCCGTTCTTAGCAATGTCTCGTGGACCTTGCGGCTGAAATTGGGGTTGTGAAGCTGAATCGCGGAGACGTTGACGGCGACCGTCAGCGGATTCTTCCAGCGGGCGGCTTCCTCGCAAGCCGCGTCGAGCACCCAGTCGCCAATCTGCCCGATGGCGCCGCTGTCTTCGGCGACCGGGATGAATGTCGCGGGGGAAACGTCGCCGCGTTCGGGATGGCGCCAGCGGATCAGGGCTTCGAAGCCAACCATCCTGCCGCTGCTGATCTCCTTCTGCGGCTGGTAGACGAGGTAGAACTCGTTGCGCACGACGGCCTGGCGCAATTCGTGCTCCATAATACGCTTGTCGCGGGCCTCGGCGCCCATCGAGGCCTCGAAATAGCGATAAGTGTCCCTGCCTTCGGTCTTGGCGCGGTAGAGCGCGGTGTCGGCATGGCTGATCAGGGCGGTCTGGTCTTCGGCATCGAGCGGATAGATCGCGATGCCGATGCTTGCCGAGACCAGGCCGCCGCCGGCCGTGGCCCGGTTTTCCTCGCGCATGGAGGCCAGCAGCGACCCGGCGATGCGGCCCGCCGCCTGCGGGTCGGGCAGGTTGGGGGCGATGATGGCGAATTCGTCGCCGCCAAGGCGCGCAAGCATCTGGCCGTGACGCAGAACACCGGCCGCACAGGTCGCCACCTTCTGCAGCATCGCATCGCCGGCGCCATGCCCGTAAAGGTCGTTCACCTCCTTGAAGCGGTCGAGGTCGAATAGCAGAAGCGCAAGGTGCCGGCCGTTGACGCCCTTTTCGGTGTTGGCGATCCGGTTCATGGATGCGATTTCCATGTCGAGACGGCTGGAAAAGGAGCGGCGGTTGGCCAGTCCCGTCAGCGGATCGAAATGGGCGAGACGAAGGATCTCCTCCTCCGCCTTCTTGCGCTCGCGGATGTCGCGTACGGCGATGACGTTGTGCTGCTTGCCGCAATAGTCGATGCTTCGGGCGATCAGTTCGACGGGAATTCGCGTTCCGTCGCGGTTCGTCAGCTCCGCCTCCCATGGCCGGGCTGCCAGGCTGGCAGCGTCGGTCGCCGTGTGTTCGTCGAAAAGTTCGCGCAGTTCCATGCCGTTCAGCGTCGCGGCAAGCGTGCCGGTCAGCTTGCCCATGCTGTCATTGGCGCTGACGATGCGGTTGCCGTCGCAGACGATCAGGCCCTCAACCGCGGCATTGGCGAGGCCGTGCATGCGATCGACCTCGAGCTTCTGGCGACGGAAGCGCAAATCGATCCACAGCGCCGATGCCGACAATACCAGGATCACCAGCGTTGCGGCGGCGGCCGCGAAGGCCTGCGACGTCGGCTCGATCGTGTACTCGGATATGGCGATCGACGAGTCGGGATAGATCGAGACGGCGCCCATGCCGATGAAATGCAAGGTGCAGATCGCCAGCGTCAGCAGCACCGCGCCGACGGACGTCGCCGTCAAGGACGGGCGACGCAGCACGGCACGCAGCGCCAGCGCACCGAGCGTCACGCCGGCCAGCAGGGAAGCGGCGACCATCAGCAGGTTCCATTCGATGCGACCCTGCACCTCGAATGCCGCCATGCCGATGTAGTGCATGGCCGCTATACCACCGCCGAGAACGGCGCCGCCGACGAGATGATAGTCGAACTCGTCCCTCAAGGTGGCGATCCACATGCCGGCCGCCGTCAGCGCGACCGAGGCGGCGAGCGAGAGCACGGAGAGCCACGGATCGTAGGCGCTGGGTATGCCCGGCGTGAACGCCAGCATGGCGATGAAATGCGTTGCCCAGATGCCGAAGCCGGTCGACGTGGCCGCGATCATCAGCCAGGCAAGCCGGTTCCGGTCTGTCGAACGGCTGATGTGGTGAAGCAAGCTGACGGCGGAGAAGCAGGAAATTCCGCAGATCAGCGCGGCGAGGGCGACCAGTCTCAGATCGTGCTGGTTCACGATGCAGTTGTACACCGTCAACATCTTATATCCCCAAGCCTTTTGGAAATAAAAAAGGAAACATGACTGATTAAGGCTTGGCTGTTGAAGGATCGATAAAGCCGCCTGCAACCCTGGCGTGCTTCCCCAGCGCATTCATGCCCGCTGCCGCACCGGCATTTCACCGCCCCCTTAGCCGGATAATCATGGCGGCCAATGTGGTCTTTACGTCCTCGACAGCCGCCCTAGCTACCTAAAACGCCGGAGCGTTTTGATGCCGGCCAAGCCGCCAAGGGAGAGGAACGGGCAGCTGTGCAAAGGCCGGGGAGCCACAACAGAACTGTCACATACCTTCTCTAAGAGAGCGGGCAAGGACTTGCGCAAGACCCTTGTCACCAGCCACTCAAGAGGGAAAACCATGACCATGATCAAGCGGGGCTTTGCTGCCCTTGCCGCTGGCGCGCTCAGCACCGCGCTGGCAATGCCTGCCTCGGCAGAACCGGTAAAATTCGACTTCTGGTTCGGCCTTTCGGGCGACCTTGCCCGTGTCGTCGACACGCTGTGCAAGAACTTCAACGCCTCGCAGAAGGACTATGAAGTCGTCTGCACCAGCCAGGGCAACTACGACGCCACGCTGCAGAACACCATCGCGGCCTTCCGTGCCGGCAAGCAGCCGGCCGTCGTCCAGGTCTACGATGTCGGCACCGCCACCATGATGCTGTCGGGCGCCTACAAGCCCGCCGACAAGCTGATGGAAGAAAACGGCTACAAGATCGACTACGCCGACTATTTCCCAGGCATCGCGCGCTACTACGCCACGTCGAAGGGCGAGATGCTGTCCTTCCCGTTCAATTCCTCGACGCCGCTGATGTACTGGAACAAGGACGCCTTCGCCAAGATCGGGAAGACCGAAGCGCCCAAGACCTGGGAAGATGTCGGCGCCGACCTCAAGGCATTGAAGGACGCCGGCTACGAGTGCCCGATGGCGATCAACATCTCGGCCAACGAAAGCTGGCAGCTGATGGAGCAGTTCTCGGCGCTCCACAACCAGCCGATCGCCACCAAGAACAATGGTTATGACGGTCTCGACGCGCGTCTGGAAGTCAACAAGACCAAGTTCGTCCAGTACGTCACCGATCTGAAGAAGTGGTATGACGCCGGCCTGATCAAGATCAAGTCCAAGGATCTCGGCCAGGACATGGTCCAGGCCTTCGCCTCGGGTACCTGCCAGCTCATCCTGACCTCGGTCGGCGACCACGGCACGGTGGGCAGGACCCAGAAGGAAGGCATGAAGTGGGATGTCGCCGAATTGCCTGTCTATGCCGGCACCGAGCGCAAGAATTCGCTCGTCGGCGGCGCCTCGCTGTGGGTGCTCTCCGGCAAGTCGGACGCCGAGTACAAGGGGGCTGCCGCGTTCCTGAACTTCATCCACGACCCCAAGACCGCGCTGTTCTGGTCGACCAACACCGGCTACATCCCGGTGACCAAGTCGGGCTTCGACTACATGAAGGGCCAGGGCTTCTACGACAAGGCGCCCTACAAGGGCCGTGAAGTCGCCATCGCCAGCCTGACCGCGTCCGAGCCGACCGAAATCACCCGCGGCATCCGGTTGGGCAACTTCACCCAGATCCGCGCCGAGTTCGGCACGCAGATGCAGGCGATCTTCGCCAACAAGGTCAGCGTGCAGGAAGGCCTCGACACGCTGGTCAAAAATGGCGACGCCATCCTCGATCGGTTCCAGCAGACCTATCCGGGCAAGACCCTGCCCTGACCCCGATTGCGGAACGGCCGCCCGCCCAGATTCGACGGGCGGCCATTTCATATCTAGTCTTGCCCCAAGAAGCGGGCTGACGGTTCAACGGCATCGGCGGATCGATGGAAAAACGCGTCACTTTCGGCAAATGGACGATCGGCATCCTCTTCGCGGTGCCACAGCTTCTCCTGATCTTTACGTTCTTCTACTGGCCGGCCGGCCAGGCCGTGTACTGGTCGCTGACGCTGCAACAGCCCTGGGGCGGCGGCAACATCTGGGTCGGGCTCGACAATTTCCGCTCGATCCTGTCCAACGCCGACTACTGGAGCTCGATCACCGCCAGCCTTGTCTTTGCCGGCATCAGTACCGGTCTCGCAATGTTCATCGCACTTGTGCTCGCCGCCTTGACCGACCGGCAGCTCGCCGGCTCGCGTCTCTATCGCGTGGTGCTGATCTGGCCCTACGGCATCGCCGCGCCCGCGCTGGCGATGGCGTTCCGCTTCATCCTGGCGCCGGAGGCTGGCTTCATGGCCATGGTCAACCGGGTCTGGCCCGGCATCTGGGATCCCGGCCTCGACGGCGCCGACGCCATGGCCTCGATCATCGTCGCCTTCTCGTGGAAATATGTCGGCTACAACTTCATCTTCTTCCTGGCGGCGTTCCAGGCCATCCCACGCTCGCTGATCGAGGCCGCGGCGATGGACGGTTCCGGCGTCATCAGGCGTTTCTGGGACATACAGTTTCCGTTGATCACGCCGACCATCTTTTTCCTGCTGGTCATCAACATCACCGAGAGCTTTCAGGACTCCTTCGGCATCGTCGACATCATGACCGCCGGCGGTCCGGCGAACGCGACCAATCTGATGGTCTACAAGATCTATTCCGACGGCTTCAAGGGCCTCGATTATTCAGGTGCCGCCGCCCAGAGCATCATCCTCATGCTGCTCATCATCGTGCTCACCATCTTCCAGTTCCGCTTCATCGAGCGGCGCGTGCACTACAGGTGAGATGGATATGGTCGAGCGCACTCCATTCCTCAATTTCTTCACGCATCTGATCCTGTTCATCGGCTTCGTCTTTTGCATCGCGCCGTTCGTGGTCGTGGTGATCGCTGCGTCGCATAACCTCAAGGACGTCAACGATGTGCCGATGTCGCTGCTGCCGGGCAGCGACTTCTGGGTCAACATCAAGACCGCCTGGACGACCGCCGATCTCGGTCCCAAGCTGCTCAACAGCTTCATCATGGCGGCCGGCGTCGCCGCCGGCAAAGTGATCGTCTCGGCGCTCACCGCCTTCTCGATCGTCTACTTCCGCTATCCCGGCCGCATGCTGATCTTCTGGCTGATCTTCATCACGCTGATGCTGCCGCTCGAAGTGCGCATCGTGCCGACCTACGCCGTAGTCGCCAACGTGCTCGAGCCGTATCAGGCGATCCTGGACCTGACCGGGATTTCCTGGCTCATCGAGAAAATCTCGGGCGTGCAGGTGCAGCTCAGCCTTGGACTGCTCAATTCGTATAGCGGCCTGATACTGCCGCTGGTCGCCACCGCGACCGGCACGTTCCTCTATCGGCAGTTCTTCCTGACTGTGCCGGACGAACTGACCGAGGCCGCGCGCATGGACGGCGCGGGGGCGCTGCGGTTCTTCATCGACATCCTGCTGCCGCTGTCGCGCAACAATATGGCCGCGCTCGGCACCATCATGTTCCTGTGGGCCTGGAACCAGTATCTGTGGCCGCTGCTCATCACCACCGACCAGTCGCACGCGATGGCGGTGACCGAGCTCAAGCAACTGATCCCCAATGTCGGCGGCATTCCGGAATGGCACATTGCCATGGCCGGGACGCTTATCGTCATGCTGCCGCCGCTGTTCGTCGTGGTGCTGATGCAGCGCTGGTTCGTGCGCGGCCTGATCGCCACCGAGAAATAGGAGACAAAAATGGCCTCCATCACAATACGCGGCGTCAAGAAGAACTATGCCAAGACGCAAGTCGTGCACGGCGTCGATCTCGACTTCGCCTCGGGCGAGTTCGTCGTCATCCTGGGACCGTCCGGCTGCGGCAAGTCCACGCTGCTGCGCATGATCGCCGGGCTGGAGGAGATTTCCGCCGGTGAGATCGCGATTGACGGCAGGGTGGTCAACGAACTCGAGCCGCGCGAGCGCGGCTGCGCCATGGTGTTCCAGAATTACGCGCTCTATCCGCACATGAGCGTGGCGCAAAACATCGGCTATTCGCTCAAGGTCGCCGGCGTTTCGTCGGCCGAGCGCCAGCAGCGCATCCAGGCGGTCGCCCGCACGCTGGAGCTGGAACATCTGCTCGACCGCAGGCCGATGGCGCTTTCCGGCGGGCAAAGGCAGCGCGTCGCCATGGGCCGCGCGATGATCCGCGAGCCGAAGGTGTTCCTGTTCGACGAGCCGCTGTCCAATCT
>NZ_PNOT02000142.1 GCF_002879535.1 Mesorhizobium intechi
GTTCCATCCCCGACCCCGGTCTCCGAACATCACATAGCCCGTCTCCGTCACGGCAACCGTGTCCTCCAGCTTGATGAACCCCCGTGTCGGGTGGAGCATGGTGGTCTCCACCGACAGCACCATGTTTTTTTCCAGCGGCTTTGCCGCATAGGTCCCTTCATAGGCCACCGGGTGGTTGGTCATCAGGAACGGCGCCTCATGCGTGATCAGGCCCATGCCGTGGGCGAAGAAATCCGTATAGGGCGCCACCTTCGAGGCCTTCAGCACACCCTCGGCGTGCGAAATCATGTCGCCGCCCAGCGTGCCGGCTTTCACCTTGGAGAACGCCGCCTGCTGCACGGTCTCGACCTCGGCCAGCAGATCCTCCAGCTCGGCGTCGGGTTCGCCCAGAATGCCCATCCGGCAGAGATCGCCGATATAGCCGTGATAGTTGCCGCCGGAATCGATCGACAGCACCTCGCCCTTCTTCCACGCCTGCGGCGAGGCGGCGCGGTTGTGGCTGGAGCCCAGCGTCAGCAGGCAATATTCGAAATGCGCGCCGCGATTGGTCTCCTCGCGTCTGATCTGCTCGATCATCTCGGCCTTGGTCGTGCCTTCCCGCGCCCAGGCAATCGTCGCCAGCATGGAATCGGTGATCAGCTCGGAGGCGGTGCGCAGCTTCTCCAGCTCCGCGTCGGTCTTGATGGCGCGCATGCGCTCCAGCATGTCGGTCGCGTCGATCAGCTTCGCTTCCGGCAATGCCTTGCGGATCAGCGTGTAGGCGTCCGACGGCAGGAAGCCAGGCTCGATACCGATGCGCGCGCCTGTCTTGCCGATCTTTTGCAGATGTTCGACGGCAAGGTTGGCGGCATCGAGCGTGCCCCAGCAGGCGGTATGCAGCGTCGGTGTCCAGAACGGGTTGTTTTGATGCTCGCCGCCTTCCATGCGGTTGCCGATATAGGCCGCGTGATCCGGTCCACCTTTTTCGTAGACAACGATCGGCAGGTAGCGGCTGTGGCCGATCGCATCCATGGCCGCGAAGAAGATGAATTTGTAGCCGCCCAGCAGATATTGCGTGTTGTGCTTGGAGGTCGCGAGCAGCACATCGATGCCGGCCTCCTCCATCAGCCGGTCGACCCTGGCCTGGTCGAACGGAATATTGCTGACGGCATTCTTGCCCGGCGCAATGTTCATCTCTCTCTCCCTGAATTTGCCTGGGATCGACGCTGTTGCGCTGCCAATCCCTAGCTGTGGATCAAATCTGCACCATTTTGCCCGCTCTGGTCCAGCCAGAAACGTTGCCAACGGCGCAACCGGACAGTCACCAACGCGTCATCCGTCAAGCATTCATCGAATCTGGTCCTACCAGATATCTGGAATTGAACCCGTTCTTCCAAGCTGGTCCAGCGGACGGAAATTTCAAAGCCAAGCAAGGATGCGCCAATTCCGTCTCTGGCGAAACCCATGACAAGGCCCATAATCGCTCTCGCAAGGATGCCGATGCACGCGCCGGCATTCGAGGGGTGTTGTCGCGCCGATCGGGTCGCGGAGAGGACGGAGTTCGGTCATGTCGGGTTTCACGATTTCGAGACGCAAGATGCTTGCTGGCTCGGCGATTTTGCTGGCCTCCACGGCCATGCCGAACTTCGGCTGGGCGCAGACGCCCAAGAAGGGCGGCCGGCTGGTGCTCGCCGCCGATTCCGAGCCGCGCAACCTCAACCCGGCGATCGTCGCCTCCAACGGCGTCTTCTTCATCTCCAGCAAGATCGTCGAGACGCTGGCCGAAGCCTCCTTCGACGGCAAGGACGGGCTCGCGCCACGCCTGGCGCTGGGCTGGGAAGGTGCCGCCGACGGCTTGTCGGCGACGTTCAAGCTGCGCGACGGCGTCAGATGGCATGACGGCAAGCCGTTCACCTCGGCCGATGTCGCCTTCTCGGCGCTGCAGATCTGGAAACCGTTGCAGAATCTCGGCCGCACGGTGTTCAAGGATCTGGCCAGCGTCGAGACGCCTGATGATCTCACCGCGGTCTTCAGGTTCGCCAAGCCGACGCCGTTCCAGCTGATCCGCAACGCACTGCCGGCGCTGAGCAGCGTCGTGCCGAAACACATCTACGAGGTCGGCAAGATCGAGGACAACCCGGCCAACACCGCGCCGATCGGCACCGGCCCGTTCAAGTTCGGCGAGTACAAGGCCGGCCAGTATTACCGGCTGACGAAGAACACGGACTATTGGGGCAAGGACGAACCCTATCTCGACGAGATCATCTACCAGGTGCTGCCCGACCGCACCTCGGCCGCCAGCGCGCTGGAAGCCGAGGAGATTCAGCTCGCCGCCTTCTCCGCCGTGCCGCTGGCCGATCTCGACCGCATCTCCAGGGTGCCCGGCCTGAAGGTGATCACCAAGGGCTATGAAGGACTGACCTACCAGCTCGTCGTCGAGATCAACCATCGCCGCAAGGAACTGGCCGATTTGAAAGTGCGCCGGGCGATCGCGCACGCCATCGACAAGGACTTCGTCGTCAAGACGGTATTCCTCGGCTATGCCGCGACCGCCACCGGCCCGGTACCGAAGAACGATCCACAATTCTACACCGCCGATGTCCCGACCTATGCCTTCGACGTCGCCAAGGCCAACGCGCTGCTCGACGAGGCCGGCTACAAGAAAGGTGCTGACGGCAACCGCTTTTCGCTCAGACTTCTGCCGGCACCCTATTTCAACGAGACCAAGCAGTTCGGCGACTACCTGCGCCAGGCACTCGCGGCCATCGGCATCGACGCGCAGCTGGTCAACAACGACTCCGCCGCGCATATCAAGGCCGTCTACACCGACCACGCCTTCGACCTCGCCGTCGGCCCGCCGGTGTTCCGCGGCGACCCGGCGATCTCGACCACCATCCTGGTGCAGAGCGGCATTCCCGATGGCGTGCCGTTCTCCAACCAGGGCGGCTACAAGAATGACGCTCTCGACGCGCTGATTGCCAAGGCGTCCGAGACGCTCGACACATCGGCCCGTACCGACCTCTACAAGGAGTTCCAGAAGGAGGTGGCGGCCGACCTGCCGCTGATCAACGTTGCTGAATGGAGTTTCATCAGCGTCGCGCGCGACACGGTTGGCAATATCGCCAACAATCCGCGCTGGGCGGTGTCGAACTGGGCGGACACGTATCTGGCAGGTTGACCTCCAGCTTGCGCATCGTGAACCCGGGTGCTCAGCTTCGAGAATGAGAGTTCCCTTGCGCCCCCTCCTGTCCTGCCTGACAGCACTCACCTCCTCTCCCTTTGTGGGGAGGGTAAGGCGGTCATGATCCGCGCCCTCATGCTTCTCCGCCGCCGTGTCGTCGGCAGCGTCTTCGTGCTGCTGATCGTCGTCATCGGCACGTTCGTGCTGCTCGAAGCTGCCCCCGGCGATGCCGTCGACGCGTATATCGTCTCGACCGGCGGCGACGCCGGCATGATCGAATTGCTGCGCCATCGCTGGGGCCTCGACCAATCGGAACTGACGCGGCTCGCCAACTATCTCTGGGCGCTGCTGCATCTCGATCTCGGTCAGTCGGTGACCTTCGCCAGGCCGATCCGCGACGTGATTCTCGAACGGTTGCCCAACACGCTGCTCCTGATGGTCAGCGCCACCGCGCTGTCCTTCGGCCTGGGTTCCGCGCTCGGCATCTATGCCGGCGCAAGGCCCGGCAGCGCCCGCGACCGTTTCCTGTCGATCGGCTCGCTGGCGCTTTATGCCGTGCCGGGTTTCTGGCTCGGCCTGGTGCTGATTGTGATCTTTGCCGTCGACCTGCGCTGGCTTCCCATCGGTGGCATCGAGACGCTCGCTTCGGATAAGACCGGCGTCGACCGCGCCGCCGACATCGCCACTCATCTCATCCTGCCGGTAGCCGCGCTCGGCTTCATCTATCTCGCGCTCTACCTGCGCATGATGCGCGCCGGCATGGCCGAGGCCTGGCGGCAGGATTTTGTCCTCGCCGCCCGCGCCAGGGGGTTGTCGCGCCGCCGCCTCGTACTCGCCCACGTCGCTCGCAATGCATTGCTGCCGCTCATCACCATGCTCGGCCTGCAATCAGCGCAGATGCTGGGCGGCAGCGTCGTCATAGAGAGCGTCTTTTCCGTGCCGGGTCTCGGCCGGCTGGCACAGGAAGCGGTGGCTTCGCGCGACACGCCTCTGCTGCTCGGCATCATCCTCACCAGCGCCGTCCTGGTCGTCGTCATAAACCTGCTGGTCGACATCGCCTATGCCTTCCTCGATCCGCGCGTCGGTGCCGGTGAGGCCGGCGCATGAGCCCGGCCCGCCGTTTCCTGCGCACCCCCGAGGCGGTCGCCGGTGCCATCCTGCTGGCCGCACTGATAGCGATGGCGCTCGTCGCACTGCTCTTTCCCGGCGATCCTCAAGCCATCGCCGGCCCGGCGCTGCTGCCGCCCTTCCAGGACTGGTCGCTGCCGCTCGGCACCGATCGGCTCGGCCGCGACGTGCTGGCCGAACTCTTTCACGGCGCCCGCGCCTCGCTCGCTGTCGGGCTTGCGGCTGCCGCGGCGGCACTTGCCATCGGCTCGGTGGTCGGCACGCTTGCCGGCTTTGCCGGCGGCCTCGTCGACGAAGTACTGATGCGCATCACCGATGCCTTCCAGACCGTGCCGAGCTTCCTGCTGGCGCTGGCCTTCGTCAGCGTCGTGGGCCCATCGCTCGGCGTCGTCGTGATTGCCATCGCGCTCGGCACCTGGCCCGGCCCGGCCCGTATCGCCCGCGCGGAAGTCCTCTCCATTCGCGAACGCGACTATGTCGCCAGTGCACGTGCCATCGGCATGCACCCACTCGAAATCGCCTTTCGCGAAGTGCTGCCCAATGCCTTGCCGCCGGTGCTGGCAATGTCCTCGGTGATCGTCGCCGCCGCCATCCTCACCGAGGCGGCGCTGTCCTTCCTCGGCCTCGGCGATCCCAACCGCGTCACCTGGGGCGGAATGATCGCCGAGGGCCGCGCCGTTCTGCGCACCGCGCCCTTCCTGTCGATCGTGCCAGGCATTGCGCTGGTGCTGACAGTGCTGGGCGTCTATCTCGCCGGTGAAGGCATTGTCGAGACGACAGCAGTCAGGAGAGGCCTGTCGTGATTGCGCTGGCTTCGATCCGCGACCTGACGGTGACCTATCGCCGCGGCGGCGACGCGGTGGCGGCCCTAAGCAACATCAGCCTCGACATCGTGGCCGGCGAGCGTCTGGCCGTCATCGGCGAAAGCGGCTCCGGCAAGAGCACGCTGGCGCTGGCGATTGCGGGGTTGCTGCCGGCTTCTTCAGCGGTTGGCGGGAGAATTGAATGGTCCGGCCTTGGTCGCATCCCCCTCCTTGGCCGCGACATCGGCTTCGTCTTCCAGGATCCATCGGCCAGCCTCGATCCGGTGATGACCATAGGCAAACAGATCGCCGAAGTCGCCCGCACCCATCTCGGCCTCACGTGGTCCCAGGCAGACGCCAGGGCCAAAACCCTGCTCGAACGCGTCCGCCTTCCCGACCCGGACTCGGCCGTGCACGCATTCCCGCATCAGCTCTCCGGCGGCCAGACGCAGCGCGTGGCGATTGCCGCGGCAATCGCGGCCGGGCCGAAACTGCTGATCGCCGACGAGGCAACCAGCGCGCTCGACACCATCGTGCAGGCACAGATCGTCGCCTTGATCCGCCAGTTGGTGGCCGAGGACGGCATGACGCTGCTGTTCATCAGCCATGACATCGCGCTGGCGGCGGAACTCGCTGAGCGTATCGCCGTGTTCCGCCATGGCCAACTCGTCG
Organism: Mesorhizobium intechi; assembly: GCF_002879535.1. Classification (GTDB taxonomy): domain Bacteria; phylum Pseudomonadota; class Alphaproteobacteria; order Rhizobiales; family Rhizobiaceae; genus Mesorhizobium; species Mesorhizobium intechi. The sequence continues at coordinate 5,764 of NZ_PNOT02000142.1, forward strand.
AACGCGGCACGACGGCAGGGATTGTCGACGCCCCGACGCAAGCCTACACCCGCACCTTGCTCGACGCCCATATCGGCCTCGACTCCGCACCACTGCTGAACCGAGCCGGGCCCGCCGTATGAGTCTGCTCGCCGTGTCCAATCTCACCAGACGCTACCGTCGCGGCGGCAAGACCGTCGTCGCGGTCGACGACGTCTCTTTTCACATCGAGCCCGGCGAGACACTGGCGCTGGCCGGCCCTTCCGGCAGCGGCAAGTCGACGATCGCCCGGCTGGTGCTGCGCCTTATCGAGCCGGACGCCGGCGCCATTGAATTCGAGGGCGATGACTTCCTGGCCTTGCGCGGTGCAACGCTCAGAGCGCGCCGCGCGCGTCTGCAAATGGTGTTCCAGGACCCGCTTGCCGCCTTCAACCCACGCGCCACCGTGGCACGTGTCCTTGATGATCCCTTGCGCATCCATGATATCGCCTCCCGCACCGAGCGGCCGCGCCGCATCGCTGCCCTGCTCGAGCGTGTCGGGCTGGCGGCCGATCTCGCGCCCCGTGCCATCCATGAAATCTCCGGCGGCCAGAGGCAGCGCGTCGCCATCGCCCGTGCCATCGCGACAAGCCCATCGTTGATCGTGCTTGACGAGGCGGTCTCCGCACTCGACGTCTCGGTACGCCGACAGATCCTCGACCTTTTGCTCGACCTGCAAAGGCAGGAACGGATCGCCTATCTCTTCATTTCCCATGATCTCGGCGTCGTGCGCGCCGTCGCCCACCGCGTCATCCTTCTCGATGCCGGACGGATCGCCGAGAGCGGCGATGCCCGCGCCGTCATCGACGCCCCGCAATCGACCATCGGCAAGGCGTTGGTGGCGGCGGCACCAAGGCTCAAAAGAACCACACAGGACGCATCATGACCGACCCCGAAGCCAGAGCCGAAAAGCTGTCGCGTGAACTCGATTCGGCCTTCCGCAACCGCGCCGATCTCTACCGCCTGTTGCTCGAAGAACTGACCGGAGAACTGGGTTCTGACAAGGCGGAGGCGATCATGATCCGTGCCATCGAGCAGCGCGGCAAGGAAGTGGCGGCGGCCGCCTTCGCCAGCTTCGGCGCCAACGATGCACGCGCCATCGGCGAAGCCTTCCTGGCGGCCAGCCCGGACGGCGGCCTGATGTATCCGACCGATGTCGAACGCGGCGACGACCGCATCGCCTTCAAGGTCAAGCGCTGCCCATTGAAAGACGCCTGGGTCGAGGCCGGCGCTGGCGACGAAAGGCTCGCCACGCTCTGCCGCATCGCCGGCGCCTTCGACCGCGGCCTGTTCGAGGCGACCGGCGTGCGCTTCGACAACGTCACCTGGACGCCCGGCCACGGCTCCGGCTGCTGCCACATCGCGCTGACCAATCGCGATGCCGGCTAGGTAATTCACACCTAACCGCCGACCATCAGCTTGACGACCTCATCGTGGTTGGTCTCGGAAATCTTGCGCTCGCCGGCCTGGACGCCGCGCCGCAGCACGACGATGCGGTCCGACACCGCAAAGATATCCTGCAGATTGTGCGAGATGAAGATCACGCCGCGTCCCTGCGCTTTGAGCTGGTGGATCAGCGAGATCACCTTGCGCTGCTCCGGCACGCCAAGGGCGGCAGTCGGCTCGTCCATGATCAGGATCTGCGCATCCCAGTAGACGGCGCGGCCGATGGCGACGGCCTGGCGCTGGCCGCCGGAGAAATTGCTGACCGGGGCCTCGAGCCGGCTGACATGGAAGTCGAGCCGTCCCATCGTCGCCTTGGCCGCTTCGGCCATCGCCTTGCGGTCGAGCACCGGCAGGAAGCCGAAGGCCTTGCGCATCGGTTCACGGCCGAGGAAGATGTTGGCGCCGATCGACAGATTGTCGGCGAGCGCCAGATCCTGGTAGATCGTCTCGATGCCCTTTTCGCGCGCCTCCTGCGGCGTCGCGAACGTTACCGGCTGACCTCGCAGCAGGATCTCGCCACCCGTTGGCTGGAACACCCCCGAGATCGCCTTGATCAGCGTCGTCTTGCCGGCACCGTTGTCACCGGCCAGCGCCACCACTTCGCCCGGCCGCACGGCCATGGAGAAGTCGTTGAGCGCGCGCACGGCGCCAAAATGCTTGGAGAGATTCCGGACTTCCAGCAGCGGCGCGTTCTGGTTGGTATTATTCATCCTGACGGGCTCCACTGAACCGGCGCTGCGCCTGGTCGATAAGGACGGAAATGATAATGACGACGCCGACGGCAATGAACTGCCAGAACGGTTCGACATTGACGAAGACCAGGCCGTACTGGATGACCGCGATCACCAGCGCCCCGGCGACCGTGCCGAAGATGGTGCCGGAGCCACCGAACAGGCTGGCGCCGCCGATCACCACCGCCGCGACGCTGTCCAGCAGCAAGGGTTCGCCGGCCTGAGCGGCGCCCGCCGTGAAGCGCGCGGCATAGAGCGCGCCGCCAAGGCCGGCGCACATCGCCGACAGCACATAGAGCCGCAATATGTGACCCCTGATGTCGATGCCGGCCCGCCGCGCCGCCTGCACATTGGCGCCGATGGCGTAATTGTGCTGGCCGAAGCGGGTCTGGCTGAGCAAATAGTGCATGACGATCACGAAGATGGCGGTGATCAGCACCAGATAAGGGATGCCGTAGAACTTGCCGTTGCCGAGCAGCGCGAACCAGGAGTTCTGCACCGGCACGGTGGTGCCGCCGGCAAGCAGGAAGGCGGCACCGCGCGCGACGCCGAACATGCCGAGCGTGCCGATGAATGGCGGAACCTTGAGCCGCGAGATCAGCAGGCCGTTGATGACGCCCGGCACGCCGGCAACGATCACCGAGGCGAGGATGCCGGCCAGCATGGCCAGCGGCAGGGGAATAGCGGCGCCCGCCATGTTGGTGGCATGCGCGGCGATGACGGCGGCAAGCCCCATGATGAAGCCGAGCGACAGATCGATGCCGCCGGAAATGATGACGAAGGTCTGCCCGGTCGCCAGCAGCAGCGGCGCCACGGCGAAGATGGCAATGGACTGCAGGTTGAACGGGTTGAGGACGAAGGTCGCTCCGAAGGCGAGCCGCGACCAGATTTCGAAACAGATGAGCAGTCCGGCCAGGAACAGCCAGGCGCGCCCCTCGGCGATGCGTGCGACCAGGCTTCGGGCCGGATCGCCATGATCGGCCTGGGGGGCGACGTGCTTCTCGGCAGGCTGGGCTGGTGAAGTCGAGGTCATGGATACTCCGCGGCGCCTTCAAGCAGGTCTCGATTGATGAGGGACCCGGTGCTGGCTCCTCGCGGCGGACCGGAGGAGCCAGGCTGTGCTGGACTTACTCGGAGTAGAGATACTTCGAGATGTTCGGGTCCGCGATGTTGGACTTGTTCATGATCGTGAAGCCGGTACCGATCGTGACCGGGATCGAATGGCCGGTCAGGTGGGCATAGGCCGAGACGACGCCGTAATAGCCGATCTCGGCCGGATGCTGGGCGATCGCCACGTCGACCAGGCCGGTGTTGATGTTGTCGACGATGCTGGTCGGCGCATCGAAGGCGACGACCTTGACCGTGCCGGTCTGTCCCGCCTGCTTGACGCCGTTGGCGGCACCCAGCGCGGAGAACAGATTGGCGCCGAAGACACCGACCAGGTCGGGATTGCGCGCGAACACCGCCTGCAGCTGCGAAGCGGCCTTGTTGGCGTCGTCGTCATTGAACTGGGTTTCCAGCACGGTGATGCCCGGATGCTTGGCCATCTCCTTCTTGAAGCCTTCTTCTCGCTGGTCAGTGGTCGAGATGCCGGGCTTGACGTTCGAGACGTAGACCTTGCCCTTGTCGCCAATGGACGTGGCCAAAGCCCGCGCCGCGATCTCGCCGCCCAGCACATTGTCCGACGCGATGTACGACAGCGGGAAATCGGCACCGCCGCCGCCGGTCTGGTAGACGCCGCTGCCGATGAAAGTGTCGACTGTGATGACCGGAATGCCGGCGTCATTGGCCTTGCGCAGCGGCTCGACCAGTTGAACCTTGTCGGTCGGCGCGATCAGGATCGCATCCGGCTTCTTGGCGATGACCGCGTCGAGCACCGGCACCTGGGTGACCGGGTTGAAGTCCGGCGCACCCTGGAAGACCAGGTTGACGCCAAGCGCGTCGGCCGCGGCCTGGGCCCCCTTGCGCATGGTGATGTAGAAGCCGTCGGTGGTCAGGCCGGGAATGAGCGCAATGGTGTATTTTTTGTCCTGCGCCTGCGCGGGCGCAATCAGCACCGCGGCACTGACGGCGAGCGCCGCGAGCGCGGCAACGATTTTCTTCATGACATCCTCCTCATTGTTGGCAGATCTGCCGTTGCAAGTGACATTGGTATGGCCGTCATCCGTCGGATACCGACGGCCGGGAACGCCTGTTTGCCTTTCGCGGGCAGCTCCTCCCAAGCGCCCTCCAGTCGATATGTCGGCCGGTCAGTCGCCGGCGCACCTGGCCACAGCCCCGTTCCTAACCTCCGCGAGGTCCGGCAAACTGTGTCCCACGCCTCGCCTTGCCGGCGGGCGTCAGAACTTGTAACACTTTGCAGAAATAAATTGCAACTCGGATTTTCCGAGTTGGCAGTGCCGGCCTTTTCACACCGTACGGCATCCGACTGCTCCGAGGAGCCCCGGTCGACTATCACCCGCGGCGTTCGGCGGCACAACTGGTTTCGTGACGGCGTCCTGCCCGGATTATTCGTTATGCGAGCGCCGCGAGGATGGCCTGCGCCGTCTTGGTATCCGTCACCAATGTGTTGATGAGACCAGCGCGAACGGCGGCAATAATCGCCGTGGCCTTTTCCGGCGACGCGGCAAGACCAATGACCAGCGGCACCGCGCGCAACTGCGCCGGCGACATGGCGATCATCCGGCTCTCCCCTTCCCAGGCAATCAGCGTGCCTTCGGCATCGAAGTAATGGCGAAGCACGTCGCCGGCGGCATGAACCAGCGCCTGCTCGCTCGGCGTGGCGGCGCTCGCCTCGGGGGCGTTGATGGCATGCGGCAGGCCGATGCCGACGATCGCGACATCGGTCCTCTCCCACAAGG
>NZ_PNOT02000333.1 GCF_002879535.1 Mesorhizobium intechi
GTGTAGGTCCACACGCCCGTGGTCGGGTTGACGGCGAAGCTGCCATATGTGCCGGCGGCATTGCCGCTCCAGGTGGCCGTGGCGCCCGCGTCGGGATCGTGTGCGGTCAGCGTGCCGCTCACCGTCGGCGTGCCGGCCGTCAGCGCGCCCGGATCGGTCGAGGTCGTGCCGGCGACAATGGTGCCGGGATCGGCATTGCCGGCCTCGACGACCGCGCCCGAGGTGTCCCCGGTGATCGTGGGTGTGTCATTGGTGCCGTTGATTGTGAATGTGATGGTCTTGCTGTCGGCGTCGCTGTCCTTGTCGGTCAGCGTGTAGTCGAACGACACGTTGATCGTGTTGCCGTCAGCCAACGCCTGCGTCGCGGGCTTGCTGCTGTCCAGCACGAAGTTCCAGGTACCGTTGGCGTTCTGCGTTAGCGTGCCGTAGTCGCCCAGGTTGACCGTATTGCCGCCCAGCGTGGCGGTCACCGTGCCCCAGGTCACCGGGCTTATTGCCGCCGGGCCATCGGCGCCGAATGTGTTGCTGTAGTCGGTCGTGACGTTGCCCCCGACGGTGGTCGTGGCGCCATCTTCGGTTAGCGAGCCGGCATCGGCATTGTGCGCAACAGGAACGTCGTCGACGATCAGGATGCTGATGGTGCCATCGCCATGGGAGCCGCCGACGCCGTCGACGGCCACCGCAACGCTGTCGGGTAGCGTGTTGTTGCCGTCGCCGGCGGGGTGGGGCTGCGCGGCGTTGAGCGTGTAGCTGTAGGCGAAGGCGGCCTCCGTACCGGCTCCCGCGGGTGTCACGCTCGTGATCGTCAGCGTGCCTTCACCCGTGCTGATGGTCTTGCCGAGCCAGTCAGCCAGTGTGTGGGTCTCGGTGCCGATGGTCACGCTCTGGATGCCATCGGTGGCGATGACCTTGAACGTGCCGGCATCGGTCTCGTTGGTATCCGCAACCGAGGTCAGGCCATGTTCGTACACAACGTTGGAAGCGCCACCGGCATTGGCGTCATCGCTCGGTGTGACGACGACGGTCGCATTGTCGTTCGCGCCGTTGATCTCGAACGTGATGGTCTTGCTGTCGGCGTCGCTGTCCTTGTCGGTCAGCGTGTAGTCGAACGACACGTTGATCGTGTTGCCGTCAGCCAACGCCTGCGTCGCGGGCTTGCTGCTGTCCAGCACGAAGTTCCAGGTACCGTTGGCGTTCTGCGTCAGCGTGCCGTAGTCGCCCAGGTTGACCGTATTGCCGCCCAGCGTGGCGGTCACCGTGCCCCAGGTCACCGGGCTTATTGCCGCCGGGCCATCGGCGCCGAATGTGTTGCTGTAGTCGGTCGTGACGTTGCCCCCGACGGTGGTCGTGGCGCCATCTTCGGTTAGCGAGCCGGCATCGGCATTGTGCGCAACCGGCACGTCGTCGACGATCTGAACCGACAGTGTGCCGGGAGCCGAGACGTCGCCGTCCGTGTCGGTGACCGTCACCGTCATGTTGTCGAAGATGGAATTGTTGTCGGCGCCTGCCGGATGCTGCTCGCTATGCTCCAGCGTGTAGCTGTAGCTCACCTTGCCGGTCGCGGCGTCGTAGCCGTTGATGGTCAGCGTGTTGCCGAGCGGCGTGGTGATGTTGATGGGCACCGATGCGCTGTTGGCAAGTGCGGCGCCGGAAATCACCTGGCCGTTTACGGTCAGCGAACCGATTCCGTCGGGGGACGAAATGGCGAAGGTTCCGGTGTTGATCTCGCTGGTGTCGGCAACTGACGTCAGGCCGTGTTCATACACGATGGTGTCGCCGCCGCTGGTCTCAGGGGTCAGGTCGAGGATCGTCGGCGTGGAGTTGGGTAGCAGGCTTGGGAACAGCTCGCGATGATCCGGTTGGCCGAACGCGAGATCCGTCGGCGGCAACAGCGCCGACAGGCCGAACCCATCGCCGATACCGCCGGGCGGAATCGAGAAGTCTCCGCCCGCGCTCGAGGTTGAACCGCCGGGGCCCGCCGATATCGATCCGTCGGCGCCGAAGGCGACGTCGACGTGACTTGCTTCCAATGCCGCGATCAAGGCAACACGCGGCACTTCCACATCGCCGATGATGAAGGTCGGCACGTTGAGGGCGCCGTCCTTGATGACGATCACCGAACCGTCCGCCTGCTCGAGCACGAGGTTATGGCCATCGACCTTGATGTTGTCGATCGAGACGTTGGCCGGAAGCTTAACCACATGGTTGGCGTCGGCCACATATTCGTGCGGTGCGGCTGCCGCCGGAGCGTTGGCCTGTGCGGGTGCTTCCGGTTTCACGGGCGTGCCGCTCCCGACATCGACAGGAACCGGTTCGGCCGCCGGGGCAGCCTTTGGCGTCGCCTCCGCGACCTGGATCTGCGCTTGCAGGCCGTTATGTTCAGAGTGCTCGTCCCAGGAATGAGAGACGGTGTCCAGATCGTTACTGGTTGTCATGGCCAAACCCCTTCGGCATTTCCCGGAAAGAGACAGGGGTCAGTTATACTTTGCAACAGTCCCGCAATCCGTTTCATATATTCTGATATGCGAGCTCTGGCATTTTTTGTGCGTGGTAAACTCGAAACATATAACCTGATATACACTGGCCGATATGCAGTCGGTTTGGCGGGCTTGGCTTTGGTCGCTTGGTAAACATAAGTATAAATTTGTATAAAATTTTACACAAAACAGATGGCTCGAAGTACAGGAAACTTATCCACCTTCCTTTCCAATAATTTGAGATGAGATTGGTAGCGTCCGCAGTCAAAGGTGGACGTTATGACAAAACAAAAATCTGCCCAGGGGGCAACCGGGCTTAAAGCGCTGCTGCTGGCAATCGGCATTTTCGGCCTGTCGCATCCATCGTTCGCCAGCACTGCCCCTACCAGCGCCGATCGTGTCGATTCGCGGCTTGCAGACGTTGAAACGCCTCCTGCCCTCGGGGGCATTTCGCTGTTGCGGGGGCAGCCTTGGCAGCCGGCCCCGGCCTACAGGATCGGCATGGTTCTCGGCAGCTACGGTCCGGCCACAAGCGATCGGGAAACCGGCGTTTCGACGGCGCAAGGCAATGCAGGGATCGATCCCATCCAGACGGCGGCGATCATTCCCGGCGTGTTCGGATCGGTTGCGCTGTCGATGCACAATTTTCCGGTTTCCGCGCGTTGGGCGCCGGTCTACAAGGCAATCGTCGACTGTTCCGCGGGCACTGCGTGCGACGGCAAGAACAGCATCTTCACCGCGATCGTCAACGCCGCCAAGGACAAGCGGTTTGTCGACAAGCTGTCCTTCATCAACTCGAGCATAAATCACGCGATCGCCTACAAGAAGGACAGCGTGGTTTACGGCAAGCTCGACTATTGGGCCAAGCCTTCCGAAATTCTCGAGCGGCGAGCGGGCGACTGCGAGGATTTCGCCATTCTCAAGATGGCGGCGCTGCTGCGTGCCGGCATTCCGGCGCAGAGCATGTCGCTCGTCGTCCTGCAGGATCGCAAGCGCGGTTTCTTTCACGCCGTGCTGTCTGTCAGCACCGGCAGCGGCGTCTTCATTCTGGACAGCCTGAGCAACGTCGTCTCGCGCGACAGCGATCTTCCAGACTACGTGCCGTTGTACTCGTTCAGCACCGACCGCGCGTGGATCCACGGCACGAGGCCGGGCGCCGCCCAGGTCGCCGATATCAAGGGCGGGCTTGCGACGGTCGCACCTGGCGAGGGCCTGCAGCCGTAGCATGCCAAGCGAAGCGCCCGGTTAGGCACGCCTTCGCTCTCATGACGTCTCCCGGAACTGAGGTCACTTTCGGGCGGTATCCGCTAGCCGCCGAATACGAAGGCCATCAGCAGCTCCGGTTCGGGCACCGGCGCCCGCACCGCGTTCAATTGCCCCCGGTAGCGGCGGTCGCCCGCGCCGATGACGAAACCGGTGGCGACCGGCGTTTCGCCGTTGGCGTCGAGCCGCGCGAATATGTCGGCGACATTGAGATCCAGGGCAAGCTTCAGGTCGTGGCGCGCATCTTCGCTCGGCGCGACCGGCAATTGCCGTCTGACCAGTTGCTGGAACGGCGCGTTGAAGGTCAGGATCTTCTTCGACGATGAGAGCGCAAAAGCCGGTGACGGGCAGGCGACAAGAATGGCGCTGATCGTCTTGATCGACGCAAGCCTCCGCAAGGTCTGGTTTTCGTCGGCCAGTCCGCGCATGCAGGCCACCCGGATTGCCGACGTCAGGTTTCCTGTGTGGGCATGGCTTCCGGCGATCTCGTCGATCAGCATGCCGATCGTGCATTTGCGGCTTTCGGCCATCTGCTTCAGCGTGGTCCAGAACGCCCGCTCCAGACGAATGCCGCGTCGCGCGCCGCCGCGCGCGACAACCCGGAATTCCAGCCCGAAATCCTCTGTCGCCATAGGTGGCAGCAGCTGCTCGCGATCGGCGGCGGGAGAGGTGACGCTATCGTTCACTCATTGCCTCCTCGCGTGCCTTGTTGATCGGCTTCAGCAGATAGGTGAGGATGGTTTTGCGTCCGGTCTTGATATCGACCGAACAGATCATGCCGGGGATGATCGAATAGGTCTTGCCATCCCGCGTCAGCGTCGACCTCTCGGTTGCGACGCGCACCTGGTAGTACGGCTCGCCCGTCTTCTGGTCGACCAGGCTGTCGGCGGTGATGTTGGAGACCTTGCCCTCGATGCCGCCGAAGATCGAGAAATCATAGGCGGTAATCTTGATCAGCGCGTCCTGGTCCGGCCGGATGAAGGCGACATCGCGCGGTGAAACCCGCGCTTCGACCAGCAGGGTCTCGGAGGTGGGCACGATGCCGGCGACGACAGCGCCTGGCTGGACGAAGGCGCCCACCGTGTTGATGTCAAGCGTGTTGACGATGCCGTCGACGGGGGAGCGGATGTCGGTGCGCGCCACCTTGTCGGTGGCGCCGCGTATCGTCTCGTCCACCACCGAGAGGTCGGCCAGCGCCTGCGTCAGATCGCCGAGCGCCTCCTGTTGCAACTGCAGGCCGAGTTCGTCGACCTGGAGCCGGGCTTCCGTAATGGCCGACTTGGTCTTCTTGATGGTTTCTCCCGCGAGCGTCAGCTGACCGTTGAGTTCGGCTTGCTCGCGTTCGACGCGCAGCTGCTCGGTTCGCGCCATCAGGCCTTTCTTGACCATCCCTTCGACCAGCTTTGACTCCTGGTCGCTGACCGCCAGATTCTTCGTCAGGCGATCGGCATTGGCGGTCGCTTCGTCCAGCTCCTTCTCGCGCTGATCGAGGCGCGACTTGAGAACCGAGAGCTTGACCTGGAAGTTGTCGCGGCGGGCGCCGAGCAGCTTCTGCTCGTTGTCGCAGATTTCCGGCGCCACCTTCTGGATCTCGGATGGACACGGAAACGGACCTTCGAGATTGCCGGCCTGTTCAAATTTGAGCCGCGCGATGCGTGTCTGAAGCGCCCGCGCCTTGGCCTGCTGTTCGCCGAGACTGGAGGTGTTGAACGTATTGTCGAGGCGGATGATGAGGTCGTTCTTCTTGACGACCTGCCCGATTGTCACTGCGATTTCCTGGACGACGCCCGGCTCGCTGGCCTGGATGATCTGGGTCTTGGAAGCCGGTATGATCTTGCCTTCGCCACGCGCAATTTCATCCACCTCGGCATAGGATGCCCAGGCGACCGAACTCACAAAGAGCGCGCCGATGATGAACAAGGACGCCGACGCGAAAAGCGGCGGCCGGTCTTCCCTTGCAAGCATGTCCTTCAACCCCAACGCATTGAATGCGTTCAATAAGTCTGTTTCTCAGGTGCTTGTTTCTGCAGCGCCTGTATCACTTGGTCCTTTGGTCCGTCGGCAACGATCCTGCCTTGCTCGATGACGATAAGACGGTCGGCCAGTTCGAGCATGCTGAAGCGATGCGTTGAAACGATAAGCGTCGTGTTCCGGTCGAAAGCCACTTTGAGCTGCTTGATCAACTGCCGCTCGGAAGCCAGGTCCATCGAACCCGACGGCTCGTCCAGGAAGACGATTTTCGGTCTGGTAAGCAACAGGCGCGCGATCGCCATCGTCTGCCTCTGGCCGCCCGAGAGATTGGTGCCACGCTCGCCGACATTCATGTCGTAGCCACGCGGGTGACGGGAGACGAAATCGTCGACGCCGGCAGCCTTTGCCGCTTCGACGATCTGCTCGTCGGTCGCCTCCGGACATGCCATCAGGAGGTTTTCCTTGATGGTGCCCGAAAACAGATCGTTGGCCTGCGCGACGATCCCGACCGCGGCGCGAACCTCCGAGGGGTGGTATTGGCGGATGTCGATGCCGTCCAGCAGCAGCTCGCCCGACGTCGGCAGGAAGAGCCTGCCGATCAGCCTGCCCATCGTTGTCTTTCCCGAGCCTATGCGGCCGATGATGCCTATGCGCTCACCTGGCTTCACCAAGAAATTCAGGCCGGTCAGGACCTCGTTCTCGGAGCCCGGATAGACAAAGCCGACATTCCTGAACACCATGGCGCCGTTGCGAATGGGCCGGTTGACGAAGCCCACCGTATCCGGGCGATCCTCCGGCTGCGCCATGATCGAGTTCACCATGCGCAAGGAGAGCATGGCCTGGCGAAGCCTGGACAAGGTGATGGCGATCTGGCCGAGTGGAGACACCGCCCGGCCGGCCAGCATCACGGTGCCGATAATGGCTCCGGTGGAGACGTGTCCTTCCGAAAAGGCGTAGGCGCCGGCGACGATCAGGGCGACGGTGACCATCTGCTGGATGGCCTGCGTTATGTTGCCGGCCGCCGCCGAAAGCTGCTTGATCTTCTCGGATGTGTTGGACGCGTTCTTGGAATGCTCTCCCCATTTTCGCAACAGATACGCCTCGGCGCGCAGCGATTTGATCGTCTCCAGCGTGGAGATGGATTCGACCAGCAGGGCCTGCCGTTGCGAAGCCTCGTTCATGGAGGCCGCGACACGCTTGCCTATGCGCCGTTGCGTGATCAGCCCGACGATCACGGAAGCAACGAAGGCCAGCGCCGGTATGATGACCAACCATCCGCCGATCGCATAGATGACCAGGAGAAAGACGAACACGAAGGCGGTGTCGATGAACACGCTGATGGTGTTCGACGTGAAGAACTCGCGCACGAATTCATACTGCGTCACCCGATTTGCATATTCGCCCGTCGACCCTGGCCGTGCCGACAGGGACGAGTTCAGCACTTTCTCAAACAGCAGATAGGAAATGCGCAGGTCCGCCTTGCGCCCGGCATAATCGATGAGGGACGCCCTCGCGGTTTTCAGAAGCAGGTCGAACAGGATGACCGTGCCGATGCCGATCGACAGCACCCACAGCGTCGATATCGCCTTGTTCGGCAAGATCCTGTCATAGACGTTCATGGTGAAGATCGGCGAGGCGATGGCCAGCATGTTGATGAAGATTGCCGCCAGGATAACCTTCGAATAGGTGCGCCAGAACGGGCCCATCGTTCCCGTCAGCCAATGTCGCCGCTCGATCTTAGGCGCCGAACCGACGTTCATCCCTTCGGCAGTGTTGGCGTATGTTATCGAGAAGGAAACGCCGCCACTGATGTAGCTGGCGGCCAATTCGGATTTCGTGATGGTTAAGCGGCCGTCCTCCTGAGGAGCGGTTGTGAATGCGCCGTCCTCGGTTTCGGCCAGCAGGGCAACCGGCAATTGACTGACCCGAAACACGATGGCGGGGAGGTCGATGCGTCCCCGAAGAAACTCGCGATGGCTGAATTCGGTGATTTCGAGGCCGATGCGCTCGGCAATATGCCGGATGGCTTCGATGTCGATAGCTGTGTCCGACAGCGGCACGCCGGCGAACAGCACGGTTTGCGCGCTCGGCCTGCCGAGATACCCGGCAATGGCCGAGAAGCAGGCCTTGAACGCCTCCTTCGGGGACAGGATGTTGGGTTGCTGATTCACGATCCGCCCTTTAGGGACTCTCGATCGGTCCCTGCATCCGCTTACTTCTTCCTGACCGGTGCCAGGATATCGAATGGAAGGTCGTTCCTCTGTTCCGACGGCGTCCGCGCATAGGTCTCCGTGTCGGCGGTTTCCGGTGCCCCGAACTCGGTCCGTGCATAGGCCGCTGCCTGCTTTGGCGGGCGGATGTCCATCGTTTTCAGCAACTGCCCGGTGGCCGCGAGAAGCCGGTATTGGGCAAAGAGAGAGGCGTAGGATGCGGTGTCGGCCAGTGTCGCCGTGTTGAAACGCGTATTCTGCGCATCCAGCACATCGAGCAGTGAGCGCTGCCCGACCTTGAACTGCTCGCGATAGGACGCGACCAGCTTCTCGTTTGAAGCGGCCTGCAGCTTCAGCGTCTTTGCCAGGTCGGCTTGCCGGAAGCGGCGATCCCACGAGGTGCGAACGGCTTCCTCGATTTCCCGCAGCACCTGGTGCTGCGCAAGCCGCTGCTCGCTGGTGCGACGGATCTGCTCCTGCTCATTGGCCTTGTCGATGCCGCCCCGATACAGGTTCCACCGCAGCACCAGCCGTGCCTGCAGGTCGGATGTGTCGCCATTGTCACCGTCGATGTCATACCCAGCCCGGGCGACGCCTTCGGCGACGATCGAGGGGCCGTATTTCGCGCGAGCCGCGTCCACCAGCGAGGCCGCGGCGGCGATATCGCTGTTGGCCATATGGACGCGCGGATTGCTTTCCCGCGCAAGGCCAATCGCATCGTCCAGCGACCTTGGCAGCGCGCCGGAAACATCGGCCGGCCTCGATGCATTGGTCAACGGCTTCCCGACGGTCTTGAAGAACCGGATCCGCGAAGCCTCCAACTCCTCCGAGGCTTCCTGCATGCGAGCCTTGGCCGCGAACAGGCGCTCTTCGGCCTGTTGCCGGTCGGCCTCGTTCAACCCGCCGCCAGCGATGCCTTCCTGGATGTCGTGGAGCATTGCTTGATGGAAGCCCAGGTTCTTCTTGGCCTCTGCCACGATCGAGGCCTGAAGCATGTATTCGAGGTAGTCCTGGACAACCGATAGCCCGATGAATTCAGACCGTTCCAGAACACGAAACGACGCGCCGTCAACGCGCGAGGCCTGGCGGTTCAATTCAGCACGCCTTGCGCCGCTGTCATAGACCGTTTGCGATACCGTCAGATCGGTTTCCGCCGGATAAAGCGCGTCGTTCGCTATCGAAAGCGCGCGTCGGGAGGAATTGTCGAGACGTCGCGCCCCGGCCGACGCTTCCACGTCGACGCTGGGAAGATAGAGCCCCTTGGCCTGACGCAGCTCGAACTCGATTGCTTCGCGATTTTCGATGGCTTGGCCGATTTCTGGATTGGATTCGACGGCGACCGCCATCGCTTCCTTGAGCGTAAGCGCACTCGCATTTGCGCAGGCCAGCATCGTAGCCGCCATCAAAAGACCGAGGCGCTTGCCCACAGTCGAGATTCTTC
>NZ_PNOT02000305.1 GCF_002879535.1 Mesorhizobium intechi
GGCTCGTCGAAGTCGGGCCTGCTCGGCATGACGAGGGCGCTGGCGGCGGAGTGGGCGGGTCTCGGCATCCGGGTCAACGCCATCGCCCCGGGCTACTTCCGGACGGCGATGACCGATGTGTTCTACAGCAACGAGGCATGGCAGCAGTCCATGCTCGCCAAGATCCCGCAGCAGCGTTTCGGCGATCTCGGCGACCTGCACGGCGTTGCCGTCTTCCTTGCCTCTGACGCGGCGGCCTACATAACCGGCCAGTCCATTCCGGTGGATGGCGGCCTCCTGGCATCGATTTGAGGCGGCGCGCTAAAGGTTCGAAATCAACGTCTTGCGCAATGTAACCGGCCAGCACGTTGCGTCCAACAAAGAGGAATATCCATGTCCGACATCAGCTTACACGATCTGTCATCGCTCGACGCCACCCAGCGGGCCAGCCTGCTGCAGCGCGCCGAGGCCGATCTGTCGGTCTTCGTCGAAAAAGTCCGCCCGATCATCCAGGCCGTGAAGGATGAGGGCGACGCCGCCCTCATCCGGTTCGCCAGGGAGCTCGACAAGGCCAATGTCGTCGAAGGCGGACTGCAGGTGTCGGAAGCCGAGTTCGACGTGGCCTTCGACAAGGTCGAAAAGGATGTCGTGGAAAGCATCGGCTTCGGCATCGACAACATCAGGCGTTTCCATGAGGAGCAGAAGCCGGAAACGATGTGGCTCAAGGAGATCCGGCCGGGCGCCTATGCCGGCGACCGCTATACGCCGATCGCCTCTGTCGCCCTCTACGTGCCGCGCGGCAAGGGCGCCTTTCCGTCGGTGACGATGATGACATCGGTTCCGGCGGTCATCGCCGGCGTGCCCCAAATCGCCATCGTGACGCCACCGACATCGGATGGTTCGGTGGATGCGGCGACCCTGGTCGCGGCTCGCCTCGCCGGCGTGCGCACCGTCTACAAATGCGGCGGCGCCCATGCCGTCGCCGCCGTCGCCTACGGCACCGAGACGGTGAAGCCCGCGCTCAAGATCGTCGGCCCCGGCAGCCCATGGGTGGTGGCGGCGAAGAGCGTCCTCTCCTCGGTCATCGACACCGGGCTTCCGGCCGGCCCGTCGGAAGCCATCATCTTTGCCGATGACAGCGTCGACGGCGGCCTTGCCGCGCTCGATCTGCTGATCGAGGCCGAGCACGGGCCGGATTCTTCGGCCTATCTGGTGACGCACAGCCGCACGGTCGCCGAGGCCGCGCTTGCCGCACTGCCGCAGCACTGGTCGCGGATGACCGATCAGCGCGTGGAATTCTCGCGCGCGGTGCTGACGGGCAAGCGCGGCGGCGTCGTGCTGACCGCGTCGCTGGAAGACAGCTACCGCTTCATCAACGACTATGCGCCTGAACATCTGGAAATCCTGTCGAAGGAGCCGTTCGCGCATCTCGGACACATCACCGAGGCAGCCGAAATCCTCATGGGCCCGCACACGCCGGTGACCCTTGCCAACTTCGTCCTTGGGCCTAATGCCGTGCTGCCGACCAGCCGCTGGGCACGCACCTATGGGCCGCTCTCGGTGGCCGATTTCGTCAAGCGCTCGTCTGTCGGCTACGTCACCTCCGCCGCCTATCCGGAATTGGCGAAGCATGCGCGCAGGCTTGCCCGCTACGAGGGCTTCAGCTCGCACGAAAACTCGGTCTCGGAAATCCGTGACCGCTACCTCGCCGGCTGAACGGAGACCATCGCGATGAAGGCGGCACGGCTTTATGGGCAGGGCGATCTGCGGGTGGAGGACATCGCCGAACCCGGCTTCCCGGATGCCGGCTGGGTGAAGCTCAGGGTCGACGCCGCCGGCATCTGCGGTTCGGATCTGCACAATTTCCGCACCGGCCAATGGATAAGCCGCTCGCCCTCGACGGCCGGCCATGAGCTGACCGGCACGGTGACCGCGCTCGGCGAGGGCGTCGACACCGTCGCCATCGGCGACAGGGTGGTTGCCGATTCCCGCTTCTGGTGCGGGGAATGCGCGCAATGCCGTGCCGGCAGGCGCCATCTCTGCGCTTCGCTGGGCTTTGTCGGCGAAGTCTGCGACGGCGGTTTCGCCGAACAGGCGGTGTTGCCCGCACGCTTGCTGCATGTCGTCGACGCGGCGCTGGACGACCGGGTTGCCGCGATGGCCGAGCCGCTCGCGGTGGCGCTGCACGCGGTACGGCGTTTGCCAAAGACGCCAGGCTCGGTGCTTGTCGTCGGCTGCGGGCCGATCGGCGGTCTCGCCGCGCTGCTGCTGTCTCGAAGCGCGGCCGGCAAGGTGCTTGTCGCCGACCGCAACCAGGCGCGCTGCGCCCGCGTGGCGCGGGTGACCGGTGCGACAAGCGTCGAGCTTGACCGCGATGCCATTGCCGCCGCGACCGCCAACGCTCCGCTGCTGGCGGCCGTCGAGGCGACCGGCAGCATCGCGGCGTTCAACCAGTTGCTCGGCGTTATCGATTCAGGCAGCGCGGTGGCGATGGTAGGCATCTTCCATGGCCGTCTCGACATCGACCCCAACCTTTTGGTCGAACGCGAGATCGCGCTTCTGGGGTGCCATGCCTTCGCCGACGAGTTGCCCGACGCCGTGCGGATGCTGGGTGAGTTGAGCGGACCGCTGCTCGCCCTGATCGATCGCGAGATCGGTCTCGACGATATTCCGGCCACTTATGAGCGGCTGTTGACGGGGCAAAGCGAGGGCTTGAAAACAATCATCCGCATGCCACAACCTGTTGAGCCGGCGTGATTTCCGATAAATTGCCGGAAAGGATTTTGAAATGATCGAGTTGCCCGATACGGCGAGCCCCCTTTACGAGAAGGTGAAGGACTACATCCTGACCAACATCGGAACGGGCCGGTGGGGCAAGGACCGCAAGCTGCCGTCCGAGAATGAGCTGGTGGCTTCGCTTGGTGTCTCGCGCATGACAGTCCATCGGGCCTTGCGGGAGCTGACCGCGGCGGGGTTCCTGATCCGGCTGCAAGGTGTCGGCACCTTCATCGCGCCGCCCCGTCCGCAATCGACGCTGATCGAGATCAACAACATTGCGGCCGAGATCGTCGGGCGCGGCAACAGGCATCGCTCCGAAGTCCTCATGCTGGAAACCATCATGCCGACGAAGGAGCTCGCTTTGTCCTTCGAGTTCCCGAAGCGCGTCGCGATCTATCACTCGGTCGTCGTCAATTTCGAGAACGATTTGCCGGTGCAGCTGGAGGAGCGCTTCGTCAATCCGAGCCTGATCCCCGACTACGACAAGCAGGACTTTTCGAAGACCGCGACCTACGACTACCTCATGCAGAAGACCCCGGTGACCGAGGTCGAGCACATCATCTCGGCGATCCCGGCCGACGCCGAGACGGCGCGGCATCTCAACATCGATGTCGGCAGCTGCTGCCTGTTTCTGCACCGCCGCACATGGACGGGCGCGATCGTCGCCACCATCAGCAAGCTGACTTATGCCGGCAGCCGCTATTCGCTTGGCAGCCGCTATTCCCCCTCCAAGGCCAACTGACGCCAAAGCCAATACAAATCATGGAACGTTCAATGCAGATGTATGTACATGTACTGATAAGACTGGTTTCGCGCTTGCGGACGGATCGGCTGGGAGGGACGACCGATGATGCATAGCCGCACGGCGCGGATCCGCGCGCTCGCGCAGCACGATGAGGGCGAGGCGCAACACGCGCTGGCGGCCTTGCTGGGCGATCTGTTCGCCCTGACCCCCAGCAACGTCCGCATCAATGTCGACAAATACAGCCTCAATTCGTTGAACGGATTCTTCGATAGCGAGGGCCAGGCCTACTTCTTCAAGTTCCACCAGGAGGAACGCGAGGAGGGCATGACCGGCGAATACTACCGGGCCGAGATCCTGTCGCGTGCCGGTCTGCCGGTCGACCAGCCCGTCCATATGTCCGCCCAGCCCGGTGAGCAGATCCTTGTCTATCGCCGCCGCACGGATCCGAGATTCTCGGATGTCCTGTTTGCGCTGGATGCCGAGGACGATGCCGGCAAACGGCGCGAGGCGGCTCTCGCCGAGCGCGATCTGTCCGCCAGGCTGCTCGAGGTCTATCTCGAGACGCTGCATCCGGTGACGGTCGCAGAGGTCTCGGCCGAGCCGATCCACCGGCTGTTCCATGAAAGGCTGATCGACGCCGACACGCGTTTATCGCCGGGCGGCCGCCTGGCGGATTTCTATATTGGCAAGCCGTTTGTCTTTCCCGGCATGGAACTTGGCTGGGATCGGTTTTCCCGGCTGAAATTCGTCATCAACGGCCAGCTTTACACCAGCAGCATCGGCGAACTTTTCGACGCTGCCGCGGCGCGCTTGCAGCCGGACAGGCTGGCCGATGCCGGCGGTGTGGTCGCGCATGGCGACGCCCACAATGCCAATGTCTGGTACACGGAAGAAGCGGGGAGGGCGGAACTGTCCTTTTTCGATCCTGCCTTTGCCGGCTCGCATATCCCCACACTGCTGGCCGAGGTGAAGGCAACCTTCCACAACATCTTCGCCCATCCGTTCTGGCTCTACGATCCGGCCATCGCGACGGAGACCTTTCGCGCAAGGGCGCGGCTGGATGGAAATCTGCTCCATGTCGACACGGACTGGGATTTGAGCCCGATTCGCCGCGACCTGCTGGAGGTCAAGGCCACCGCTTTGTGGCGACCCCTGCTGCTCGAGCTCAAGCGGCGCGGCATGCTGCCGGCGGATTGGCGGGCGGTCCTTCGCTCAGGGCTTTTCCTGTCGCCAACCCTGGTCATGAACCTGCGCGCCGGTGCGCGCGGCCACACGCCGGTCTCTTCCCTCATCGCCTTTTCAGTCGCGGTCATGGTCGGCAGCGACCCCGACGGCGGAGCCGACCGGGTGACCGATTTCCTCGACTTGATCGATCCTGGAAGCGCCGGCGGATGCACCTGATTCATGGGGAGATTGAGCCACGTCAACTTGTATATGCATGTATGTATTTTAGCCTTGACATCCGCTCCCGCTGACGCTGAAATATCCCTGCACTTCACCACGAAGTGGTGGGCAAGACGCCGAGGCACAGTGCCGCAAGAGCAGAAACCCGCAGTCTCACCAGACCGAATGCCTGGGAAAAAAGCGGTCTGATCATCAAGGGGAACTCGAGATGATGCGTAACCTAGCAGGACAATTTCGCGCGCTCATGGTGGCCGCCGCCATCGGGCTCGCCGCCACGCCGGTCGCCCACGCGGCCGATACGGCCATTCCCGCGACGCCGGAGGCAGGACCGTTCAAGATCGGCATCGAGCCCTGGCTCGGCTACGGCCAGTGGCACGTCGCCGACGCCAAGGGCCTGTTCAAGACGAACGGCCTGTCGGACGTCCAGATCGTCAATTTCGCCGAGGACAAGGACATAAACGCCGCCTTGGCCAGCGGCCAGCTCGACGCCGCCAACATCGCGACCCACACGGCGATGGGCATGGTGGCCGCCGGCCTGCCGGTGAAGATCGTGCTGCTGCTCGACGTCTCGATGACGGCCGACGCCATCATCGCCGGCAAGGACGTCACCTCCATCGCCGACCTCAAGGGCAAGCAGGTTGCCTTCGAGGAAGGCACGACCAGCGACATCCTGCTCAAATACGCGCTCGCCAAGAATGGCATGTCGATCGCCGACGTCCAGCCGGTTCCGATGCCTGCCTCCGACGCCGGCGGCGCGTTGATCGCCGGCCGCGTACCGGTGGCGGTCACCTACGAGCCCTACCTCACGGTCGCCATGGCGCAGAACAAGGACGTCAAGCTGCTGTTTTCCGCCGGCGAGGATCCCGGCCTGATCAGCGACGTGCTGGTGGTGCGCGACGAGGTCATCAAGTCGCGGCCCGGCCAGGTGCTGGCCATGATCAAGAGCTGGGACGCCGCACTCAAGGATTACAATGCAGACACACCCGGCGGCCGCGCCATCATCGCCAAGGCGGTCGGTTCCGACGTCAAGGACCTCAACACCGCTTTCGACGGCGTGCGCTACTATTCCCTTGCCGAAAACAAGACGGCGCTGACCGGCGATTTCACCACCAAGACATTCGCCGACGTCGAAGCGGCCGCCAAGAACGCCAAACTGCTGCAGGCCGACGTGACGCCGGAACAGATGATCGATCCGTCCTTCGTCAAGGCGGCGCAATGATAGAGGCCGGATCGCGGTGGTAGCGCAGATGTCAGCGGATCCCCCCGCGAAAACCGGCCCGGCGCGCTCCGCGCCAAAGGCGGCCGCGAAACAGGCCGGGCGCCGCCGGTCCTCCGGGATCGGCGCGCCCATCGCCAGGTCGCGTTTCCTGATGATCGCGGTGGCCGTCTTTGTCGGGCTTGGCCTCGCCTGGTGGGTGGCGACCGGGCTGGAATGGGTGAAGCC
>NZ_PNOT02000222.1 GCF_002879535.1 Mesorhizobium intechi
GTCAATGTCGGCGGCGCGGGGTCGGGTGTGACGACGACGCAGTAAACTGGAACGGAAGGATGCGGTTTCAGTGCGCCGGGCCATACGAGGAGCCTGGCGTCAGGGGAGCAAAAGAGTAACGCCATGCTGCGGACCATTCGCGCGTTCTGGCACGATCAGAGGGGAATAGCGCTGATCCTCGTCAGCGTCACGCTGCCGGCGATCATCGGCTTCTCCTTGCTGGCGATCGACATGAGCCGGGCCAACAACCTTCACAACGATTTGCAAAAGGCGGCGGATGCCTTTGCGCTGGCCGGAGCCGCCGAGCTTGACGGCTTGCCCGGTTCATGGGCCAGAGCCGAACGTGCCATGGCGACACTTGTTACCAACCAGGCCGCATTCTCCACCGTTGGCGCCAATGGCCGGTTCACCTTGACGTCCGGGCAACCGGGCGGCACCGCACGATGCAACAGCGCCGGCAACATTTCGTGGTGTTTCCTGAAGACCTTGCCCGCATCAGACGGGACTCCGGTCACCAGCGCAAACTATGCCAATGCAACGCAATCCATCGGCGAAGACGAAACGGCGTTCATTGAAGTGAAGGTGGCGCCGACCGGTTTCGCCGCAATATTCCCCGCGTCGTTTCTGACGGGCAATTCGGCCAATAACAGCTTCAACGTCGCAGCCCAGGCGACTGCCGGGTTCACGTCGGGCGTCTGCGATTACACGCCAGTCTTCATGTGCAACCCGTATGAGGACACGTCCATCACCGGTGGCGTCACGCTGGAACAGGCGGCACAAACGAGGCAATACCGTCGGCGCCAGATCGTCCTGCGCGGCGACGGATCTTACTTTCCCGGCAACTTCGCTTTCCTGGCTTCACCATTTGGCAATGGCGCCAATCAGCTCGAAAAGATGCTCGCCGACTCCAAGCCGCAGAATTGTTATTCGCGCGACGGCGTCGACACCGAGCCCGGACAGAATGCCGGCCCTGTCGAGAACGGTATCAACTCGCGCTTCGGCATCGACTCGTCCAATTATTCGGACGGACCTGCGGTCAATGTCCGCAAGGGCGCCAAGAACGGCAGCCAGTTCGTCAAGAGCAACAAGGTCGACTACGAAACAGACCCGACGAAGGGTGTCGGACTTGAGCGTGACTCGTGCCAGATCGCCGGCAACTGCACCATGATGGGCGGCCGCATGGGCGACGGTGACTGGAATTTCGCGCGCTACTGGGCTGCCAATCACCCGACACGTGCCGTGCCAGCAGCGCTATCAGGAACCGGCGCCAATCTCCCGACACGTTACGAGGTCTATCGCTACGAGATCGACAACAACATCTATCAGGACGCTGCCGTCGGTGGCGAAACTGGGGTCCCGCCTGCGGCAGCCGGCACCCCGATCTCGACGCCTGATCGCCGGTTGCTCTATGGCGCAATCCTGGACTGCAATGCGCTTCAGGCTTCGGGTACGAATTTCAGCGGCCGCCAGACAGGCATCCCGGTCAGGAGGTTCGGCAGTTTCTTCATCACCGAGTCGATCAAAGACGGGAAGAATATCTATGTCGAACTGGTCGACATCACCGGCAAGGGCGGCAACGGTACGCTCGACAACTATCTGCGCGACGAAGCGCAGCTCTACCGGTGACCGCGATGTTCAAGATGCTGTCCCGATATTTCGATCGATTTCGGCGCGATCAACGCGGCGCGGTGATTGTCGAGATGACAATAATCACGCCGCTGATGCTTGTCCTGTCTGCCGGGGTGTTCGAGTTCGGCAATCTGATCCATGACAAGCTGCTGATGGAGGCAGGGCTTACGGACGCCGCTCGCTATGCCGCGCGCTGCAACAGTCAGTTGTATACCGACTCCGGGCTCGCGGCGATCGACTGTACCGCCATTGCCGCGAACATCGCTGTCTACGGCAAGCCATCCGTAACCGTTGTCAACGGCGTCGTGACCGATACTCCGCGCGTCAGCGGCTGGCAGACCTCCAATGTCACCGTGACCACCAACAACTCCTGCCAGGATACCGTAGTGGGCGGCGTTACCCAATATCGCGCCACCACCGCACAAGTCTGCACCGTCCGCGCGTCCGGTACCTACCCATACACCGGTGTCGGAATGCTGGCGTTCATAGGCATCGGGCCGATAACGCTTCAGGGCTCCCACGACGAGCGGTTGATCCGGTTCTGATCATGATCCAGCGTTTCGCAAAATCGGAAGACGGCGCGGCGATGGTGGAAATGACCATCGTATCGACGCTGCTGTTCTCGCTTGTCC
Organism: Mesorhizobium intechi; assembly: GCF_002879535.1. Lineage (GTDB taxonomy): Bacteria > Pseudomonadota > Alphaproteobacteria > Rhizobiales > Rhizobiaceae > Mesorhizobium > Mesorhizobium intechi. The sequence goes on from NZ_PNOT02000222.1 coordinate 2,262, forward strand.
TGGGCTTCGTCGATTTCGGCTATGCGTTCTATCAATGGAACGCGGCCACCAAGGCGGTGCAGGTCGGCGGCCGGCTGGCGTCGATATCGGATGCGGTGGCAACCAACCTGGCGACCGCGGGTCCGATCTCGTCTCCCGGCGCCCCGGTTGCCGCCGGCGCCTATGGTCCCTTCGTCTGCACCTACACCGCAGGCACGGGCGGCTGCAGCAACGGCGGCGGCTTCAGCGCCGCCAATTTCAGTCGCATCTTCCGTGGCGACACCGCAAACACCAATGATGACGCCTGCCCCAACCTGGCCGCAAACCAGCGGCCGGGCATGTGCCACTTCTTCCCGGGCTTGCTGCGCAGCAACGTCGTGGTCACTTACTCGGCCACCGGCCTTGGCTATCAGACCCGGCTAAGCGGTCCGGTGCCGACAGTCACCGTCAGCCTGCAGAACAGAACCTTCCAGTTCTTCTTCCTGCAGGGACTGATGGGTTTCGCCAACATCAACATGCCCTCCATGCTGAGCACGGTCACGGGCGAAGATCTGAAGAGCACCTGGCCATGAACGCCATCAACACCAAGGTTACACCGACAAAGCGAAAGCAGGTGGCGCTGTTTTCGTCGGATCCGAACTTCAAGCGCGATGTGGCGACGCGGCTCGATGCGCTGGCGATCTACGACGTCAGGGTTTCCGAGACGGATGATTTTCTCAAAGGCCCGCCCGCCGATACGCGTCCCGGCATCGTCATCCTCGATCTCGGCGGTGGCGACCTGCTGGGCAAGCCCGGCATCGTCGAGGCGCGCGCGCTATGGGCGACCGTGCCGCTGATCGCGGTTTCCGATGAGCTGACGTCGGAACAGACGCGCGTGCTGGTGCGCATGAACGCCTCGGATTGGCTGCACAAGCCGCTCGACGGCAAGGAACTGCTCAACGCCGTGACCTTCCACGATACCGGCAGCCAGGGCACGAAAAGCCGGATCATCACCTTCATCAGCGCCAGCGGTGGGGCCGGTGCCACGACGCTCGCTTTGTCGGCGGCCGAATTCCTCGCCTCGAAATCGGCGGAGCGCGCGGCCTCGACCTGCCTGGTCGATCTCGATTTCCAGAGCGCCAATTGCGGCGCCTATCTCAATCTGTTCAACCAGTTCGATCTCGCGGGCATCATCAGCCAGCCGGAACGGCTCGATGTCGAGCTGATGGATGTCATCAAGCTCACGCGCCCGTCCGGTCTCACCCTCTATGCGTTCGAGAGGCCGCAACTGCCCTTCGAGCCGCACGGCAGCGATTTCGTCTTCCGGCTTCTGGACCTCGTCGCCTATCGCTTCGATGACATCGTTATCGACTTGCCCAATATCGAAACGCCCTGGCACAATTCGGTGCTGTCAACCAGCGACGAGATCTTCATCGTCTTCGAACTCAACGTCGCTTCACTGCGGCAGGGCAAGCGGCTCTACAAGAAGATCCGCGAACTGCGCGGCAATGCGGTCAGCATCACGCTCGTCGCCAACAAGCACAAGCGCAAATGGTTTGGGAACCATTTTTCGCGCAGCGAGCTCGAGAAGATCTTCAAGGCTCCGCATATCAAATCGGTCGCACTGGACAACGCTCTCCTGACCGATGCCTTGAACCGGGCGATCCTGCCCTCGGAAGTGGACGGCAGGGCGCGCTTCAACAAGGATCTGAAGAAGATGTTCAAAGAGCGGCTCGATGACGCTGCCCGGTAGAGAAGGCCTCGTCCCAAGGCTGGCCGGCACCTGCGTGCTCGGCCTGCTGCTGGCGATGTCGGCCCAAGGCTTCGCCGAGGCGCGGTCGGGGCTTTCGGACCGGCCGCCTCTGCCGGCGATGGGACCCAGCCTGCGCAAGGCGGTTGCCTTCGCGACCACCGAACAGCCGGGAACGATCATCATCCGCAAGAGCGAGAAGGCGCTTTACCTGGTAACCCGCCAGGGCCAGGCATTGCGCTACCAGATCAGCGTCGGGCGTGACGGATTTGGCTGGACCGGGGTGGTGAAAGTCGGCGCCAAGACGGAATGGCCGCAGTGGCGCCCGCCCCGGGAAATGCGCGCCCGCCAACCGGAACTCCCGGAGCTGGTGCCTTCGGGTCCCTATAACCCCTTGGGCGCGCGGGCGCTGTATCTGCTGCGGGACGGACATGACACGCTCTACCGCATCCATGGCACCAACGATCCCTCGGGCGTGGGATTCGATGGCACGTCGGGCTGCTTTCGCCTTACCAACACGGACGTGATCGATCTTTTCAAGCGCGTGCCAGTTGGCACCAAGGTGGTGGTTCAATGACGACGATCAGCGACCCGCATGTACCGACTGTCTCGGCCGAGCCGATTGAACCGCAACTGCTCGGCAAGGATGCGAGCCGGTCTCGGCTGGCGGTCGTTGTCGGCGTCGGATTGACCCTGTTTGCCGTGCTGAACGCAACCGCCGCCGTCTACCTCTATCGAGGCATCAACGACCTGCGCACCGTCGAGGGACGTCTCGAGGAACTCGGTGCGTTCGAGCAGCGGATCGTCGCCCGGCTCGACACGGTCAACAACGGGTTTCAAAACCGATTTGAACGGCTGGACAGCCAACTGCAGGGGAATTTCAACCAGATCAACGGCAACATAGCCCGGCTGGAACAAAACCCGCCCTCGGCGCGCGAGGACAGCAGCACCAGCGCGGCGGAACCCGTCGTCGTCACCAGCACCCTGGCGGATGCATCTTCCGGCAACAGCGAAGTCGCGGCCGAACCCTCGGCCGCCGAGACGCCACGGCCACTCAAGCGGAAAAATGCAGCGCCCCCTGGCCCGAACCCCGCCTACCAGCGAACGGAAACGCCGGACGGCAAGGTCTATTATCGCAAGATCAATTGAGGCATATCGGGGTTCCGGTGAAGCCGGACGGAGCCGAACCTAGAGGTCCCGTCCCAAAGTCATGAGACGCAGGGCAAGAGACTCGCCGCGCTGTCGCGTCTCGCGCAGGAACGCGACGTGACAGTACGCGCAGGCGGCGAAGCCCAGGACAAGCACCACGCTGTTCTGCCAGGTAAAATCGATCTTCAGGGCGAATTGCAGGCCGTTGGGCATCGGAAACGCAGCGACCGTGCTCGCCGTCTCCGAACGACTGCCGGAAGCGATCATCAGTCCGGCAAAAAGCAGGGCGACGTGGTTGGCGAGGAAGAAAGCAGCCGCTGGTCTCATGCGGCAAGCGCTCCAGAACACCAGCGCCGCGGCAATCAGGATGAGGGCATCCAGAACCATCGAACCGTGGAGATACAGGTCGACCTGTTGCCAGAACATCGCCGACAAGGGGCGCAGTTCAAGCCAGATCCTCCACATTGCGGGGCTGGCGGGATAGCTCCCGAGCAGCATGGTCGCCATTCGCTCGCAGGCCAAAACCATCAGGATGAAAGCCGGAAAAGCGAAGAGTAGGATCGGCCTGCGCTTCATTTTAACCTCTACAATCTGGCATCAGCATAGATTGCAGAGATTGCGCGAGGCTTAACGCAAGGGCGCCACTATTGTCGTGCTTGGCGGTTCATTCGGGCCGCCCTCAATTCAGTATCGCCGTTCATGCCGTGGTCGCATGATCTTGGTCGAACGTCGCCAGATTTCCACGGCTGCCTTCGGCCCATGCAAGCTCTTACGAGTCTGCCGGCATTGAGCCGTATGTGCGTCCGGACTTTGCCATGCCAGGCGGCGTTTGGCCGAAGCCGCAGCCAACCCATTTTGTGCCATTTTTGCTACATTTCCCAACCTT
>NZ_PNOT02000243.1 GCF_002879535.1 Mesorhizobium intechi
CCCCTATCTGGGCTCTCGCCGACGCGTCGGACTGCCTCGGTGGCTGGTGCCATGGGGTCGTGAGGGCGCTTGTCTTGCCGGTATCCTGGCTGCATCGGCCTGGCGGCCGATCCAGTCGATCAAGGCGGCGTCGCAGGCAATGTGTTGACCAGCGTGATTGTTCCGTTGCCGCCCGAGGTGTTCACGTTCGACGGCGTGAAGGGATTGTTGTCGTCGGTAACGACCAGCGCCGCGGTGCCACCGGCCGAACCGTTGCGCGACAGGTTGAAGATCGTCGAGGCGTTGAAATTGCTCAGGCTGATGCCGGCGGCGCCGCCGGGCGCGGTGAAGGTATTCTTCTGCGCGGCCGAGGTGCCGCCGAGCACGAGGTTCATGATGCTGGTATCGCCGGCCGTCGCGCCATTGTCGGCGAAGAACCCGGAGAACGGAGAGGCCACGCCCGGAGCAGTCACGCTGTTGCCGAAGACGGACGCATTCATCGTCACGCCACCGTCATTGTTCTGCAGATGGATACCCACATTGCCCCAGCCGGTGATGGTGTTGTTCTGGATCAGCGTGGTCAGCGTGCCGGAAGCGCCGGCCGCGCGAACGAAGATGCCATCCGAGTTCTTGCCGGTCTGGCCGACCAACTGGTTGCCGGTGATCTTGCCGACCATCGTGCCGAGATCCTGACCCTTGGCGACGAAGATGCCGACGGTATCGAAGGCATTGGCGCCGCCGTCGGTATCGATGTTGTTGGCGATGTTGAAGGTGGTGGTTGCCGCCGACGTGTTGCCGCCGGAGCCGCTACGGACCGAGATCGCGGTGCCGCCGCCGGGAACGATAGCCTGGCCGTTGTGGAATGTGTTGTTAGTGGCGACCACGTCCATGGTCGCATTGTTGTTGGCGATCGCCTCGAAGAAGTCGGAGCGGGTGCCGGAGAAGGTGTTGCTGTCGAGCGTCACATTCGCGGTCGCGCTGTTGTAGACGGTGAAGTCGATATTGTCGTTGCCGATCGACGCATTGATCAGGCCAAACGTATTGCCGCTCATCGTCAGCCGGTTCAGCGTGCCGCTGGTGTTCCAGACGGCGATGTTGCTGTAAGCGCCGCCGCTGATGCTGGAACCGGTGATCGAAGCGGTGCCGAGCAGATTGTCGAAGCGGATGGCGCTCTCTTCCACATTGCCGGCATTGTTGTTGCCGTTGACGCCATTGATGGTCGTGCCGGTCATCGTGAAGCCGGTGACCGTCTTGCCGTAGACTGCGAAGTTCGAGAAGTCGTTGAGCTGCATGCTGGCCAGCGAGACGTTCGCCGTGTTGCGCAGGAAGATGCCAGTGCCGCCGGTGCCCGACGTCGTGTTCCCGCCAGGGGTAGTGCCGTTGAGGATGTCGGCGCCGGTCTTGTTGGAGATCGTGCCGCCAGTCCCCGCACCCCCGGTGCCGGTTACGCTCAGGCCGCCGCTCGAGCCGGTGTTGTCGACGACGATGCCGGCATTGCCGCTCGACCCCGTTGACGTAATGCTCTGGAATACCAGATTACTCGCGCCGATCGTCGTGTTGACGACATTGAGCGCCGTGCCGGTTGACGAATTGATCGTGTTGCCGGTGCCCGTAACGTTGATCGTTCCGCCGGTGGTGGCTGCCGGACCGGCGCCGGTCGCATTAAAGCCGTTGCCGGAGGTGGTGGTGATGACCAGTCCGCCGCCGGTGAAGTTGATCGTCGCGCCGGCATTGTCGGTCAGGTTGACACCGATTGCCGTTCCCGACGTGATCGCCTTCGAGGCGCCGGAGAAGGTGATGGTGCCGGCCGCGTTGTCGTCCAGCCGGATGCCGTTCACGCCGGCGACATTGTGGGTGATGGTGCCCGAAAGCGTGATGTTCTGCGCGCCCGCCGCGCGGTCCTCGATGTCGATCGCCTGGCCGGTGCCGCTGGTGATGGTGCCCGAATAGGTAAGCCCCGCCGTGCCGCCGGTGTTGGCGCCGCCGGCGCCGTCGCCGATGCGGATCACGGCCGCATTGCCGCCGACCAGCGAACCGCTGCCGAGGGCGACCGTGCCGGTACCGGTCACCGTATCCATGATGACGGCGCTGCCGCCGCCGGCGCCCTTGGTGGTGGTGGCGAAATTCACGCCGGCCGGGGCAACCACGACCGTGTCGAGATTGACGGCGGTGCCGCTCGTCGTGGTGATGGAATTGCCAGCACCCGTCACCGAGACCGTGCCGCCGCCGGTGGCGCTGAAGCCGGTGCCCGACGTGGTGTTGCTGGCCAGCCCGCCGCCGGTGAAGTTGATGGTGGCGCCGCCGTTGGTTGCCAGATCGACCGCCGTAAAGGCGCCGGTGGTCAGCGACTTGGTGCCGCCGCTGAAGGTGAAGGTGCCGCCAGTGTTGCCGTGGACGTAGATGCCGTTGTCTACGGCGCCGCTGGCGGTAAGATTGCCGGCCAGCGCGATCGCGCCGCCGGTGACGCCGGAAATGTCGACGATCTTGCCGGTCGAGGATTTGCTGACCGTGCCGTTGTAGGTGACGGTCGACGTCCCGCCGGAGACGAGGAAGCCGACGCCGCTGGGGTTGGCGATCGTCGTGCCGCTGCCGAAGGTGAAGGTGCCGCCCGAGCCGTTGGTGATGTCGACGCCGGCATCGCCGCCGTTCAGCGTCGTGGTGCCGTTGAAATTATAGATGCCGTCGGCATTGCTGAACTGCAGGCCGGTGCCGTTGGTCGCCGACAGCGTGCCGGTCTGGAAGGTGATGGTGCCGCCGGAATGCGCGGTGACGGCGACCGTGGCCGCGTTGTTGGCCTGGGTGATATTGCCGCTGTAGGTGACGCTGGCGGTGCCGCCAACGACATTGAACGCGGTGCCGCTCGGGCTGGTGATCGACGTGCCGGCGGCGAAGCTGAACGTGCCGCCCGACCCGTTGATGATGTCGACGCCGGCGTCGCCGCCATTCAGCGTCGTGATGCCGTTGAAATTGTAGGTGCCGTCGGCATTGTCGAACTGCAGGCCGGTGCCATTGGTCGCCGACAGCGTGCCGGTGCTGAAGGTCAGCGTACCCGCGTTGCCGCCCGAAACGTTGACCAAAGCGGCGTTGTTCGCCTGCGTGATGTTGCCGCCATAGGTGACGACGGCCGTGCCGCCGAAGACCACGAACGAATCGCCCGAAGCGCCGCCCAGCGCGCCGGTACCGAGGCCGACGGTCCCAGATACGCCGCTCAGGACGACGTTGTCGGAACCGCCGCCGGACGAGGTCGAGTCCAGCGCGATGGTGGCGGCGACGCCGGAGAGATTGATCGCCTGGCCGCCGGTCGCGTTGATCGTCTCGGCGGCCGCGGAAGCGGTGATGCCCATCGTGCCGCCGGTGCCGACGATGCCGGTGCCGGAGGTGGTGTCGATGGTCAGGCCTCCGGTGAAGCTGGTGGCGCCGCCGGCCTGCAAGAGACCAATGCCGCTCGCCGTGTCGATATTGGCGAGTCCGGTGACGTTGAGCGTGCCAGTCTGGACATGGATGCCGCCACCGGTTGTCGAGGTATTGTTCACCGTCAGCGTGTTGAAATTGAACGTGCCGGTGTTGGCGTTGGTGGCATCGATGCCGAAGCCCGACGTGTTGGAAACGCTTGTCGCGCCGGTCACGGTGAAGGTGCCGGCAACGCCATCGAAGGTGATGCCGCTGGCGACGCTGTTGACGACGGCGCTGACGCTGGAGAACGTCATGTTGACGGTCAGCGGATCGAGATAGAAGGCCGGGCCGTTGGTGGTGGTGACCACGCCGCCGCTGCTGTTCAGCGCGAAGATCGTGCCGGCGCCCTTGGTGTTGACCAGGACGCCCGTGCCGCCGTTGTTGGCCAGGCTGAGCGTGCCCAAGTCGAGGGTGCCGCTGGTGTTGGTGAAGCTCAGGCCATTGCCCTGGACCCGCGCGCCGGCAGTGCCGATGCCGAGCGTGCCGGCGCTGACGGTGCCGCCGGCACCGTTGGAATCGAAACGGACATTGTTGAAGGCGATGCCGCTGCCGGTCCCGCCGGTCACTTTATTGTCGGCAAACGACCTGATCGCGATCGAGTTGTCCGTCGTACTGATGTTCTGGCCGGAGAAGGATGCCGCCAAGGCGGATCCGGTCGATGTCAGCGTGTTGCCGTCGATCGAAAGCAGAAGCGTGTTGGCCGACGCGCCTGACGTGGAGAAGTCGAGCGCCCGGCCCCCGGCGGCGATGTCGTTGTTCCTGATCACGAAATTGGATGCGGTCCCGGCATTGGCGACGATGCCGGCGCCGCTGCCATAGTTGCTGACGGTAACGTTCTGCACGCCGGCGGTGATGACGCCGGTGCCGCTCGTCGGCAAGGTGATCGTGGCGGTGCCGTTGCCGGCCAGGATAGGCGTCGAAGCGTCGAGGCCGCCCGGGTTCGCAACAAGCGTCGAAGACGGGATGGTGGTGAAGTGGAACGCCGGCGAGGCACCGCCGGCGGTATCGACGCCGAGCTGGGAAACATCGATCGCCGCGTCGCCATTCTTGAACGAGATCAGCGCCTGCCCGTCCTTGAGATCGAACGAATTGTTGCCGATGTCGATGGTCTCGACACCGCCGCTGGTCTTGTCGACCAGAACGAAGACGTTGGCCGAGGACAATTCCGCCTGGGCGACGCTGCCTGGATTGAGGAAGCTGCCATTGCCGAGGCCCGACGAATTGCCGGCGGCGTCGATGTAGAAGACACGGATCGCCGACAGGTTCGACGTATCGCCCAGGAAATTGACGTCGTTGAAGTTGTAGTCGCCCGATGTCGGCAAGGTGTCGACGGCGTCGATGACCCGGCCGCCGCCGAAGGTCGCGATCGACGATGCCGCCGGGCCGGCACCGTCGCCGAACACCAGCTTGGCGTTGGTGGCGCTGGAGAACAGCACGCCGCGCGCGACGTTGCTGATGGTCGAGGCCTGGTCTCCCGGATTGTCGCTGTTGTCGGTGTTGCCGAGCTGGATCGTGCCGGTGCCGGTGGTGCCGGCCATGTCGATGCCAAGCGTACCGGCAAAGCCGCCGCCGGCAACGTCGAAATCGCCAGCCGTTATGCCGGCGTTGACGATGGCACCGTTAAGGTCGAGACCGACGGCGTTCGCCGCGCCCAGCCCGATATTGAGGCTGGTGAAGCCGACCGTCGCGGCGAGCGTGCCGGTAATGTCGACGCCGCGCGAAGTGATGCCAAGCAGGTTGAGCGTGCCGAGATTGATGGCGCCGCCGCTGACATTGTTGAGCAGGATGCCGGTCCCGGCGCCGTTGACGGAGATCGAGCTGAAGTTGACGCCATCCGCGCCGACCGTCGCACCGTCGAGCCTGAGCGCGCTTCCGGTCGTCGTGGTGATGGTGTTGTTGAGGCCGGCCACGCTGAACCTGCCGGCACCGGTGGTGCTGGCGTTGATGCCGTAGCCGAAGCCGGTGGTGATGCCGAGGCCGCCATTGGTGAAGGCGAGCGTGCCCGTGCCGGCGGACCTGACGATGGCGTCGTTGGCACCGGTGCTGAAGGTCTTCGATGTACCGGAGAAGGTGGCGGTTCCCTGTGACGTCCCGTTGAATGCGACGCCGGTGCCACCGGTATGAGCGATGGTGCTGGAAATATTGTACACGCCGTTGGCGCCAAAGAAGGCGAAAGCCGTCGACGAGGTGGTCGAGGCGATCGAGCCGCTGAGGTTGAGCGTCGCCAGGTCGGCGCCACCGGCGCTCACCACGCCACCCGTACCGACCTTGACCGAGCCGTTGTAGTTCAGCGTGCCGCCGGTATTGCCGCCGACATCGATGGCCACTGTGGTGGTGCTGGTCGTCGCGCCGATGCTGGCGGTGCCGCTATTGCCACCGATGTTGGCAGAGCCACCAAAGACGCCGTCGAAGGCAATGCCGGTCGTGCCGCCGTCCACGGTCAGGCTGGATCCGGCGACATTGGCGATGTTCACCGTACCGATCTGGCCGCCGAACTGGATACCATTCCCGGCAACGTCGATATTGGTCGTTCCGGTGAAGTTGACCACACCGGTGCCGGTTATGCCAAACAACGTGACGCCGATCGCGCCCGTATTGGTCAGGCCGCCAATGTTGACATTGCCGGCGAGGTCGACGCCATTCAGCACCACACCGCCGCCCAAAGCGCTGGCGTTCGACGTGATGCTGTCGAAGGTAACGCCGCCACCGCCAACCTTGGTCGCCGCCAGCACAAGCCCGTCGCCGCCGGCGATCTTGTTCGCGTTGACTCCGCCGGTCACCGTGACGGTGCCGCTGTCGATCGCAACGAAACCCATCCCGGTCGTGGTCGTAATGTCAAGGCCACCGTTGGTGAAGTTGATCGTGGCGTCCGGATTGGGGGCCGACGTGCCACCCGGGAAGCCGCCGGGGAAGCCGAGATTGACGCCGTCCGTTGTGCCCGAATCGATCTGCTTGCTGGCGCCCGAGAAGGTGACCGTCGCCGGCGTGCCATTGTCGATCCCGGCAACGATGATGTTGCCGCCGGCGCCCGCAAGCCCGTCTTTCAGATCGCCCGACAGCGTCACCGAGCCGCCGGTGAGGCCTTGGATCGAGGCCGCGGCACCGGTGCCGTTGCTGTTGATGGTACCGGCATAGGAAATGATCGCGCTGCCGCCCCCGACATTGAAGGCTGTGTTCGCACCGGTATTGGTCAGCGTGCCGTCGCCAATGGTCACCGAGCCGGTCAGGTTCTGCAGGTTGACGCCGCCGCCGGTCAGCGTGCCGGCGGCGCCGCCGTTGGGCAGGTTGCCGCGCGTGACCGTGATGTTGCCGGCGCCACCATTGGCGTCGAGCAGCGTGCCGGCGACATTGACGTTGTTGTCGAGAATGGACAGGTTCGAGTCGAGGCCGGCAACCTTGAAGGCCGTGCTGCCGGTGGCGACATTGCTGACCGTCACACCCTGGATGGTGATGCCGCCGACATTGTTGAAGCCGCCCGCGCTCTGGTCGATGGTGAAGGCCGAGCCGCTGGCGCCGTTGAAGTTGAAAGCGGTGTCGCGGACCTGGTTGCTGCCGAGCAGATGCAGGAAATCGCCCGTGCCGGTGACCACGCCTTCATTGCCGGTGACGGTGCCGCCGCTGGCGCCGAGATTACCCTGGACATTGATCGGCTGGACCGTGCCGGAGGTGGTGATGGCGTTGTTGTTGCCGAAGCCGATGATCGACTGGCCCGAATCGAGCGTGAACGGCGTGCCGCTGAGATCGACGGTGCCGACAAAGGCGAAGGTCTGGGTGCCGAGCATGGCATCGGCGGCGGCGACCGAGATCGTGGTCACGGACTTGCTGAGCCCGTCCGTGCCGGCGGCGATGACGCCACCGGACTGCGAGACCATGATGGTCCCGCCAACCGCACTGGCCAGGTTGGCGTTGCCGGTGAAGGCGACGTCGTCGAAATCGTAATTGCCGAGCGTCGGATCGAGGCCGATCGTGTTCACGGTGTAGCCGCCGCTGGCGGCGATGATGGAGGACTGCAGCCCATCGGCCGAAGTGCCGTCGCCGAAGGTGAAGTTGGCATTGGCCGAGGTCGCGGTGCTGAAGTCGCGCGCCAGGTCGACGCCGGTGCCGACATTGGAAATGCTGGAGCCGCGCTGGAAGGTGATGGTCTTGTTGCCCGTCGTCGACGACAGGTCGATGCCGCGCGAGGTGAGGTCGCCGGTGCCGGTAATCGTCGTCACACCGAAATCGGCCGTGGTCGATGAGCCACTGAAGTCGATGCCGGTCTGGTTGGCGCCGGCGCCCAGCGTCACATTGGTGGTGCCGAAACTGACATTGGCATTGGTGCCGGCGAAGTTGATGCCCGCCAGGCCGAGGGTCGAACCCATCGTTACGCTGGTGGTGCCGAAGGTGACGGCGCCGGCATCGTTGACGATGTCGATGCCATTGCCGCCCGCGCCCGACACGGTCACCGCCCCGAAGGTCGCCGACGCCGTGCTGGCGACACCGGAGACGGACAGGCCGGTGGCCACGGAATTGGTGATCGACAGCGGAGCTGTGACGTTCAGCGTCGCGGTGCCGGCAAGGCCGGTGACGACGGCGCCACCGCCGCCCGTCGCGGACAGTGTCGGGCCGGTGAAGCTGATCGCACCGCCGACCGGTACCAGTGTCGAGCCGATCGAGAAAAGATTGCCGGTGCCGGTCGACGTGACCGCGCCGCTGAAGGCCGCCGAGCCGCCTGTGGTGCCGTCGACCTTGACCGCCGCGCCCGGCGTGCCCGCCGAACTGGATATGCCGGCCGAAACCGTGATCGCCGCGCTGCCGCCGGAGACGACCACGCCGTCACCGGCGCCGCTGTTGGTGATGGTGCCGCCAATGCCGATCGTACCGGTATTGTTGGCCAGGCGGACATCGGTGCCGGCGATATTCGTGGTGACGAGATTGCTGACGCTGACGGTGGCGGCGCTGTTCTGAACCAGGAAGCCGGAGCCTCCGCCCACCACGGTGTCGACCTTGGTCGTGCCATTGAAGCTGTAGATGCCGCTGGCGATGTTGTCGAGGCTGATGGCGACGCCGCTGATGCGATACAGGTCGACGTCAGCAAAATTGACGTTGCCGCCGCTGGTGTTGGTGATGACGATGCCGGTCGAAACGCCGCCGCCCGAGCCATCCACGGTGACGCTGGAGAAGTTCACACCGGACAGGCCGATCGTCATGCCGGCGATCTGGATGCCCTTCTCATCGGGCCCGAGACCGGTCGCCACGGTATTGTTCGGCCCGTACACCGACAGAGTGCCGCCATTGACGGCACTGAAGGCGAAGCCGCCATCGGCTGTCAGATCGAGGCCGCCGGTGAAACGAAACGCGCCGCCGGCATTGCCGGTCAGGTCGATGGCGTTGGCCGCACCCGTGCTGGCGGTGATCTTGCCGCCGAAGGTGGCGATGCCGCCGGTCATGTTGGAGATCTTCACCGCGCTTGCAGCGGCGGTCTGGCTGATGGTGCCGTCGTAGGTGACGTTGGGCGTGGAGTTGGTGATCGAGAAGGCGTTGCTGCTCGTCCCGGCAATGGAACTCCCGTTTCCGAAGGTCAGGGTTCCGCTCGAGCCCCCCACGATACCGACGCCTATGCCGCCGCCGGTTATGTCGAGGTCGTCGAAGGTGGCGGTGCCATCGAAATTGTTGGCGAACAGCGCGACATTGGTGGCGTTGGCGATCGTCGTGTTGCCGGTGAAATCGACGGCGGCGCTTGAATGAACAAGCGCGATGCCGGTCTGGCTCGCGCTCTGGACATTGAGATCGTTGACCGTGACCGTGCCGGTCACGCCGTCGAGGACGAGACCTGTCGCGACATTTCCGACCGTCACGCCCTGGATCGTCAGGCCGTTGATCCCGGTTGCACTGATGCCCACGGCGCCGCCGCCCGAAATATTGAAGTCGAGCAGCGAATTGCCGTTGGCCGCCGTGACGACATCGCCGGCGCCGGAATTGGTCAGCGTCGCCGCGCCGCCGGGATCCGAAACGACCTGGTCGTGCTGGACGTTGTCGCCGGTGACGTTGACCGGAATGCCGCCGAGCGAGAAGGAGCGGCCATTGCCGAACGAGGCCAGCGTCTGCCCGTCGCTGAGCGAGAAGCCGCCGGCGGCATCGATCGGAGACCCCTTGTTGACCAGCACGAAGATCGCATTGTTCTGGGTGTTGAGGTCGGCCTGGTTGATCGCGAGCAGGCTCGATGTCGAAGAACCGTCACCGGACGATCCGACGCCGCCGACGAAGATCACGTTCTGCTGGTCGAACAGTTGCGGGCCGCTGAAGGTGGTCGAGCCGAACGCATAATGGCCAAGCGTCTGGTTGAGGCCGCGCGTGTCGAGCGACGCGGTGATGCCGGCAATGGAACCGCCGCCGAAGTTGAACTCGGCATTGGCCGAATTGGCCAGCGAGCCGGCAACGCCGAAGCGCACGCCGGTGTCGACCCCGGCGATGGCGCCGCCATCGGTGATGCCGATCGTTGCCCCGCCCGAGGTCGGCGAGGACAGATCGATGCCGATCGAGCCGGCGGCGCCGGTGCCGGTGATGTTGAGTGACTGCGCGGTGAAGTTCGTGTGGCTGCCGGAGAAGTCGAGGCCGGTGCCGATGCCGAGGCCGGAGATGACGACGTTGCCGGCGACCACCGCCGCATTGACGCCGGCAAACGAAATGCCGTCGCCGCCCGGTGCCGAGATGGCGACATCGCCAAAACGGATCGCCGCCGGCGAATCCGAAATGGCGATCGCGGGTCCGGTCGTGTTCGAGATCGTCGTCGCGCCGTTGACGGTGAAGCTGCCCGAGACATGATCGAGCACGACACCCGACGTGCCGCCGGTCTGACTGATCGAGTCCAGCACCACATGCGCGGTGATCGGGTCGATGAAGACGGCCATGCCGCCATTGCCCGACACGGTTCCGCCGGTTGTGGTGAAGCTGCCGGCGATCGACGTGCCCTGCACGGTCATGCCGCGATCGGTGTTGTCAAGCGCATTGACGGTGGCGAAGGTGTAGGTGCCCTTGCCTGATATATCGAGGCCGTCGTCGTGGTTGCCCTGCAGCAGCGTCGTGCCGGTGAAATTGTAGGTGCCGCTGTCTTCGATATGCAGGCCGTCGAGCCCGTTGCCGGTCGACGTGAAATTGGATGCGCTGACGGTGGTCGAATTGCCGGTGAACGCGGCGCCGTTGCCGCCGGCGCCCGTCACGGTCACGTTGGTCAGCGTCGTGCCCGCGGCGTTGTTGCCGAAGATGCCGTTGGCGCCGCCGGTGATGGTGATGCCGTTCAGCGTGTTGCCGGTGCCGAGCGTGATGACGTTGTTGGCGACATTGGTGCCCTGGATCGTGCCGTCGCTGCCACCGAGGTTGAAGGTGGCGGTGCCGCCGCCGGACAGTCTCGCGGTGACGCTTTCGCCGCCGCCGATCACGGTCTGGCCGTTGGCAAGTGTCACGCCGGCGGTGGTCAGATTGCCATTGCCGCCCAGCGCAACGACAAAACCGCCGCTGCCGGCCTTGGTGACCGCGTCGTCCAGCGTCGTCGGGTCAGCCTGCGTGCCGGCGCCCGCCAGCCCGCCATCGGCGAAATAGAACTTGCCGAACGCCGCATTGGTGGCGGCGTTGATGGCGACGCGCGTCGTCGAGCCGCCATTGATCTCCTGCGACTGGATCCTGACGCCGATATCGCCGCGCACGCGTTCGTTGACGCGCTTGCGCAGGCCTTCGCTGACCGGATAGACCGGGTCCGTGCCGATGGCCGCGGTCTTGTCCGAGCGGCGGCTGGGATTGAACGGGATGTTCAGCCGCACGCTGCCGGCGAACTGTGTGTCGTCGCGATTGTCGTTGCGGACCTCGCCGGCGAAGACCAGTTCGGTGCCGCTGCCGAAGGCATCGCCGATCGTGTATTCGAACCCGGCCTTGGCGCCGGTGACGCTGCCGTCGTCGCCGTGCGGATCCTCGAAATGGTAGCCGCCAATGTCGAGCCGCAGCGAGTGTTTGTCGGGCAGGTTGACCGGAACCTGGGCGCCGATCTCGCCTTCGATGCCCCAGGCCGCGTAGTCGCGGTGGTCGAGCACCGATATCTGTTCGATCAGCTGGTTGCTGACCATCGACAGGGTCGAGCCCGTCGAATGATCGGTCGAGTCGCCCTTGATCGGCACGAAGACGTTCACATGCGCGTCGAAGTTGGGCATGATCGCCTCGACGCCCAGTGTGGCCGCGGTGAACTGCGTGCTGTTGTAGTTCTCGAGGTTTATATAGGCGTAGCCGCCGAGCATCAGGTCGGGATTGACGATGCGGCGAATGCCGAGGCCGATGTCCTGGCCGGAAGCATCCTTGAAATCATGCTTGGCCCGGACATCGAGGAACAGCACCGACTCGGCCGTCTGCTTGATCGGGATGAAGCCTTCGAGCGCGGCGTTGCCGCCATTGTTGTCGGCACCGACGATGGCGCGGATCTGCGGCTGCCAAAGCCTGTCGGGGTCGCCATGGGCAACGACGCCGGAAAGGCCAAGCGCCAGCGTCGTCAGCGCCGTCGTCTTCAAAAGATGGCTTACAATGCGCGAACGGCGATAGTCAGCGCGCACGCGGACAGCCTCCCCGCGCGCCACCATCCCACCAACCGGCCGAGAGCTCTCGGTAGTTTCCATCCCCGGCGAGTTCCTCCAGGGACTACACGTCCCGCGTGTCAATTGTTACGCGAATTCTATTGTATAGCGAGTCCGGAAGGTTGTGAGTGTTGTTGTCGGACCTCAAAGTTCTGTCCTGTGACCATATTGCCACAGTAGATTTGGTGGCTTGCTTGACCCGGGACTCGGCTTTCGGAGCAGTCGCCATTGTTGTATCAAGCTTTTTCCGAGAGAATACCTGCCGTGGCAAGGAAAATTATAGGGCGTCAAGAACATGGCAAGTATTTTAGTGAAAGCTAATCTATATGGCGTCGCGGCATTGGCTGCCCTGTCGCTGTTGTCGGCTTCTGTTGGCCCGGCGCTTGCCGAAGACGCCGCCGGGGAGCCCCAGACCAGACAGGCTCAACCCAAGGAACTCGGACCCAGACCGGCCGACGCCAATGCATGGGCGGTGAACTGCTCCAGCGGCTCTGCGACCGGCGAGCTTCAGTGCCAGGTGTCGCAGAACCTCACCGAGGCCAAGACCGGGCAGCGCGTGCTGACCGTCACCGTGCGTCGCGACAACGGCAATGGCGGCTTCGCCATGTTGCTCGCTTTGCCGCACGGCCTGTTCCTGCCGTCCGGCGTCGGCTATCAGGTCGACAAGGGGCAAAAGGTCGTCATCGCCATCCAGACCAGCGACCAGAACGGCGCCTATGCCGCCACGCCGCTGTCGCCGGAACTGGTCAAGGCGATGAAGGCGGGAACCAATCTGAACATCGGCATGGAATCGGTCACCCGCAAGCCGGTCACCATCCCGGTATCGCTCGCCGGCTTCACCACGGCCATCGCCAAGCTGGAATCGATCAAGTAGCGGCGCATCCGTGGATTGGCCGAAGCCATCCCAAACTCGTCATCCCAGGGCGAAGCGATGGACATCTCCGCCGACCGTGAAGGCATGCGGCGCACCGGCATGGCGAGCAACCCACTTGATCGTCGCTGTCCGCAATGCTCCGTTGTCGCTTCGGACATCCGGAGAAACCCATGACAGGCTTTGTCGATCGCCAGCGCGCCGCGCAGTTAATGGAAGGCGCCGGCATCGGCGCGCTGGTGCTCTGCGCCCCCGAGGCCTTCCACTATGCGACCGGTGCGTGGATCGGCCCGGCGGGGCTGTTCCGCCGGGCCGGTGGCGGGTTCGTGATCATCCCGGCCGAACAAGGCCTGCCGATCGGTGTTGTCGTCGCCGACTTCAACGCCGCGCAGCTGCGGCTCGCCGCTCCGGAAGCAATCGTGCGGTCGCACCCGATCTGGATCGAATCCGCGCCGGTCGAGACAGTGCATGGGCTGCCCCTGGCCGAACGCGTCGAGGCCGGCCTTGCCTCGCTTGGCCGCGCGCCGGATTTCTCCCGTCCCGCCACCTTCGATCTCGCCGGCGCGGTGCGCCAGCTGCAGGCCTCGCTCAGGGAATTCGGACTGGAGCGCGCAACGCTCGGCATCGACCTCGACTTTGTCCCGGCCGCCGATTTCGCCGCCATCCAGGCGCTGCTGCCGCATTGCCCGATGGTCGATGGCTCGCCGGTGCTGGACAGGCTGCGGGCCGTCAAGTCCCAGCGCGAGATCGATCTCCTTCAGCAAGGCATCTTTCTCTCGGAAGCCGGGCTGGAGCGCTTGCAGGTGGACGCGATGGCCGGCATGCGCCAGGCCGATCTCGTCGCGCTCTACCGCAAGGGCGTCGCCGAAGCGGCAGCCGGCCTGTCGCATCCGGTCGTAACAGCGGAATATGTAACGCTGGGCGCCCACCCCAAGGGCGCCGACGCCAGGGCCGTGGCCGGCGATCCCCTGAAGTGCGACATGGTCTGCACGGTCGGTGGCTACGCCTCCGACATGTCGCGCAATTTCACCTTCGGGCCGCCTTCCGCCGACCAGGCCGAGCTGCATGCCATCGCCGAGCGCGCCTTCGAGGACGGGCTGGCGGCGCTGCTCCCCGGAAACACGCTCGCCCATGTGCATCGCGTCACCAGCGAGAGCCTCGCGCGGCAAGGCCTGCGCTCTTACCGCCGTGGCCATTTTGGCCACAGCGTCGGCCAGTCGGTGTTTTCCGAGCAATGGCCGTTCATCGCGGCCGACAGCGATGTCGTCATCGAGGCCGGCATGGTGCTGGCCTTCGAAATCCCGCTCTACATTGACGGCCTCGCCAGCTTCAATCTCGAGGACCAGTTCCTGATCACGGCGGATGGGCCGAGGCCGATGAACCGGCTGCCGAGGCGACTGGAGATGGTTGGGTAGCGCGGCCGCGCTGCGCAGATTGGCCGTGCTCCTCCACCTTCGTCATCCCGGGCGGAGCAGCTGCGCAGCGGCGCAGACCCGAGGATCCATGCCGGGACTGGTTGCGGGTGCGGCGGAGCGGATTTTGCGCCGCGGCGCGGCTTTAAAGGCGCGGCCGCCGATCCCTCCAGGGCATCTCCTGCTCAAGCTGCGCCGAAGCGGCGGAACGGTCGATATCCGTCTCCGACATGTCGTGGTAGCCGAATGGACGCGGCAGGTGGTTCAGCGTCGGCGTGCAAACATGGTAAGAGGTCAGGTCGAAAAGGCAGGGAAGACCGACTTCATGACCGAAGCTGACAGCCAGCAAGAGCCCGTGGCAAGTCACCAGCCGGAGGGACGCGACATCAGGCGCATCCCCGACATCATCTCGCTGGTCAAGGATTCCTACGCGCAGTTGAGCCCGGCGGAGCGCCGCGTCGCCGATGTCGTGCTCGACAATGTCAAATACGCCGTCGACGCCTCCAATGCGGCGATTGCCGAGCGCGCCGGGGTCAGCGAGCCGACGGTGACCCGCTTCTGCCGCGCCATCGGCTGCGAGGGCGTGCGCGATTTCAAGCTGAAGCTGGCGCAGAGCCTCGTCGTCGGCGCGCTCTATCTTGCCAAGCCGCCGGCCATCGGCAACGACAATGGCATGCCGTTCTGGAACGCCGTCTTCGGCGAGGCCCGCCGGGCATTGCAGGAAGCCGAACGCCAGCTTGACCCGGGCCAGCTGCGGAAGGCAGCCGAACTCATCGCCAAGGCACGCCAGGTCACCGTCTTCGGCCTCGGCGGCAGTTCCTCGGCGCTGGCGCAGGAAACGCAGTACCGGCTGTTTCGTTACGGCATCACGGTCAACGCCCAGTGCGATCCCTATCTGATGCGCATGAGCGCCTCAACGCTGAAGCCAGGCGACCTGGTGATCGCCATTTCCGCGACCGGGCGCACGCGCGAGGTGATCGAGGCCGTCGAGCTCGCCAAGCACTACCGCGCCGACGCCATCGCCGTGACCGCGCCCGACACCGATCTGGCCCGCGCCTGCGATGTCCGGCTGACGGTGGCGGTACCCGAATATCCCGACACGCTGAAGCCGACCGCTTCGCGCTTCGCCTTCCTGGCGGCGATCGACCTGTTGGCCGTGGCCTCCGCCTACAAGCTCGACGGCTCGGCGCGCGAGACGGTCCGCCGCATCAAATACAACGCCCAGATCCACCGGACCGGCAAGGAGATGGAGCCGCTCGGGGATTAGGGCACAGCTTTTTTCCTTCTCCCCTTGCGGGAGAAGGAAAGCCGTCAACGTGAGAGGGAAAGACATGCTCGAAATGGCACCGACGAAACAGGCAGCCGCATGGCTGGAATCCCTGGCGCAGGCGCTCGCGGCCGGCGATGCGACGGCGGCAAGCAATTTGTTCGTCGACGACTGCTACTGGCGCGATCTTCTGACTTTCACCTGGAACGTCACGACCATGGAAGGCCGCGAGGCCATCGCCGCCATGCTCGAGGCAACGCTGGCGACGACGAAACCCACCGCATGGCAGCTCACCGGCGAGGCGACCTCGGACGAGGGCACGATCGAAGCCTGGTTCACCTTCGAGACCGCTGTGGCTTCCGGCCAAGGCATCATGCGCCTGCGCGACGGCCGCTGCCGCACCCTGTTCACGGCGATGACCGACCTCAAGGGGTTCGAGGAGCGCAAGGGCTTGGCGCGGCCGCTCGGCGTGCGCCACAAGGCCGACCCCGAACGCGAGACCTGGGCGGAGGCGCGGGCGCGCGAGACGCGCGAGCTCGGCGTCACCGAGCAGCCCTATTGCCTGGTCATTGGCGGCGGGCAGGGCGGCATCATGCTGGGCGCGCGGCTGCGGCAGCTCGGCGTGCCGACGATCATCATCGAGAAGAATGCGCGCGCGGGCGATTCCTGGCGCAACCGCTACCGCACGCTCGTGCTGCACGATCCGGTCTGGTACGACCATCTGCCCTACATTCCGTTCCCGGAAAACTGGCCGGTCTTCACGCCCAAGGACAAGATGGGCGACTGGCTGGAAATGTACACGCGCGTCATGGAGCTCAATTACTGGGTCGCCACAAAGTGCCTCAGCGCCTCCTATGACGAGGCGCGGAGGGAGTGGACCGTGGTGGTCGACCGCGTCGGCCGGCAGATCACGCTGAAGCCGAAGCATGTCGTCTTCGCCACCGGCGCCTACGGCCCGCCGCGAAAGATCGACCTGCCCGGCGCCAGCGCATTCAAGGGCGAATTGGTGCATTCCAGCCAGTATGCCAGCGGCGACAGATACCGCGGCAAGAAGGTCGCCGTCATCGGCGCGGCCAGTTCCGCGCATGACGTCTGCGTCGATCTCTGGGAAAGCGGCGCCGACGTCACCATGATCCAGCGCTCGCCGACCACAGTGGTCAAGTCGGACACGCTGATGGAGGTCGGCTTCGAGATCTTCTCGGAGAACGCTCTGGCGCGCGGCATCACCACCGAAAAGGCCGACATGATCGTCGCCTCGACGCCCTTCGCGCTGGTGCCCAACGGCCAGCGCGCGCTCTACGAGGTGATCAAGGCCCGCGACGCCGCCTTCTACGACCGCTTGCGCGCCTCGGGCTTCGCCATCGATTTCGGCGACGACGAGACCGGCCTCTTGATGAAGGCATATCGCACCGGCTCGGGCTACTACATCGATGTCGGCGCCTGCGACCTGATCATCGACGGCAAGATCGGCATCCGCAGCGGCGTCGCCATCAAGGCGCTGACGGCAAAGGGCATCCTGTTCGAGGACGGCAGCGAACTCGAGGCCGACGCCATCATCGCCTGCACCGGGTACCAGTCGATGAACGAGAATGTCGCCGCGCTCGTTTCGCGCGAAGTCGCCGACAAGGTCGGCCCCTGCTGGGGCCTCGGGTCGGGCGTCAAGGGCGACCCCGGCCCCTGGCAAGGCGAATTGCGCAACATGTGGAAGCCGACGGCGCAGGAAGGGCTGTGGTTCCACGGCGGCAATCTGGCGCTGTCACGGTTTTACTCGAAATACGTGGCGCTGCAGATCAAGGCGCGGATGGAAGGCATCGCCACGCCGGTTTACGGAAAGCCGAGCAACGCTGGGCGTTAGCTCTTTCCTCCCGCCTTGTGGCGGAAGGTGGATCGGCGCGCGGCGCCCTGGCGGATGCGGGGTGGGTGACGGAGTGCCGTCGGCGCCGAGCTGGAACCCCCTCATCCGACCTCGCGTCGCGAGGCCACCTTCTCCCACGAGGGGAGAGGGGAAGGCCACGCCCTCACTCGTGCCGGTGCCCGAAATGCCGGGCCGCCACCTCGACATGCGTATGCGCCGTGTGCGCCTCGAAACGCTCGGTCTCGCTGACATCGTTCACCGCCTCGTTCGGCCACCAGGTGCCGCCGATGACGATGCCTTCCGACACCAGCCGCTGGTCGGCGACCAGCGAGGCGCCCACCGCGTCGACGAAGGTGAACCGGCCGGACCGCTGGCGAAGGACGGTGACATCGCCGACGGTGCCGACGGCCAGCGTGCCAAGGTCCGGCCTGGCGATCGCCCGCGCCGGCGCTTGCGTCGCGGCGCGCAGCACCTCGACCAGCGGCATGCCGAGCGCCATCAGCTTCGACATGCAGACCAGTATGTCGAAAGCCGGCCCGTCGACGCAGTAGAGATGCACGTCGCTCGAAATGACGTCCGGCGCCAGCCCCTCGGCAAGCATGGCGCGCGCCACTTCGAAATCGAACGAACCCATGCCATGGCCGAGATCGAAGATGACGCCGCGCTCGCGCGCCAGCCGCATGTCGGGCCGCACCGCGCCGGAAGCGAAGACCGGCGCGTTGGGGAACGGCCGGAAGCAATGGGTGAGGATATCGCCGCGGCGCAGGCGCGGCAGCACTTCCGAGCGGCCGGGCGGCGGCTCGTCGATATGCGCCATCAGCGGCAGGCCGGCCTTGTCGGCGGCCTCAAGCGCCAAATCGACCGGCGCGATGCCGCTGGTGCCGCCGGCATGCTTGCCCGAGCGGACTTTCACGCCGACGACGACATCGGCGTGCTCGCGCGCGGCGGCGACCACCTCGCGCGGCTCGCAGAGCCGAAGATCGCCGCACTCGCCGACCGACACCGACTGCGAGAAGCCGAAGATGCCGGCAAAGGAAATGTTGACATAGGCCAGGATGCGCACCCTGGAGCGCTCCATGACATGGCGGCGGAAGCCAAGGAAATTGCCGGCGCCCGCGCTGCCAGCATCGATGAAGGTGGTGGTGCCGCTGTTGGCGGCGAGCCGGTCGGCATCGACGCCGAGCGAGGTGCCGCCCCAATAGACGTGGCTGTGCAGGTCGACCAGGCCAGGCGCGACGATGCAGCCGGCCGCGTCGACCACCTCGTTGGCGCGATCCACCGGGATATCGGCGTCCACCGCCGCGACCCGCCCACTGGCGATGGCGACATCGCGCGGCGCATCGATGCCGGACGCCGGATCGATGAGCCGTCCGCCCTTCAGCAGGAGGTCGAATTGCATGAGGGGTACCTCCGGTTTGCGCGTTGCCGCTTTAGAGCAAATCCAGGAAGAGCGTCAGCGGTTTCCCGTCCGGAATTGCGTCAAAACAATGAGTTGGAGTGGTTCGCCGTTTCCGCGAAACGGTGAAATGCTCTAGACGGGCCTGTAGGCGACCGCCTCGACCTCGATCTTGATGTCGATCATCAGCCGCGATTCGACCGTGGTGCGGGCCGGCGGGTTCTTCGGGAAATGCCTCGCGTAGACCGCGTTGAAGGCGCTGAAATCGCGCGCGTCTTCCAGCCAGACGGTGGTCTTCACCACGTCGTCCAGGGTGCAGCCCGCCAAGGCCAGCGCTGCCTTCACATTGGCGAGCACCTGCTCGGTCTGTTCGGTGATGCCGCCCTTGACCACGATGCCGTCGCCGCCGACCGGAACCTGGCCCGAGACATAGACGAAGTCACCGGCCCGCACGGCGGGCGACAGCGGCACATGGGATGTTCCAAAAGTCTGCTTGGGCAAGGTATCGCTCCTCCAATCGCGGCAAGGGGCACCAGGGCGGCGCCCGCTTCCGCGCAGATTTACCGCGATCGGGGCGCTCCCGATAGGGCCCTTGTTGGAAAGCAACATTCTTCGAAATCCGTGTTGCTTTATTACAGAAGCGCTTGCATCGTGCGCACCGGCCGGCGGCCTGCGGGCCGCAGCGGACACATGCCTGCGCGAGACCGGAGAAACCGAGAATGACCTTCGACAAGAACCCGTTTCCTTCAGGCGATGCAGACCGCCATGCGTTGTGGGAGATGCTGGTGCGGCGCGACATCGACGCCTTCATCGGCCAGGACTGGTCCATGGTCGAGCACGATTTCATCGCCGAAAGCTTCTTCGGCATGCATGCGCATTTCCTCGCCAATGCCGATGCCTGGCGGCTGCAGTTCCCGCGGCTTGAGATCTATCGCGACGAGTGGCTGCGGCAGGCCAGGGAGACGGCGGCGACCAAGTTCGCCGAGCCGCTGCGCGAGGCACTGTTTCGCGTCACCAATTTGCGCGACATCGACGTCGATGGCGACCGCGCCGTGCTGCACAAGAAGTTCGACGGCTCCGTCGCCAAGGCGGATGGCAGCTTCGACCGGCTGAAATGGCAGACCCTGTATTTCTGCCGCAAGGTCGAAGGCATCTGGAAGATCGCCGGCTTCGTCGGCTACATCCCGTATCCGCTGGGAGCCTAGCCCTTCCGGGTCGCTGGACCCGGCCCGACAAGAACGGCGGCGCGACAGGCCGGATTGCCGTACCAAGCCATCCGGTCGAGCTCCGCCGCCCTGACCGGGAGATCCACGACGTCCATCTTCTGTTCGAGCCGGTCTGGCTCGATCCAGGGATCGTTGAGGAAATAGACGCCGTCGCCATGGCCATGGACGAGCACCCAATGCGGGCAGGTGTGGCCCATCATCGGCGCCTGGTCGATCAGCACCAGCGCCGACAGGCCGCGATCGAGCGCCTGGCCGATTTCTTCGACGGCAAAGGGGCGCGTCTCGATCGGCAATGACGCGGCTTCGGCCTCGCGCTTGAAGCCGGCCTGCACGAAACTCATCAGCCCGCGCCTTTCTTCCGAGCTGGCCCGGTCGAGGAAAACCGGTTCTGCGCTGCTCATGAATATTTCGACACGCAGGCCGCGCCGGCGCGCTGCCAGCGCCAGGCCGTAGGGATCGCAGCCGCCCGGACCGTTCGGGCCGATGATGGTGGTCGCCTCACGCCAGAGTTCGAGCTCCAGCGCCCGGTCGGGCAGCAAGGCCGGATCGATCGCGGCCATTGCCATGGCCAACGCCGAAGGCCCGCACGTAAACCCCGCCGTCTGCGGCCAGGATGGCGGAACCTGTCCTTGTCGGCGGGCCGGTTCATTGCCGATCCAGCGTTGCAGGAACCCGTCGCGGCGCTGCCACTGGCCGCCGATGCGGGGCGCCGTATCCTCGTCGGCACGCAGGCAGGGCACGTCTTGCGCAAGCGCCTCCTTCTCCAGCCCCTCCAGCACGCGCGCAACGTCACCGGCGATGAAGGTCGGAGCAGACCAGAACAAGGCGATGCGCATCATGGCTGCCGCCGGCCGGCGCTGGCCGACCACGATTGCCTCCGGGCGGCCCTCGCTGTAGTGCGCCACGCCGGTGACCCCGGCGATCTGCCGCAGCGCTGCCAGGCGATCGCCGGCCTCGGCCGGCACCGCCGCAATCAGGTCGGCCCAGACGGGCCCGTGTTCGGCCGTGAAGACCGTCACCCTGGCGCCTTCGCCTTCAGCCGATACCACAGGCTCATTGAAGTGCCGCATCCCCGCAAATTAGCCGGACAATGGCCGGTCAGTACAGCGTGATGAAGGCCGGGAACAGCAGGCCCGCCTGCCGCAGATACTCGATCAGCTCGATTGCAGGGAAGATCGCGAGGAAATAGAGCCCGTCATGGAAGGTGCGCTTGAGTGCGCGGGTCGAGAACTGCAGCTGGTCGTCGTCGCGGTAGAGCAGCGGGTTCGGCCAGAAGCGCGGCGTCCTCTTGATATAGGCGGAATAGGCCGGGCCGAACTTGCCCAGCAGATATTCGGCCTCTTTGCGCGCCGTGACGCGGAAGATGAGAAAGCTGGCCACGCCAAGCACGGCTGCCGCCACCAGCGAACCGTAGGCCAGACCGATGCCGACGGCTCCCACGGTCGAGAAGAAATAGAGCGGGTTCTGGCTCATCGAGAACGGCCCCGTCGAAACCAGCTCCTCGTTCTTCTTTCCGCCGACATAGAGGATGCTCCACAGCCGGCCGGCAACGCAGGCCAGCACCAGCCAGAAGCCGACGAATTCGAGCATTTCGTGGCCGTTGGAACCTTCGCTGAGCGCAGGCTTGGTGAGGAACAGCAGCAGCACCGCCAGCGCCGCCGCCACGCGCACGAAGACCAGCCGCTTGCGCTGGACGAAAGCCTTTGAAGCCGGCTTGAGGGACGCGTAGGTCATTCGTGTTTTCCGGGCCACGGATTACGGGTTCAGCCACTGGGGCGCGCCATTGATGGCGGATACAAGGCCGTCGCTTTCTATCAGCGCAGCTTGCGGCATTCGTAAAGGCCTTTTGCGCCAATCACGGCCATCCTTACGAATTTGTATGCCTCGGGACAGGCTGGAGCGAAGTCGCTTCCTTATCGTTCCGATGCCGGTCCGCCAATTAGGGGTCGGCTTCAATTACGGCAGCCGGTCCACCGGCATCAGATAGGGAATGGTTTCATGAGACGATTTTCAGTTGCCATCGCAGTGGGGACCCTCGCTGTCTCGGCAGCGATTTCCACCGCTTATGCGGCACCCGCGCCTTGTGAGGAAAGTCTGAAAGCCCTTCGTGCCGCTGAAGCGACAGCCAAGCTCAACGACGCCGACAAGAACAAGGTCTCGGAGCTGGAGACCAAGGGCATCGAACGCTGCAATGCCGACGACGACAAGCGCGCCGACGACTTCTTCGCCCAGGCCATGAAAGTCATGGGCAAGTAATCCATGTCGTCCAGGCACCGTCGGGCCTCATCCGAGGTGTGCCGCGACTGAGACATGACATGCATGCAAATCCCCCGCGCTGCGCTTTCATCCCGCCGTAACCGTCAACCTCAGGACCTCAGCCATGCTCCCAACCAACAAGCAGCCTGCCGGCCCGAACCAAAACAGGGTTCCGGAGGTCACGCTCGATTTCTGGCTGGTCAAGCTGATGGCGGTCACCATGGGCGAGACGGCGGCCGACTATCTCGCCGTCAATCTCGGGCTCGGTCTGACCGTGACCTCGGTGATCATGACCGGCGTGCTGATCGTCGCCCTTGTCCTGCAGTTCGCGCAGAAACGCTACGTGCCCTGGGCCTACTGGCTGGCCGTGGTGCTGATCAGCGTCGTCGGCACGCTGATCACGGACAACCTCGTCGATAATTTCGGCGTGCGCCTGCAGACGACGACGATTGCCTTCTCGGTCGCGCTCGTGGCGACCTTCGCGGTCTGGCACGCCAGCGAGCGGACGCTGTCGATCCACACCATCTTCACCACGAGGCGCGAGATCTTCTACTGGCTGGCGATCCTGCTCACCTTCTCGCTCGGCACCGCCGCAGGCGATCTCGTCGCGGAAACTTTCGAGATGGGCTATCTCCAGTCGGGCCTCATGTTCGGCGGCGTCATCGCGCTGATCGCGCTTGGCTATTATGTCAGCCACCTCGACGCCATCCTCGCCTTCTGGCTGGCCTATATCCTGACGCGCCCGCTTGGCGCCTCCTTCGGCGATCTCCTGTCGCAGCCGGTCGAATATGGCGGCCTCGGCTTCGGCACCACCTTTACCAGCCTGATCTTCCTGGGCTGCATCGCAGCACTGGTTCTCTACATGACGCTGAAGAAAATCGCCGACGATGCCGACGAGATCCTGCTGGAACATGATTAGGCTTCGACGTTTGGCCGCTTGTGCCATTCTATGATCGGGGCCATGCCGGTGATAGCCTGTGCCCGATATCGGCTCTCAACCGGAACAGCGATGCGACTTCTTCTTGTCGAGGACGACCACAAGACGGCGGACTATATCGTCAGGGGACTGGCCGAGGCCGGCCATGTCTGCGACCTCCTGCGCAACGGCCATGACGCGCTTTTCGCCGCCACCAGCGGCAACTATGACGTGATCGTCGCCGACCGGATGATCCCGGGCCTGGACGGCCTGTCGATGATCAAGGCGGTGCGCGCGGCCGGCGTGCGCACGCCGGCGATCTTCCTCACCTCTATCGGCGGCATCGACGACCGCGTCGAAGGCCTGGAGGCCGGCGGCGACGACTATCTGGTCAAGCCCTTCGCCTTTTCCGAACTGCTTGCCCGCATCAATGCGCTCGGGCGCAGGCCGGCGGCGCAGGAGCAAAAGACGATGCTGCGGGTCGGCGACCTCGAAATGGACCTCATCATGCGGCGTGTCACGCGCCAGGGTCGGCCGATCGACCTGCAGCCACGCGAATTCAGCCTGCTGGAGGTGCTGATGCGCGGCGAGGGCCGCGTGATCACCCGCACCATGCTTCTGGAGCGCGTCTGGGACTTTCATTTCGATCCCAAGACCAGCGTTGTCGAGACCCATATCAGCCGGCTGCGGGCCAAGGTCGACAAGCCGTTCGAGACCCAGCTCATCCACACCATCCGCAACACCGGCTACAGCCTGCACGCGCCGCTTGCGCCATGACCGCAAGCTGGTCTCGCCTGCTGCGCAGCACGCCGTTCCGGCTCGCCCTCACATTCGCCTTCCTGTTCATGCTGGCCTTCATCCTCGCGGGCGCCATCGTCTACCAGATGATGAGCGCCGATCTTGCGGAGCAACTCGACGACACCATCAAGGACACCTACGCCGTCATCGCCGCGAGCAATGCCGACAATGATTCCAAGGAACTGGTCGAGACCATCGAGAGCCACTCCACGCGCAGCCCGAGGAAGGAGCAGCTGTTTTCGCTGACCGACGCTGCCGGCAACCGGCTGGCCGGCAACTTCACCGCAGCGGGGCTTCCCGACGGCTTTTCGATGTTCGGCGCCGAAATGCCCGGCCTGCCCCAAGGTACTCAGTACCGCGCCTATTCGGGCGCGGTCGGCGGCAACACCCTGACGGTCGCCATCAGCCTGTCCGAGACGGAGGAACTGGAGACGATCATGCTGATGAGCTTCGGCTGGGCGACCCTGATCATCACCGGGCTGGCGGTCGCCGGCGGCGCGCTGCTTGCCTCGCGTGTCCAGCTCCGCCTCGACGGCATTGCCGCCACCATGGTCGACGTCTCGCACGGCCGGCTCGATACGCGCATTCCGCTGACCGGCAACGGCGACGACATCGACGTCGTCTCCAGCCAGGTCAACGCGGCGCTCGATCGCCTGTCGGGCCTGGTGGACGGCATGAAGCAGGTCAGCACCAACATCGCGCATGACCTGAAGACGCCGCTCAACCGGCTGCAGATGATCCTCGACAGCGCGTCGGAAAAGAACCTGTCGGGCCAGAAAGTCGGCAGTGAACTGGCCGAGGCGTATGCCGAGAGCCTGCAGATCAACGAGACGTTCGACGCGCTGCTGCGCATTGCCCAGATCGAGGCCGGCGCGCGCAAGGCGCGGTTCACCGATGTCAACCTCGGCGAGATTCTGCAAACCATCGCCGAGATCTACACCGACGTGGCCGAGGATGACGGCAAGTCGCTGTCGTCGGTCGAGCTGCACCGGCCCGCCGGCCGCATCCATGGCGACCCCGAACTGCTGACGCAGATGTTCGCTAATCTGGTGGAGAACGCGCTGCGCCATTGCCCGCCGGGCACGACCATCAAGCTGTCGGTGGCGCGCGACGGCGACCATGTCCTCGCCGCGGTCGCCGACAATGGACCCGGCATTCCCCCGGACGAACGCGAAAAAGTCTTCCAGCGGCTCTACCGGCTCGACCACAGCCGCTCGACGCCGGGCAGCGGCCTTGGGCTGAGCCTCGTCAGGGCCATCGCCGAGCTGCACGGCGCATCGATTGCGCTCGAGGATTGCCGGCCCGGCCTTGCCGTGGTGGTGAGCTTCCCTCTGCTCACCGCTTCTTAGGGCAATTCCGCGAAAACGCGCGAGACGATCTTCCGCCCGTAACTAGCCAGAAAGGAAGTGAGAACCGGTCGGGTTTCCAGACCTCGCCCACGTCCCGGCTCCATCACCACATCCAAGGCAGGTATGGGTGCTCGTCGAACCCCGTCGGATGTCCGGGCATGACCAGAAGACAGATCATGGCCACCAGCGCCATCGATGTGGCAAAGCAGATCGAGTTGCCCCAACGAGGGGAATGGCCGCGACCCCGCATGATGATCCTCCCAACGCGACCGGCCTGCAGAGCCGGAAATCCAGCCTGCCGTGGCAATACTGCCGCCTTGCCGGGTTCTTACAAATCGGTAGAAGCCCCGCTTTCGTCGGTCGATATGCGTCGACGGGATGGTCGACGACAAGCCCCGCTCGGACCCTCCATGGCGTCGATCCGGTCGGGCGCCGCGCGTGTGAGCGCCGTCAAGCGGGCCAGCTGCCGGCCGGCGCCGCGATCCGCATCGGGTATCCGTGCACCGGCGAACAGCTCTACTGCCGGCGCCAGGTGATGGCGGAATTGGTGATGTAGTTCCACGCCGCGCCGACGACGGCGCCGGCAAGGCCGGCAACCCACCAGCGTGAGTGGCCACTATAAAGAAGCGTCGATACGCCGACACCTGCCACGACGCCGAAGCTGCAAAGCCCGGCGAACATGACGAGGCCCGTCAGGAATCGCCAGCCGCGCCGGCGCTGGTCGCGATAGGTGAAGGCGTTGTTCAGCGTGTAGTTGAAGGCCATCGCGGTGAACATGGCGGCTGTCTGAGCGACGGCAAACGACAGCCCGTGCGGCAGCAATGCATGCAGGACCGCGAGATGGACGACAACACCGGCGGATCCGACCAGGCCAAAGGCAAGGAAGCGCGTCGAGATCAGGTCTCCCGACATTTTCGCGACCAGCAGACCGGCATATTCAAGCGCGACAAGGGAATCGAGCTTGCTCTCCCCGTGCAGGCGCGGGCCAAAGACGTAAGGGATTTCCTTGATCCTGATGGCATTTGTCGAAGAGGCGACAATGTCGAGCAGGATCTTGAAACCTTGCCGCGACAGCCGGGGCGCCACCGCGTCGACGATTTCCCTGCGCAGCATGAAGAACCCGCTCATCGGATCGTTGATCGGTGTTTTCAGAAGCTGGCGCGCAAGCCGCGTCGCCAGCCGGCTGGCGCCGGAGCGCAGCCTGGTGAACCCGCCGCTTGCACTGCCGTCGCTCTGGTAACGGCTGGCAATCACCAGCTCCGCCTCGCCGCCTTGCAGGATCGCCAACATGGCGGGCAGGCATTTTTCGTCGTGCTGCAGATCACCGTCCATGACCGCGACGATCGGCGCCGAGCTCGACAGGATGCCCTCGAGGCAGGCACCGGCAAGGCCGCGCCTGGCAATGCGCCTGATGCCACGAACACGGTGATCGCCGGCGGCAATGTCGCGGACCGCCAGGATCGTGCCATCCTTCGAATCGTCATCGACAAAGACCACTTCCCAGTCGATGGGTCCCAGCGATTGCCGCAGCCGGGCCACCAGCAGGCCGATGTTGGCGCGCTCGTTCAGCGTCGGAACCACGATCGTCAATTCCGGGCCGCCATGCCGGGCCGCGACGGGGAATGCGCTGTCGGTCGCCAATGCCACGGCGCCGTGCCTGGGGGCCGCCTGGTTCATGGCTGTCCCCCAGGCGGCTGGACATTGGCTGCCGGGAGCGGCGGCACCGACCGCGTCACGGGCAGAATCAGCATGTCGAAGACCGGAAAGCCGGAAAGCCGCTGCGTCATGCGCCGGGCGTCGCCGTCGACGACGAACAGGCCGCCGACACTGTCGCGATAGTCTTTCTCCTGAGCGGCCTCGTCGTCGCGGAAATTCATGGCGCCGATGAAAAAGCCCTGGGTTTGACTGGCGAGGCGCCTGTCGTCCATGAACTGGAAGTGGCGCGGATCTCCGGGAAGCACCTCGATCGGAGTGTCCGGACCAAGTTCGTAGGCCAGCTTGGCGGCCTGCATCCAGTTCGCGGCGACGACATATCCGTTGGCGCGCCTGATCTCGTCGGCGACCTTGCTGTCCGTCAGCGCGGACCAATCGACGAGCTGCCAGTTGACGTCGAACTTCGACGCCCTTTGGAAAAAGGGCCTGGTCAATGCCGCGGTCGTCGCCTGCACCGCGAACCCGGTGGCCAGAAGCGGAACGACGGCGGCGGCGACGACGATGGACACCACGAGCAGTCTTGGCCTGCGCAACGAGAATGCGCCGCACCAGTGACCGACGAGCGGAAAGGCAAACAGGAAGCCGCTCATCGACCAGTGCGGCAGCGAGTGCGCGCTGACCAGGGCGATCAGGTCGAAGAACACGACAGGTGGCGCCGCGAGCAGCACGAAGAGGCGATCGGCCGCCGTGCCGCCCCAGGCGCCTCGCCACAGGCACGCCATGGCGACCGCCCAGATCGGCGGCCAGACATACAGCGCCTGTCCGAGCAACGTGACGGCGAGGTTGCCGGGATGCAGCAGATGGCCGTCGTTGGCAGTACCCCGTCCGGACTGGAATGCCAGGGAAATCCAGCCATGGTCCATGTTCCATATCACGACCGGCAGCAGGCCAAGTGCCGCGATGGCGCCTGCAACCCATGGCCCTGCAGTCCGGAGCTGGGCTTGGCCGGGTTTCGTCGAAAGCAGGACCAGCAGCGCCGAGATGCAGAACAGACCGGCCTGATATTTCGACATCAGCGCCAGCCCGAGCGCCACGCCGGCCGCGCACCAGCGCAGAAACGCAAAACGCGGATCAGCGCCGAGAAGCATCGGCGCGGCCAGGCAGGCGGCGGCCAGCAGAAAGAAATCAAGCGGCCCGTCGGGAACGACGAAATGGCCGGCGGAGATGAGAAAGAACGGGGCGACCGTATACCAGGCCACGGCCCAGAATGCGGCGACGGCACCATAGGCATATCGGGTCAGTGCAAACAGCAGCAGCGCCGACAGCGAGCCGAGCACGACATAGGGAAGCCTCACCACAAGCCGGCATTCGCAGCCGAAGACATCCGCCATGAACCGGGCAATCGCGAAGCCGATCGGCGGATGATCGAAATAGGAAAGCGAATGGCTGCGCGACACCACGACCGCGTAGGCCTCGTCGATCGACAATGGAATGACCGATGCAAGCCCGATCCTGAAGACCAGGAACACGGCGACGAGAAGTGCCATCTGGGAGGCCGGGTGCAACGGAAGAGCGCGCGCCTCGCCGGAAGCGGGCCACGTGGCTACGCCGGCGCCTTGCAAGGTCTCTTCGATCTGCATCTGGTTTCCTACCAGAACCAGAACATGTGGGACTCCGGCGCCGGGCCATTTCCCACC
This sequence comes from Mesorhizobium intechi, assembly GCF_002879535.1. Lineage (GTDB taxonomy): Bacteria > Pseudomonadota > Alphaproteobacteria > Rhizobiales > Rhizobiaceae > Mesorhizobium > Mesorhizobium intechi. The sequence goes on from NZ_PNOT02000243.1 coordinate 28,723, forward strand.
ATGACGACTGTCAGGCAGGCGACAGCCAGCAGGACGATGCCGGTCCTGATCCAGATCCGCTGGGCAGCCTGGGCGGGAATATTGCGCGGTACGGTCAAAGCCACCTCTCGGAACACGACAGGCTTTCGGCTCTGGGATGATCTTGGCCGCTGCGGTTCCGGCGAGACACTGCCTCGTCAATCATACGGCCGCTTTGCCGGGTTCTTACAAATCAGTAAGAGGTTCAAATCGTTCAAGGGCGATCCGGCCCGCACGGCCGGCGCCGGCTTTCACCGGTCGATGCGCGTCGACAGGATGATCGACGACGAGGTCCGCTCGACCCCGTCCATGGCGCCGATCTGGTCGAGCAGCGCGTCGAGGTCGCGGATCGACGGCGCGTCGACGATGACGATCATGTCGAAATTGCCGCTGACGGAGTGCAGCGTCCTGACCGGCGGCAGCGCCTGCAGCGCGCGCACCACCTTGTCCGCGAGCTTGGGCGTCACGGTGAGCAGCACATGCGCCTTGACCAGGCCCTGCTCATAGTCCGCGGAGAGCTTGACGCCATAGCCTGATATGATGCCGCGCTGTTCCAGCCGCTCGATCCGGCTCTGCACCGTGGTGCGCGACACGCCGAGCCGCCGCGCCAGTTCGGCCGTCGAGGCACGGGCGTTGGAACGCAGCAGGGAAAGCAGCGCCTGTTCGGCTTCACTGAGCATTTCGACGATCTCCTTCGGCGGATCGACTAAAGATAGGGTTCATTCTGCCAGATTTCACACTTCCTTTCGACAGGCAAGCTGCGATGGTTTCCGCCAACATTCCAGGAAAGGCGTGCAGCGGCTTTCCGGCAGGAACCGCGTGAATCAAAAACTGGCAGGGGTATTTGACCATGAACAACATCGTTATCGTCGGCGCCGGCAAGATCGGCTCGACCATCGCCGGAATGCTCGCCGCGACCGGCGACTACCGCGTCACCCTCGTCGACCGCTCGGCGGCGCAGCTCGCCGCGGCGGAAGTGCCCGCCGGCGTCGAGACGCTCGAGCTCGACATCGCGGCGGCAGGCGCGCTTGAAGCAGCGCTCGCCGGCAAGTTCGCGGTGCTGAGCGCCGCCCCCTTCCATCTCACCACGCGCATCGCCGAAGCTGCGGCAAGTGCCGGCGTGCATTATCTCGACCTCACCGAGGATGTCGTCTCGACCCGCCGCGTCAAGGAACTGGCGCGTTCGGGCAAGAGCGCCTTCATCCCGCAATGCGGGCTGGCGCCGGGCTTCATCTCGATCGTCGCCAATGATCTGGCCAGCCGTTTCGACACGCTGGAAAGCGTGCGCATGCGCGTCGGCGCGCTGCCGCAATACCCGTCCAATGCGCTGAACTACAACCTGACCTGGAGCACCGACGGCGTCATCAACGAATATTGCGAGCCCTGCGAGGCGATCGTCGAGGGCGAGCTGATCGAAGTGCCGCCGTTGGAGGAGCGTGAGGAATTCTCGCTCGACGGCGTCACCTACGAGGCGTTCAACACTTCCGGCGGGCTCGGCACCTTGGCAGAGACGCTGAGGGGCAAGGTGCGCACGCTGAACTACCGCACCATCCGCTATCCCGGCCACGCCGCCATCATGAAGGCGCTGCTCAACGACCTCGGCCTGCGCCACCGCCGCGACGTGCTGAAGGACATTTTTGAAAGCGCGCTGCCGGCGACGCTACAGGACGTGGTCATCGTCTTCGTCACCGTCTCCGGCCGCCGCAACGGTCGCCTGCTGCAGGAAACCTACGCCAACAAGATCTATTCGCAGCGCGTCGGCGGCCAGCTGCGCAGCGCCATCCAGATCACCACGGCGTCCGGCATCTGCGCCGTTCTCGATATGCTGGCCGACGGCAGCCTGCCGGCGACCGGCTTCGTCAGGCAGGAAGACATCGCGCTGGATGCCTTTCTGGCCAATCGCTTCGGCCGCGCCTATGCCCAGCACGAAATGGTGAGCCGGCTGGCGAGCTGAGGCTGCGGCGCATCTTCCTTCTCCCCCGTTGGATTGGCCCCCGCTTTTCCTCTCCCCCGTCAATCGGGAGAGGAAAAGGGAGCCTGGGGCTTACCCTCAAATATGCAGCGCGTGCCCGAGCGCCTTCAGCGCCGCTTCCTCGAACCCTTCGCCTTGCGTCGGGTGCGCATGGATGGTGCCGGCGATGTCCTCCAGCCGCGCCCCCATCTCCAGCGCCAGGCCGAACGCAGCCGACAGTTCCGACACGCCCTGCCCGACCGCCTGGATGCCGAGCACCAGATGGTTGTCGGCCCGCGCCACGACACGGACGAATCCATCCTCGCCGAGCTTCGTCATCGCCCGTCCGTTGGCGGCGAACGGGAACAGCCCGACCTTGATCTCGCCCTGGGCGGCCTTGGCTTCCTCGGGCGACAGCCCGACAGTGACCAGCTCCGGATCGGTGAAGCACACCGCGGGGATCGCGCGCTTGTCCCAGTTGCGTTTGTGGCCGGCGACGATCTCGGCGACCATTTCGCCCTGCGCCATCGCCCGATGCGCCAGCATGGGCTCGCCGGTGACGTCGCCGATGGCGAAGATGCCCCGCATCGAGGTGCGGCATTGATCGTCGATCCGGATGAATTTGCCTGACATGTCGAGGTCGATCTGGTCGAGGCCCCAGCCTTCCGACACCGGCTTGCGGCCGACCGTCACCAGGATCCTGTCGGCGGACAGTTTTGCATTCTTGCCGTCCGCCGTCTCGACCAGCAGCGCGTCGCCCTTGCCCGCCTGTCCCTGGGTCGACAGGCCCTTGGCCTTGGCCCCGGTCATGACGTCGATGCCGAGCGCGGCGAGCCGCTTGACGACCGGCCGGGTCAGCTCCGCGTCATATTGCGCCAGCACGCGCGGCAAGGCCTCGACCACGGTCACTTCGGCGCCCATCTTGGCGAAGGCCATGCCGAGTTCCAGCCCGATATAGCCGCCACCGACCACCGCGAGTTTCCCGGGCACTTCGCTCAGTGCCAGTGCTTCCGTCGACGAGATGACGGGGCCGCCAAAGGGAAGAAACGGCAGCTCGACCGGCGCCGAGCCGGTGGCGATGACGATCGTCTCCGCCCGGATCACCTGGCTTCCCGTCTCGGTCTCGACCTCCACTGTCTTGCCGTCGCGGAATGTCGCCCAGCCGTGCACGGTCTTGACCCCTGCCTTCTTCAGCAGGCCGGCGACGCCGCTGTTGAGCCGGCTGACGATACTATCCTTCCAGGCAACGGTTTTGCCAAGGTCGAGCGCGGGCGCCGACACCGAAATGCCGAGCGGGCTCTTGCCGCCGGCCATGTGCGAGACCTTTTCGAACTCCTCCGCCGCATGGATCAGTGCCTTGGACGGGATGCAGCCGACATTGAGGCAGGTGCCGCCGGGCTTGCCGGCCTCGACGATGACCGTGTCGACGCCGAGCTGGCCGGCACGGATGGCGCAGACATAACCGCCCGGACCGGCACCGATGACCAGCAGCTTGCAGGAGATTTCTTTCATCTTTGCTGTCCTTCCGACGCCGGCGACCTTCGACGGACCGTCCTGATTGGCCTCATCAGCTCTCAATCCACAAAGATCAGCGCCGGCGTTTCCAGCAGCGCCTTGATGCGCTGCACGAACACCGCGGCATCCCAGCCGTCGATCACCCGATGGTCGAAGCTGGACGACAGGTTCATCATCTTGCGCGGGATGAACTGCGTGCCGTCCCACAGCGGCCGCACCATCATCTTGTTGACGCCGATGATGGCCACTTCCGGATGATTGATGACCGGCGTCGTCGCGATGCCGCCCATGGCGCCGAGCGAGGTGATGGTGATGGTCGAGCCCGACAGCTCGTCGCGCGTCGCCGTGCCGGACTTGGCAGCCTCGGCCAGCCTGTTGACCTCGGCGCCGCAATCCCAGATGTCGCGCGCCTCGGCATGCTTGACGACAGGCACCACCAGCCCGGACGGCGTCTGCGCGGCGATGCCGATATGGATGCCGCCATGCTGGTGGATGATGCCGGCCTCGTCGTCGAACAGCGAATTGAGCTGGGGCTGGTCGGCGATCGCCTTGACCATCGCCCGCATCAGGAACGGCAGCAGCGTCAGCTTCGGCCTGTCCGCGCGCTTTTCCTTGTTGAGGGCGGCGCGCAAGTCCTCCAGTGCGGTGACGTCGATCTCCTCGACATAGGTGATGTGCGGGATGCGCGATCTCGACAGCGTCATCTTCTCGGCGATCTTGCGCCGCAAGCCCACCAGCTTGATGTCCTCGACGGCATCGTTGCGCGCGAGGCCCGAAGCCTTGGCGACCTGCGGCCCGCGCGCCAGGAATGCCTCGATGTCGTCATGGCCGATGCGTCCGGCCGGGCCGCTTCCCGCGACCTGCCTGAGATCGATGCCGGCCTCTTTCGCGCGCAGCCGCACGGCCGGCGACGCCAACGGCTTTTCCCCCTCCGGGCGCGGCGAGCCGGAGACTGACCCCTGCCCGGTGTTTTTCGCAATGGCCGCAGCGGGTTTCGCCACCGGGGCGCCGGCCTTTGGCGAGGTCTTCGCGGGCGGCGCGGCGGTCTCCGGCTTCGGCGTCGGGAGCTTCGCCGGCGGCGCGGCGGCCACCGCCTCGGCCTTGGCATCGCCCTGCGGCTTCACATTGCCTTCGCCCGCCACCTTCAGCCGCACGATGGGGGAGCCGATCGCCACCGTGTCGCCGATCTCCGCGCCCAGCCACAGGATCTCGCCATCGACGGGCGACGGGATCTCGACCGTCGCCTTGTCGGTCATGACGGCGGCAAGCACGGTGTCCTCGCGCACCATGTCGCCGACCTTGACGTGCCATTCGACGAGTTCGGCCTCAGCAACGCCCTCGCCGACATCGGGCAGCTTGATGATGTGTTCGCCCATGTCAGGCCTCCCCCACTTTAGGCTTCCAATGTTTCAATGAGCGCGCGGCCGACCCGGGCGGGGCCGGGGAAATAGTCCCATTCCTGCGCGTGCGGATAGGGCGTGTCCCAGCCGGCGACCCGCGCCACCGGCGCCTCCAGACGGTAGAAGCAGTTTTCCTGCACCAGCGCCGACAGCTCGGCGCCGAAGCCGGAGGTCAGCGTCGCCTCATGCACGATGACGCAGCGCCCGGTCTTGTTCACCGAAGCGACGATGGCGTCGAGGTCGAGCGGCAAGAGCGTTCGGAGATCGATGATCTCGGCATCGATGCCGGTCTCCTCGGCCGCGGCCTGGGCGACATAGACCATGGTGCCGTAGGCGAGCACCGTGACCGCCGAGCCGGTCCTGCGGATCGCCGCCTTGCCGAGCGGCACGGTGTAGTGCCCGTCGGCGACCTCGCCGAGCTCATGCTTCGACCACGGCGTCACCGGACGGTCGTGATGGCCGTCGAAGGGGCCGTTGTAGAGCCGCTTCGGCTCGAGGAAGATCACCGGATCGGGATCCTCGATCGCAGCGATCAGCAGCCCCTTGGCGTCATGCGGGTTGGACGGCACCACCGTCTTCAGGCCGGACACATGCGTGAACAGGGCTTCCGGGGACTGGCTGTGCGTCTGGCCGCCGAAAATGCCGCCGCCGGTCGGCATGCGGACCACGATCGGGCAGGTGAAATCGCCGTTCGAACGGTAGCGCAGCCTGGCGGCTTCCTGGGTCAGCTGGTCGTAGGCCGGATACATGTAGTCGGCAAACTGAATTTCCACGCATGGCTTCAGGCCGTAGGCGGCCATGCCGATGGCCGAGCCGACAATGCCGGATTCGTTGATCGGCGCGTCGAAGCAGCGGCTCTTGCCGTATTTGGCCTGCAGGCCTTGCGTGCAGCGAAAGACGCCGCCGAAGAAGCCGACATCCTCGCCGAACACGACGACCTTGTCGTCGCGCCCCATCGACACGTCCATGGCATCACGAATGGCCTCGATCATGGTCCGTCTCGGCATGGCTCAGACTCCCGCCTGCTGGCGCTGGCGCCTGAGATGCGGCGGCATTTCGGCATAGAGGCCCTCGAACATGTCGCGCGTCGACGGCTTGCCGCCGGCATGCAGCGTGCCGTGGCTCTCCGCTTCTTTCTGCGCGGCGATCACCGTGTCGAGGATTTCCGCCTCGGCCTGCGCGTGCCGCTCATGCGACCAGACGCCGAGCCCGATCAGATGGTTCTTCAGCCGCACGATCGGATCGCCGAGCGGCCAGGCATCGGATTCGGTCTTCGGCCGGTAGGCTGAAGGATCGTCCGAGCTCGAATGGGCGCCGGCGCGGTAGGTGACATATTCGACCAGCGTCGGTCCAAGATTCTTCCGCGCGCGCTCGGCCGCCCATTTGGCCACCGCATGCACGGCGAGATAGTCATTGCCGTCGACACGCAGCGACGGGATGCCGAAGCCGAGGCCCCGCGCCGCGAAGGTGCCGGAGCCGCCGCGCGCAATGCCCTGGAAGGTCGAGATCGCCCACTGGTTGTTGACGACATTGAGCACGACCGGGGCCTTGTAGGTGGAGGCGAACACCAGCGCCGAATGGAAATCGGATTCCGCTGTCGAGCCGTCGCCGATCCAGGCCGCCGCGATCTTCGTATCGTTCGAGATGGCCGAAGCCATCGCCCAGCCGACCGCCTGTATGTACTGCGTCGCCAGATTGCCGGATATGGAGAAGAAGCCGTGCTCCTTCGACGAATACATGATCGGCAGCTGCCGGCCCTTCAGCGGGTCGGCCTCGTTGGAATAGATCTGGTTCATCATCGTGACCATCGGATAGTCGTCGGCGATGAGCAGGCCGGCCTGGCGATAGGTCGGAAAATTCATGTCGCCCGGCTGGAGCGCCTTGCGGAAGGCGCAGCTCACAGCCTCTTCGCCCAGATGCTGCATGTAGAAGGAGGTCTTGCCCTGGCGCTGCGCCATCTGCATGCGGGCGTCGAAGGTCCTGAGCGTCATCATATGGCGCAGGCCTTGCAGCAGCTCCTCATTGGAGAGCAGCCCTGCCCAGGGTCCGACCGCCTCGCCATCGCGGTTCAGCACGCGGATGATGGAGAAGGCCATGTCGCGGATGGTGCGCGGATCGACAGCGATGTCGGGGCGCGGCACCGAGCCGGCCGCGGCGATGGTCACGTTGGAGAAGTCAGGCGTGCCGCCCGGCCGCACTTCCGGCTCCGGAACGTGAAAATGCAACATCCCATCATCGGCCACGGCCTTCGTCCTCCAATGTTGCCTGGCGCCGATATTCGCACATCCGCGCGTCCAGTGCGAATTCACCGAAGCTCGTCGGACCGGCCGCGCCGGCCGATCCAGCCTCCTGCGCCAAGATGGAGATATGTCCGCGAAATTTCTTGTCGATGTTTCACGGCGCCGCGCAATTTGGGGCAAGCTCGGGCGGGGGTTTCCGCCAGATAAGGCGATCGGGCGGCGGACCATCGCCCGGTCTTGCTTTCCCATGAGGTCTTGCTTCTCTCATGAGGGAAGAAGGGAAAGAACGTCGGTGCCGATCGCCATTCACCCCAACCCCGCATCATGCTAACCACCCCCCATGGCACAGAAGAAAGCTTTCGAGGTCGATTCCTGGCTCGCGCGGCCCGACCCGCGCATCTCCATCGTCCTGCTCTACGGCCCCGATCGCGGCCTCGTCTCCGAGCGTGCGAAGGCCTTTGCCGAAAAGACCGGCCTGCCGCTCGACGATCCCTTCTCCGTGGTCCGGCTCGAGGGCTCGGAGGTCGACCGCGACGAGGGCCGGCTGCTCGACGAAGCCCGCACCGTGCCGATGTTTTCCGACCGGCGGCTGCTCTGGGTGCGCAATGCCACCGGCCAGAAGGCCCTGGCCGAGGACGTCAAGGCGCTGACGGCGGAACCCGCGCGCGATGCCATCATCCTCATCGAGGCCGGAGATCTCAAGAAGGGCGTCGGCCTGCGCGCCGTGGTGGAGGGCGCCGACAACGCCATGGCGCTGCCTTGCTATGCCGACGAGGCGCGCGACATCGACACGGTCATCGACGATGAATTGCGCAAGGCCGGCATGTCGATGACGCTGGAGGCGAGACAAGCGCTGCGCCGCAATCTCGGCGGCGACAGGCTGGCTTCGCGCGGCGAGATCGAGAAGCTCATCCTCTATGCCCACGGCCAGAAGGAGATCGGCCTGGAGGATATCAGGGCGATGTCGGGCGACGTGTCCGGCTCCTCGCTCGACGATGCCGTCGACGCGCTGCTGGAGGGCAAGATCGGCGACTTCGACACCGCCTTCACCCGCCACTGCCAGTCCGGCGGCCCGCCCTTCCTGGTGCTGTCCTCGGCGATGCGCCAGTTGCAGCAGATTCAAGTCATGCGCGGCCAGATGGACTCGGGCGGGCGCAACGCCGCGTCGGTCGTCGCCGGCGCGCGCCCGCCGGTCTTCTTTTCGCGGCGCAAGCTTGTGGAGAAGGCGCTGGAACGCTGGAGCAGCGATGCGCTGGGCCGCGCGCTGACCCGGCTGCAGACCGCCGTGCTGCAGACCCGCAAACGGTCCGATCTGTCCGAGGCGCTGGCGCGCCAGGCCCTGCTCGGCATTGCAGTGGAGAGCGCGAGGCTGGGGCAGCGTTAGAGCAGGAACAGTGAGCGGTTCTCCGGAAAACCGCGTTGGCGCTTTCCCTGGGAATCGCGTCAAAACAAAGAGTTAGAGCGATCGCCGCCTTTCCGGCGCGGGGCGATCTCATCGTGGGGAGACGGCGGGCATGCCGGAGGGGGCGCTGGCCCGCAGGCACCCCACGAAGGGAGAGATCGCACTTCGCCGATTGCGCCGGCGCCGCGAAACGAAAGGGCCGGCCCCACGGCCAGCCCTCTTTTTCAGCGTTGAACCAATCTTCCGCCTGAAGTCATTTGCCGGCTAATTACCGGTCCTGCTTCAGCCTCCGGCACAGCTCGTCCAGTTGTTCCAGCGAGCGGTAGGACACCCGCAGCTCGCCGCCCTTGCCCTTGTGATCGATGGCCACGATCATGCCGAGCGTGTCGGTCATCAGCTTTTCCAGCGCCTGCGTATCGGCATCCTTTTCCGGCGAGGCTTGCGGCTGCTTCGGCTTGGCCGGCGTGGGGCCGGCCGGCATCTGCGCCAGCGCTTCGGCCTGACGTACGGAAAGCCCTTCCTCGACGATGCGCTTGGCAAGGCCGGCCGGATCCGCCGCCGTCACCAGCGTGCGGGCATGGCCGGCCGACAGCGCGCCGTCGACCAGCATGTCGCGGATCACGTCCGGCAGTTTCAGCAGCCTGAGCGTGTTGGCGACATGGCTGCGGCTCTTGCCGATGACATTGCCGAGATCGGCCTGGGTGTAGCCATGCTCGTCGATCAGCTGCTGGTAGCCCAGCGCTTCCTCGACGGCGTTGAGGTCGGTTCGCTGGACGTTCTCGATGATCGCCAGCTCGAGCGCGGTGCGGTCGTTGACCTCGCGGATGATGACCGGGATCTCGCTCAGCCCGGCGCGCTGCGCCGCGCGCCAGCGCCGCTCGCCGGCGATGATCTCGTAGCGGCCCGCCTGCGACGGCGACGGCCGCGCCACCACCGGCTGGACCACGCCATGTTCGCGGATCGACTGGGCGAGGTCGGTCAACTCGGCGTCGCCAAAGTGCCGGCGCGGATTTTTCGGGTTGGGGCTGAGAAACTCGATCGGCACCTTGCCGTCGGCGCTCATGCCTGGCTTTTCCGGGGCCGCCGGGCGATCGATCTCGCCGATCAGTGCCGCCAGGCCACGGCCCAGTCTTTTCCTCGAAAGGTCTTCGCTCATGTCCATTCCAGGTCTATTTTGATTGTCGTCTTTGGATCGTTTCGGTATCGAATCGGCTTGTAATCCTGCGTCGGACCAATCAAGCGGCGCGCAATTTGCGCTCGCGGCGGATCACTTCCGAGGCCAGTTGCAGATAGGCCTGGCTGCCCGAGCACTTCAAATCGTAAAGGATCGCCGGCTTGCCGTAAGAGGGCGCCTCCGACACCCGCACATTGCGCGGAATGATGGTCTCGTAGACCTTGTCGCCCATATGCTGGCGGACATCCTGCACCACCTGGTTGGCGAGATTGTTGCGGCCGTCATACATGGTCAGCACGATGCCCTGGATGGTGAGGTCGGGATTGATCGACCGGCGCACCTGTTCGACGGTTTCCAGCAATTGGCTGAGGCCTTCGAGCGCGAAGAACTCGCATTGCAGCGGCACCAGCACCGAATCGGCCGCCGCCATGGAATTCAACGTCAGAAGGTTGAGCGAGGGCGGGCAGTCGATCAGCACATAACCGAAACCGGCCGAACGCGCCGAGGCGGCACGCAGGGCGTTGCGCAGCCGCAGCACCCGGTCGGGCGCCGAGGCGATCTCCATCTCGATGCCGAGCAGGTCGAGCGTCGACGGCACGATCGACAGGCCGGGCACGGCGGTCGGAATGGCGGCGGCTTCCAGCTCCAGTTCGCCGGTCAGCACATCATAGGAAGAAACGGTTCGGTCCTTGCGGTCGATGCCGAGGCCGGTGCTGGCATTGCCTTGCGGGTCGAGGTCGACGATCAGCACCTTTTCGCCGATCGCGGCCAGAGCGGTGGCCAGATTGATGGCGGTGGTGGTCTTGCCGACCCCGCCTTTCTGGTTGGCTACGGTGATGATTCGGGGGCCGTTCTTCATGGGTTTATGCCAGAAATTCATTTTGGGTCGCCAAATAGCCCGACCTGCCGAAGATCAGACAGGTCGCAGGTTAGACAGTTCCAGGATGACGCCATGGGGGTCCGTCACACTGGGATGTTCTACCAGATCGAAGGCCCATCGGTTAACGCTTTCTTGCACTTCGGCGCGATAATCCCGGCCTTTGTGGAACAGCCCGCGCGCGCCCGCCCTCAGCCACGGCGCCGAGAGGTCGAGCAGGACCGACAACGAGGCCAGAGCCCGTGCCGTGACGATTTGCGGTTGCGAAACAAGTGCATGGCTATCCTCGATCCGCCGCGCGACAACCCGCGCCGGCAGGTTGAACTGGCCGATGACTGTCTGCAGGAACGATGCCTTCTTGCGGTTGCTCTCCACCAGATCGATGCTGGCTCCGTCCCGCTCGGCGAGCAGAAAAGCCATGACCAGGCCCGGAAATCCGCCGCCCGAACCGATATCGACCCAATGCGTGGCATTGGGCTCTAGGCGCGCCAACTGCGCGCTGTCGAGGATGTGGCGCTGCCAGACATCGCCCGCCGTCGACTGCGCGACCAGGTTGATGCTGCGATTCCATTTCTGGAACATGGCTTCGAACGCCACCAGGCGATCGAATGTTTCACGTGAAACCGGGCCGGCCGCGTCCTGCAGGCTCTTCCAGGAGAAAGAGCTCACGCAACGTCCCTCTGCGCGCTCTCATGGTGGCGGACATGGGCGACAATGATCGCCAGCGCCGCCGGCGTCATGCCCTCCATGCGCTGCGCATCGGCGATGGACCGCGGCCGCCGCGCCTGCATCTTCTGCTTCAACTCGTTGGACAGGCCCGGTACACCGGCGAAATCGACCGTCTCGGGGATCAGCCGCCTCTCTTCGTGGCGGATCTGCGCGACATCGCTCTTCTGCCGGTTGAGATAGACCGAATATTTCGCCTCCGTTTCGAGACGCTCGGCGGTCTTGGCGTCGATCGCCGCGAATCTCGGCTCGATCCCGGCCAGCCACGCGACGTCGACCTCGGGATAGGCCAGCAGCTCATACCCGGACCGGCGCACGCCATCCCGATTGATCTCCAGCCCATGCCGCGCCGCCTCGTTGGGAGTCATTGCCACCGATCGGGCCAGTTCGCGCGCCGCGTCGAGCCGCCCCATGACATCGCCATAGCGCTGCATGCGTTGCGCCGAGGCGATCCCCAGCCTGTCGGCGACAGGCGTCAGCCGTTCATCGGCATTGTCGGCGCGCAACGACAGCCGGAATTCGGCGCGCGAGGTGAACATGCGGTAGGGTTCGCTGATGCCACGGCTGGTCAAATCGTCGACCATCACGCCGATATAGGCCTCGGTGCGGCTGAGCACGATCTGCTCGCCGCCCGATGCGCGCCGCGCCGCATTGAGGCCGGCGAGCAAGCCTTGCGCGGCCGCTTCCTCATACCCGGTCGTGCCGTTGATCTGCCCGGCGAGGAAGAGGCCGGCGACAATCTTCGTCTCCAGCGTCTGATTCAGCTCACGCGGATCGACGTGATCATACTCGATGGCATAGCCGGGCTGCAGCATGATTGCATGTTCGAGTCCGGGAATTGTCTTGAGTATCTCGAGCTGCACGTCTTCGGGTAGCGAGGTCGAAATGCCATTCGGATAGATGGTGTCGTCGTCGAGCCCTTCCGGCTCGAGAAAGATCTGGTGGCCGTCGCGGTCGCCGAATTTGACGATCTTGTCCTCGATCGACGGGCAATAGCGCGGCCCAACGCCTTCGATCGAACCGGAATACATGGCGGAGCGGCCGAGATTGGCGCGGATCAGCTCGTGCGTGGCCGATGTCGTGCGGGTGATGCCGCACTCGATCTGCGGTGCGGTGATGCGGTCGGTCATCAGCGAGAACGGCACCGGCTCCTCGTCCGCCGCCTGGCTGTCCAGCGACGCCCAGTCGATGGTTCGTCCGTCCAGCCGCGGTGGCGTGCCGGTCTTCAGCCGGCCGAGCCTGAAGCCGGCACGGTTCATCGTCGCCGACAGACCGAGGCTCGCCTGCTCGTTCATGCGGCCGGCGACGATCTTCTTCTCGCCAATATGGATGAGGCCACGCAGGAAGGTGCCGGTCGTCAGGACCACGGCGCCGCACGCCAGCCGGCGGCCGTCGGCCAGCAGGACGGCACCGATCCGTCCTTCGTTGATTTCGAAATCCAGCACTTCGCCCTCGACCACGTCGAGATCGTTCTGCTGCCGAATCGCTTCCTGCATGGCAAGGCGGTAGAGCTTTCTGTCGGCCTGCGTGCGCGGCCCGCGCACCGCAGGACCCTTGCGGCGGTTGAGCAAACGGAACTGGATGCCGGCCGCATCCGCGACGCGGCCCATCAGCCCGTCCATGGCGTCGATTTCGCGGACCAGATGGCCCTTGCCAAGCCCGCCGATTGCGGGATTGCACGACATCACGCCGATCGTGTCAAAGCGCAGCGTCACCAGCGCGGTCCTGGCGCCGGCGCGCGCGGCGGCGCTGGCCGCCTCGCACCCCGCATGGCCGCCGCCCACCACAACCACATCATAGTGATCGGTCATTTCAAATCCCGGACTCAAAAAGAGATGAGGGACACATGTCCCCGCAGGGCCAAGCTGTCAAGAAAACTTCGCGGCAAGTTTCACGTGGAACAGAGCAGGGCCCTTACTCTCCCCCCTGGGGAGGGCCGCCGCGCGGCAGCCGGGAAGCGTGCGCTCAGACTCCACCCGGACTTCGGGTCCAATCTCCCGCAAGGGTGAGCTATGGCGTGTTTCACGTGAATCACGGCTACCAATTGCCGGCCTGTCTCCCAGTTCATCATCCAAGGGCGGAGCAGGAGCGGAGCTCCGTCGCCGGGGCCCAAGCCTCTGTCTCGGACCGGGGTCGAACGGCGCATGCAGCAAGGACAGTACGTTGTGGTGCGTCAGCGTCCTGGCATGGATCCGGCGGCCCCAGCCGCGTCGCCTCGAACCGTGCCTAGCCATAGCGATGACGAAGCGACGAGGCTTCCACTAACGCGTCACCAGCACACAAACCCCGCGTGCCCCGCGTGCAAGCACTTGTTTCACCTGAGTCATTTCCCGATGCAGAACTGCGAGAAGATCACGTCGAGCATATCCTCGACATCGATCGCGCCGACGATCCGGCCCAGCCGGTCCGCCGCCAGCCGCAGCTCTTCGGCGCGCAGTTCCTGGCCCGCGGCGCCCTCGGCCGTGGCGCGAAGCAGATGGCGATTCGCCTCACCGAGCAGTTCGACATGGCGCAGGCGCGACGGCAGAACATCCCCGACATCACCCGCCGCTTCCGCCGCGCGCCGGCCGATTTCAGCGAGCACCGCCTCCACGCCAATGCCATTCACGACGGAAATGACGAAATCATACTTGCCAGCCGCATCGCCCGCTTCTTGCCCATCCACCAGGTCGAGCTTGGTGCCGACGCGCAGCAACCTCGCCGTGCCCGGGATTGGCCCGATATTGCCAGGAGCCGCAATGTCCTCCAGCAGCACCAGCAGATCGGCGCGGTCGGCCTTGGCTCGCGCTTTCTCGATGCCGATCGCCTCGACCTTGCCCGGCGCGTCGCGCAACCCGGCCGTATCCGTCAGCCTGACGCGCAGACCGCCGAGATCCAGCGTCACCTCGAGCAGGTCACGGGTCGTGCCGGGCTCATCCGTTACAATAGCTGCATCTCGCCGCGCCAAGGCGTTGAACAGACTCGACTTGCCGGCATTCGGCGCGCCGAGAATCACCACCTCGAAACCGTCCCGGATGATCTCGGCGGCGTGAAATCCGGCAACGTGGCGCTCGATTTCGCCGATCATCGCCCTTACATCCGACCAGACCGTATCCGAAACGGATCCCGGCACGTCCTCCTCGTCGGCAAAGTCGATCTCCGCCTCGATCATCGCCCGCGCATGGATCAGCCGGCGCCGCCAGCTCAGATAAAGCTCGCTCTGGGCACCCTCGGCATTCTGGACCGCGAAGCGTCGCTGCGCCTCGGTCTCGGCATTGACCAGATCCGCCAGCGCCTCCGTCTCGACGAGGTCGACCTTGCCGTTGAGGAACGCCCGTCGCGTGAACTCACCTGGCTCGGCATGCCTGACGCCTTCAAAACCACTGAAGATCTCCAGCATCCTGGCCACCACGGCGCGTCCGCCATGGACATGGAATTCGGCGACATCCTCCCCGGTGAAACTGGCCGGACCGGGAAAGAAGATGACCAGGCCGCTATCCAGGACCGTTCCATCCGGCGCCCTGAACTTGCGCAGGACCGCCCTTCGGTCCTTAACCATGCCGCCGGCAATCGTTTCGACCACGAATCGAGTACGGGGGCCGGAGATGCGCAGCACGGCGACGCCGGCCGGCAGCCGGCCGCTCGACAGCGCAACGATCGAATCGCCTGAAATCATTTGCCCGCTCTGTTGAACCGCCCTAGCCTCGCGCCTTCAAGACAACCCGAGTTTGCCCATCGTGACCCTGCCCGCGCAAAACCTGCTCGCCGAAGAGGCCAGCCCCTATCTGCAGCAGCACAGCGGCAATCCCGTCCATTGGCGGGCCTGGTCGCCGGCTTCGCTCGAGGAAGCACGGACGCTCGATCGCCCGATCCTGCTCTCCATCGGCTATGCCGCCTGCCACTGGTGCCATGTCATGGCGCATGAAAGCTTCGAGAATGACGGCGTCGCCGCCGTCATGAACCGTCTGTTCGTCAATATCAAGGTCGACCGCGAGGAGCGTCCCGACATCGACCAGATCTTCATGGCCGCGCTCTCCGCGATGGGCGAGCAGGGCGGCTGGCCGCTGACCATGTTCCTGACGCCGGACGGCAAGCCATTCTGGGGCGGCACCTATTTTCCGCGCGAGGCCCGCTATGGCCGTCCGGGCTTCGTCCAGGTCATGGAAGCGGTCGACAAGGCCTGGCGCGAGAAACGCGACAGCCTGCACCACAGCGCCGACGGGCTGACCTCTCATGTCGAGGCGCGGCTGTCCGGCACGCACGCCAGGCAGAGCCTCGACCGCGGCGCGCTCACCGACCTCGCCGGCGGCATAGACGGCATGATCGACCGCGACCTTGGCGGCCTGCGTGGCGCGCCGAAATTCCCCAACGCGCCATTCATGCTCACGCTATGGCTGTCCTGGCTGCGCGACGGCAACGCCGCGCATCGCGACGACGTGCTTGTCAGCCTGGAACGGATGCTGGCTGGCGGCATCTATGATCACATCGGCGGCGGGCTCAGCCGCTACTCCACCGATGCTGAATGGCTCGTGCCGCATTTCGAGAAGATGCTCTATGACAATGCCGAGTTGGTCCGCTTCTGCAACTGGGCCTTTTCGGCAAGCGGCAACGATTTGTTCCGGATACGAATCGAAGAGACCGTCGACTGGCTGCTGCGCGAGATGCGCGTCACCGGCGGCGCCCTTGCCGCCAGCCTCGACGCCGACAGCGATGGCGAGGAAGGGCTGTTCTACACCTGGAGCCGGCAAGAGATCGAAGCCGCCCTCGGTGACGATTCATCCTTGTTTTTCAGTTACTTCACGCTATCCAGCCCACAGGGTTGGGAAGGCAAGCCGATCGTCCACCAAACCCGCGCCCAGCAAGCCCAAAGCGTGGCCGACCGCGAAAAACTCCTCCCGCTCAAAGCCAGGCTTCTCGCGGTCCGGGAAAAGCGCGTCAGGCCAGGCCTCGATGCCAAGACCCTCACCGACTGGAACGGCCTGATGATCGCGGCCCTCGCCGAGGCCGGTCGCTCGCTGGGCCGGCCCGACTGGATCGAGGCCTCTGCCAAGGCGTTTGCCCATATCTCCCGCGCCAGCCGCGACGGCCGCCTGCCGCATTCCATGCTTGGCGCCAGAAAACTGTTTCCCGCCCTGTCGAGCGACTACGCCGCCATGGCCAACGCCGCGATCTCGCTGTTCGAGGCGTCTGGCGATTGGAACTACATCGACCTGGCGAAGCAGTTCATCGAGCAGCTCGACCGTTGGCATGCCGATGCCGCCGGCACAGGCTACTATCTGACCGCTTCGGACAGCACCGACGTGCCGATCCGCATCAGGGGCGATGTCGACGAAGCCGTTTCCTCGGCCACCAGCCAGATCATCGCGGCACTTGTGCGGCTCGCCTCCGTCACCGGCGATCTCGATCTCGGGGAACAAGCCTGGAAGATCGCCGAGCACGCGGCCGGCCGCGCGGCGCACCAGGCCCATGGCCGGGCCGGCATCGTCAATGCCTGTACGCTCGCCATCGAGCCTTTGAAACTGGTCATCGTCGACAGCCCAAAGGATCCAAAGCTCGTTCCGGTTGCGAATCGGTGCCCCGACCCGCGTCGCGTCGACATCATTGCCTTGATCGGTTCGGAAACGAATCGACCCTTGCTGCCCGGCGGGATCATGCCGCCGACCGACAAGCCGGGAGCCTGGCTTTGTACCGGGCAGGTGTGTCTGCCCGTGGTGACGGATGCTGGAGAACTGGAGCGGCTGTTGCGGCGATAGCGCCCACCGCCTTGTGGGATGAGAAGCGGTCCGCATGGCGGACGACAAGCCAACTGCTTGGCTTTTCGAGCTTCGAACGCCTTGAGCCTGCGAAGGGCTCGGCGGCCAGGTGCCTATCGCCTGTCGGCCCCCGCTGCGTGCCGTCGTTCCGCCGGCCTTTGATCGGGCCAGTGGCACGACGACGTCGCTTCGCGAACAGACCGCTCACCCCCAAAAGGGGATGAGTAATCTCTTACGTGTTCATCGAATCGAAGAAATCCGCATTGGTCTTGGTCTGCTTGAGCTTGTCGATGAGGAACTCGATTGCGTCGGTGGTTCCCATCGGCGCCAGGATGCGGCGCAGCACGAAGATCTTCTGCAGGTCCTGGCGCGGCACCAGCAGGTCTTCCTTGCGGGTGCCGGACTTGAGGATGTCCATGGCCGGATAGATGCGCTTGTCGGCGACCTTGCGGTCGAGCACGATTTCCGAATTGCCTGTGCCCTTGAACTCTTCGAAGATGACTTCGTCCATGCGGCTGCCGGTATCGATCAGCGCGGTTGCGATGATGGTCAGCGAACCGCCTTCCTCGATGTTGCGCGCCGCTCCGAAGAAGCGCTTCGGGCGCTGCAGCGCGTTGGCGTCGACACCGCCGGTCAGCACCTTGCCGGATGACGGCACCACGGTGTTGTAGGCGCGGCCGAGGCGGGTGATCGAATCGAGCAGGATGACGACGTCGCGGCCATGTTCGACCAGGCGCTTGGCCTTCTCGATGACCATTTCGGCGACCTGGACGTGGCGCACCGCCGGTTCGTCGAAGGTCGAGGACACGACCTCGCCCTTCACCGAGCGCTGCATGTCGGTCACCTCTTCCGGCCGCTCGTCGATCAGAAGCACGATCAGATAGCATTCCGGGTGATTGGTGGTGATGGAGTGGGCGATGTTCTGCAGCAGAACCGTCTTGCCGGTGCGCGGCTGCGCGACGATCAGGGCGCGCTGGCCCTTGCCGAGCGGCGCCACCAGGTCGATGACGCGCGGCGAGATGTCCTTGGAGGTCGGAACCTCCATTTCCATCTTCAGCCGCGAGGTCGGGTAAAGCGGCGTCAGATTGTCGAAATGGATCTTGTGGCGAATCTTCTCGGGGTCGTCGAAATTGATGGTGTTGACCTTGAGCAGCGCGAAATAGCGCTCGCCCTCTTTCGGGCTGCGGATCGGCCCTTCGACCGTATCGCCGGTCTTCAGCGAAAAGCGACGGATCTGCGACGGCGAGATGTAGATGTCGTCGGGACCTGGCAGATAGTTGGCGTTGGCCGAGCGCAGGAAACCGAACCCGTCCTGAAGCACCTCGACCACGCCGTCGCCGATGATCTCGACGTCCTGGGCGGCCAGCTTCTTCAGGATCGCGAACATCAGCTCCTGCTTGCGCATGACGCTGGCGTTCTCGACCTCGAGCGATTCGGCGTAGGCGATCAGCTCTGGCGGCTTCTTGTTCTTGAATTCGGTAAGTTTCATTTCTTGCATAGACGGACTCTGGGTGAGCTTTGGGAAAAAAATATCGGCGGGATGCGACAAATGCCGGGCGCGGCCGAAAACAATGAGGGGCGGCGCATGACGGGAAGGAAGACCCGTCTTTTATCGTCGGTCGGATGAAAGAGCAAGCCGCGTTTTAACAGGCCTGATCGGCCTCAGAACGGCTTGACGACAACCAGGATCACGATGGCGATCATCAGCAATGTGGGGATCTCGTTGACGATCCGCCAGTGCCTCGCCGGTTTTTCATTGCGATCCTCGGCGAATTTGCGCACCGCGCCGGCCAGATAGCCGTGAACGGCTGACAGCAGCAGCACCAGACCGATCTTGGCGTGCAGCCAGCCGCCCTGGAAGCCGAAGACTTTCCAGGCGAGCCAAAGCCCGAACACCCAGGTGACGATCATCGCCGGATTGATGATGCCGCGCAGCAGGCGCCGCTCCATCACCTTGAAGGTCTCCGACTGCACCGACCCTTTCTCGGCATCGACGTGATAGACGAACAGCCGCGGCAGATAGAGCATGCCGGCCATCCACGAGATGACGCCAAGGATATGGATCGCCTTTGCCCAGGGATAGAAACTTTCGGGCGCGACGAAAAACAGAAGCGCCGTCAGCACGATCAGCACGACGATGCTGACGACCATGCGCATCATCGCCTGTCCGGTGCTGTTGGTGTTGTTCATCTCGCTCAT
The DNA here is from genome assembly GCF_002879535.1 of Mesorhizobium intechi. Classification (GTDB taxonomy): domain Bacteria; phylum Pseudomonadota; class Alphaproteobacteria; order Rhizobiales; family Rhizobiaceae; genus Mesorhizobium; species Mesorhizobium intechi. The sequence goes on from NZ_PNOT02000243.1 coordinate 47,957, forward strand.
CAGCGTGCCGCGCTCCTCACCTGCTTCACCATCGCCTCGACATGCGCGATCGGCGTCTCCGGCGTGATGCCGTGGCCGAGATTGAAGATCAGCGGCCCGTCTCCCAGCGCTTTCAGGATCGCCTCGACGCCGTCCGACAGCGCCTTGCCGCCGGCCACGAGCCTCAAGGGATCGAGATTGCCCTGGACCGCACCCGAACGCTGCAGATCCTTCGCCGCCGCCAGCGGCACCGTCCAGTCGATCCCCAGCCCCGTCACGCCGGTCTTCTGGCGATAGGTCCGGTAGCGCGCTCCCGCGCCCTTGGGGAAACCGATGATCGGCACATCGGGATGAACGGCGCGAACCTGGCGGACCATCTCCGCCACCGGCCAGACACAAAACTGGTCGAACGTCGCATCGTCGAGCACGCCGGACCAGGAATCGAAAATCTGCACCACATCCGCGCCGGCTTCGATCTGCCGGATCAGATAGGCCGCCGAATGGTCGGCAAGCACCTTGAGCAGATGCTGAAACGCCGCCGGCTCGCGATAGGCGAACAGCCGCGCCGGCGCCTGGTCGGGCGTGCCATGGCCGGCGATCATATAGGTCGCCACCGTCCAGGGCGCGCCGCAGAAGCCGATCAGCGTGGTTTCATCAGGCAGCCTTGTCCGCAACCGGCGAACCGTCTCGTAGACCGGTTCGAGATTCACGTGAAACACATCGCTTTCCAGAGCCATGATCTCGGCCACGGAGATCGGCGTCAGCAGCGGCCCTCGCCCTTCCTCGAAGCGAACGTCGCGGCCAAGCGCATGCGGAACGACAAGAATGTCGGAGAACAGGATCGAGGCGTCGAAGCCGAAGCGCTCGATCGGCTGCAAGGTCACTTCCACCGCAAGGTCGGGGTCGTAGCAGAGGTCCAGGAACGAACCGGCGCGCCTGCGCGTTTCACGATATTCCGGCAGATAACGTCCGGCCTGACGCATCATCCAGAGCGGAGGCGGAAAGTGCGCCTCGCCCTTCAGGACGTCCAGCATGATCCGGCTTCTGGGCATTGAGCGCTCGCCTCTCCGGCCTTCCTATAATCAAAGATTCTTATATCGAAGATTCTTCTGATTCTAAGAGTCTGTTGGTTGTGGTGGTTGTCACCTGTCCCGCTTCGCCAGGCAAAAAGCCAGCAAGCATATTGTCGCGCGCTTCCCTCTCCCGGCTGCAGGGCTCTGGGGATGGTCCGGAATCCGTCATCGGAGTCAAAGCCTTAGCAAGCCAAGGAAGAATCCCGCCCTGTGGATGGCTGAAAGGCAACAGGGACCGTCCCCAGATTTGTCCCCAGCCGCCCGGCCAAGCTGACAGCACAGCGAATTGTGGACAAACTGCCATCTGATACAGTCGCCTCCGACCGGCGCCTCTTTCTGTCCCGGCTTATCCACATCCGCCCACAGCCCCAGGTGATCCTTGTGAACAAACCCCAGAGCTTCTTTCACCTGCACCTGATTTCCGACGCCACCGGCGAAACGCTGCTCGCCGCCGGGCGGGCGGCTTCGGCGCAATACAAGGACGCGCGGGCGATCGAGCACATCTACCCGCTCATCCGCACCGAAAAGCAGGTCGCCAAGGTGTTCGAGGACATTGAGGAGGAGCCGGGCATCATTCTCTATACGGTCGTCGACCAGAAGCTGGCGCGCGGCATCGACGAGCGTTGCGCCACCATGGGCCTGCCTTGCGTGTCGGTCCTGGAGCCGGTGCTCACCGTGTTCCAGTCCTATCTTGGCACGCCGGCCGGCCGCCGCGTCGGCGCCCAGCACGTTCTCGACGCCGAATATTTCCGCCGCATCGATGCCCTCAACTTCACCATGGACCACGATGACGGCCAGCTGCCGGCCAATATGGACGATGCCGATGTCGTGCTGATCGGCATTTCGCGGACGTCGAAGACGCCGACCAGCATCTATCTCGCCAACCGCGGCATCAAGACCGCCAACATCCCGATCGTGCTCGGCGTGCCGGTGCCGGAAAGCCTGGTCAGCGCCTCCAAGCCGCTGATCGTCGGGCTGATCGCCACCGCCGAGCGCATTTCGCATGTCCGCCAGAACCGCATCCTCGGCAACAGCAGCTCCTATGTGCCGACCGACTATGTCGACCGCGCCGCCATCAACGAGGAGCTCGCCTACGCCCGCCAGATCTGCACGCGCCACGGCTGGCCGATGATCGACGTCAGCCGCCGCTCGATCGAGGAAACGGCGGCTGCGATCGTTGCCCTGCGGGGGAAGAACAGATAATTGAACGAGGAGTGCGTTTTCCGAGACTTCTTAGCGGAAACTCGGCGCCGCCCCTCACCTGCCTGCCGGCATCCTCTCCCCGTATAGTGACGGGGAGAGGGGCGCTGTCGGAGAAGGTTTCGCCAATCACCGGCGTAGCCGAAGAAGAGCGCCCGCGCTGAAGCTGCCCCTTTCTCCCCGTCTCTATACGGGGAGAAATGTCCGGCAGGACAATGAGGGGCGGTGCCAACGTTGCAGATTGAAGCTCATATCCCAACCGCGCCTGTACCTGCGCCTGAGTGAAAAATGACCGAAAAAATCACCCTCGCCTCGGGCAGCCCTTTCCGTAAGGCGATGCTCCTCAATGCCGGGCTCGACATCGAGGCCGTGCCGGCCGATGTCGACGAGCGTGCGCTCGAGGCGCCGCTGCAGGACAGCGGCGTTTCACCCGAGGATGTCGCGCTGGTGCTGGCCGAGGCCAAGGCCACCGAGGTCAGCGAGCGCAGGCCGGGCGCGCTGGTGCTCGGCTGCGACCAGACTTTGTCTTTGGGTGACGAAGTGTTCCACAAGCCGGCCGACATGGAGGGCGCGCGCCGCCATCTCCTGGCGCTGTCGGGCAGGACCCATCAGCTCAACAGCGCCGCCGTGCTGGTGCGTGACGGCAAGGTGCTGTGGCGCCATGTCGGCATCACCGGCATGACCATGCGCAAGCTCGACCCCGGCTTCATAGGCCGGCATCTCGCCCGTGTCGGCGCCAAGGCGCTGGCCAGCGTCGGCGCCTACCAGATCGAAGGCGAAGGCATCCAGCTCTTCGAAAAGATCGAAGGCGATTATTTCACCATTGTCGGCCTGCCGCTTTTGCCGCTGCTGGCGGAATTGCGCATGCTGGGGGCCATCGATGGCTGATGCAACGAAGAAGGCTTTTGTGTCAGGCCACCCGATCAAGCATTCGCGCTCGCCAAAAATCCACGGCCACTGGCTGGCCCAGCACGGCATCGACGGCAGCTACGAGGCGATCGACGTGGCGCCGCAGGACTTCGCCGATTTCATCGGCACATTGCAGGCAAACGGGTTTCGCGGCGGCAATGTCACCATTCCGCACAAGGAAGCCGCCTTCGCTCTTGTCCACCGCCGCGACGAGGCGGCCGAAGAAATCGGCGCCGTCAACACGCTGTGGTTCGAGGACGGCGTGCTGTGGGGCGGCAACACCGACGGTCACGGCTTTGCCGCCAATCTCGATGATCACGCGCCGGGCTGGGCGAACGCAGGCCCCGCGGTCGTGCTCGGTGCCGGCGGCGCGTCCCGCGCTGTCATCCAGGCGCTGAAGCAACGCGGTCTCAGCGACATCCGCGTCGTCAACCGCACGCTCGCCCGGGCGCAGGAATTGCGCGATCGTTTCGGTGGCGGCGTTTCGGCGCATGGCACGGCCGCGACCAACGAATTGCTGGCGGATGCCGGCCTGCTGGTCAACACCACGGCACTCGGCATGGTCGGCAATGAAGGCCTCGCCGCCGATCCGGCCTTGCTGCCGGACCATGCCATCGTCACCGACCTTGTCTATGTGCCGCTCGAAACCCCCCTGCTCGCCGCCGCGCGTGCCAGGAGGCTGAAGACCGTCGACGGCCTCGGCATGCTGCTCAACCAGGCCGTGCCCGGCTTCGAACACTGGTTCGGCGTCAGGCCGCGGGTCACGGCTGAGCTGCGCGCCCTCATCGTTGCCGATCTGGCGCCGAAGCCATGATCGTGCTCGGTCTCACCGGCTCGATCGGCATGGGCAAGTCGACGACGGCAAAAATGTTCGCCGAGGCGGGCGTGCCCGTCCATGATTCCGACGAAACGGTGCATCGCCTCTATTCGGGCACGGCCGCGCCTTTGATCGAGGCCGCTTTTCCCGGAACGGTTGTCGACGGCGTGGTTGACCGCGCAAGACTTGGCGCGCGTGTGCTAGGCGATGCCGACGCGCTGAAGCGGCTGGAAACCATTATCCATCCGCTGGTGCGCGCCGACGCCGACGCCTTCCTGGCCAGGCATCGTACCGGGGGCGAATCGATCGCCGTGCTCGACATTCCGCTGCTGTTCGAAACCGGCGGCCGTGGCCGCGTCGACAAGGTCGTCGTCGTCACGGCGCCCGCCGAAGTCCAGCGCCAGCGCGTGCTGGTGCGGCCGGGCATGACGGAAGAAAAGCTGGCGGCGATCCTGGCCAAGCAGGTGCCGGATGCGGAGAAGCGCAGGCTGGCCGATTTCGTCATCGACACCGGCCAGGGGCTGGACGCCGCGCGCGCCGCCGTCGCCGCCATTATTGCCGAACTCCGGGGACAAAGGGGTTCCTGACGGCGGGCTGTCAGCATTGCCCATTGCCATTTTGTTCCGGTCTCGTGATTCTGCTCACCCAGGAGCGAACTGATTCGATGCGCGAGATCATTTTCGATACGGAAACCACCGGCCTTGATTCGCGCGACGACCGTGTGATCGAGCTGGGCGGCGTCGAGCTGGTCAACCGTTTCCCGACCGGCAGGACGTTCCACCACTATATCAACCCGCAGGGCCGAGCTATCCATGAGGAGGCGCAGGCGGTGCACGGCATCAGCGCGGCGGATCTTGCGGGCAAGCCGACCTTTGCCGAAATCGCCGAAGAGTGGCTGACCTTCACCGACGGAGCCAAGCTGGTCGCGCACAACGCCACTTTCGACATCGGCTTCCTCAACGTCGAATTCGGCCGGCTCGGCCATCCCGTCGTCGATCCAGGCCGCGTCGTCGACACGCTGGCGCTGGCGCGCCGCAAGCACCCGATGGGGCCTAACTCCCTCGATGCGCTCTGCCGGCGCTACGGCATCGACAACACCAAGCGCACCAAGCACGGCGCGCTGCTCGATTCCGAATTGCTGGCCGAGGTCTATATCGAGCTGATCGGCGGCAAGCAGGCGGCGCTGATCCTCGACAGCGCCACCGCGCCGGCTCAGGGCGAGAATGTCCGCCACATCGAGATCATCGCCGCCGAGCGCCCGAGGCCGCTGCTGCCGCGCCTGACCGAAGCCGAGCGCGCGGCGCATGCCGCCATGGTCGCCACGCTCGGCGAAAAGGCGCTCTGGCTGAAGGCCAATGCCTCCGAAAAGAGCATCGCTGCGTCCTCGTAGAGCAATTCCAGGAAAAGTGTGAAGCGGTTTTCCGTCCGGAATTGCGGCGAAACGAGAGGACGAACCACGGTCCTCAATACGGCCAATCACCGCGGCCAAGCGCCGCAATTGCAGCAATGATCCGCGCGAACGCTTCCGCCGCGGCCGGCACCGTGGTGCGGGCGCGCAGGAAACTGTGCACCAGGCGCTTCTCTTCATGCCACCATGCCTTGCCGCCGGCCGCGACGATGCGGTCGCGGTAGGTTTCGCCATCGGAGGATAGCGGGTCGCACTCGGCCGTGATGATCACCGTTGGCGGCAGGCCGGAAAAATCGCGGTCGCGCAGGGGTGAGAAAGTCGGATCGTCGGGCGATTGACGCTTGGCCGAACGGACGTCGCGGTAGAAGGCGATATCGCCGACGGACAGCAGCGGTGCTTCGGCATGTTCGGCATAGGAGCCGGAGCGCTCGTCGCCGCCGAGGCCGGGATAGATCAGCACCTGGCCTGCCGCGGCGCGGTCGTGCCGGCGCGTCGCTTGCGCCACGGCGGCCGCCAGATTGCCGCCGGCGCTCTCGCCGCACAGGACGAGCGGCCGACCTGACGTCGCCGCCCATGCGAAGGCGGCCATCGCATCGTCGAAGGCGGCCGGGTGGACATGCTCCGGCGCCAGCCGGTAGTCGACCGACACCACGTCGAAGCCGGTGCCGGCGCAGATCTCGGCACAGATATCGTCATGGCTTTCGAGCCCGCCGAGGATGAAGCCGCCGCCGTGGAAATAGAGCACCATGGCTCGCGCCGCCTTGCCGGCGCACTGGTAGTGGCGGATCGGAATGCCATGGCCCGGCGCGGCGACCAGGCCGTCGCTGGCCTTGACCCCGGCCGGCCGGCCCTGACGAAAAGCCCGGCACATCCTGTCATAGACCGCGCGCTGCTTGTCGATCGGCAGGCCGATTACCTCGGGCGGGTACCAGGCATTGACGCTGTCGATATAGGCCCACAGGGCCGGGTCGAGCCATGTTTCATATTTGCCGCGGCCGGTCATGTCGGTCTGCTGTCATAGCGCGGCGTAGAGCGCGGCCGCATTGTCGAAGGTGAAGCGCAGCGGAACCGACCCCTCGACCTGCCAGGCGGTGACCGTCTCGCCGGCCAGCAGCCGGCAGGCGCCGTCGGTGTCGGTGACCGCGCCGCCATAGAGCCGGTTGGCGAGGTTGAGGATGCCGGTCTGGTGCATGGCGGCGCTGCCGCTGCCGCAAGCATCCTTGACCAGCAGCACCCGAAAGCCGCGCGCCACCGCATCCTTCACCGTGGCGTCGATGCAGGCCTCGGTCCAGACGCCGGCGACCACCAGCCATTCGATGCCGGAGGCCTTCAGCCGATCGGCCGCCGGCCCGCTGCGGAAGGCGCTGGCCTCTGCCTTGATCAGGAGCGCTTCGTCCCCGGCCGGCGCCACTTCGTGGCAGATCTCGGTCAGCGGATCGCTCTTGTCGGAAAACGCCGACTTGCCGTCGGCGCCAACGGGATGAAAGGGCCGGTCCTGCTTGTCGAGATCGACGATATAGGCCCAGTGGTACAGCGGCACATGGTTGGCGCGCGCCGCCCCCTGGAGCCGCTGGACGTTGGCCAGGATGCCGGCGAAACCCTCGACGAGATAGCGCTTGTCCTGCCGGTGCTCTTCCTGCAGGTCGATGAAGATTGCGGCCACCGTGCCTGTGCTGATGGAGATGGGAGCCTTCACGCCAGAAACTCGTCCTCATAGGGAAAGCGCGACAGCAGCTCCGTGCCCGTCTCGGTGATCAGGATCTCGTCCTCCAGCTTGACGCCCTCGCGGCCGCCCTTTTCGCCGATATAGCTTTCCACGCTCACCACCATGCCTGGCACGATATGGCCGTCGCGGCCATAGGTCTCGTAATCCATGGCATGCGCGATGAACGGTGTCTCGCCATGCATGCCGACGCCGTGCATGACCGAGGTGTAGCGCTGGTCGACGAAACGGTCGGGGATCTTCCAGGCCTTTTCGGCGATTTCGCGAAACGCCATGCCGGGCTTGACGATCGAGATGTTGTGCTGAACCTGGTCGTGCGCCATGCGGTAGAGCGATTTCTGGTAATCGGTCGGCTTGCCCGGCCCACAGCGGAAGGTGCGGGAGAAATCGGAATAGTAGCCGTAGCAGCCGATCGTGTCGGTATCGAGCGCCAGGAGTTCGCCGGGCCTGATCTTGCGGCCGCTCGCCTCGTTGAACCACGGATTGGTGCGCTGGCCTGAGGTCAAGAGCCGCGTCTCGATGAACTCGCCGCCCTGGCGGATGACCTCGCCATACATGATGGCGAACAGCTCGTTTTCGGAAACGCCGGGTTTGATCGCCTCGCGCACGGCGTAGACGGCGGCCTCGGCACCGGCCATCGACACCTGCAGGCATTTGACCTCTTCCGGTGTCTTCACCGCGCGCACCGCGAGAATCTCGCCCTGGCAATCCTTGACCTCGCAGCCGCGCTTTTCCAGCGCCAGCGCCTGCAGATGGCTGCAGCGGTCGAGCCCGAGCTTCATCGAGCCGCCGCCATGCTTCTTCAGCAGTTCGGCGATCTCGTCGGCGAAGGGGCCGGCGGTTTCGTCGTCACGGCCGGAGACCGACGACCAGACCAGCTTGGAAGGCCGCGCCTCGTCGATCGTGTCGAGCACCATCGAGACATGGTAGCTCTGAGGGTACTCGAACAGCACGATCGGCCCTTCCGTCGGGATGAAGAAGTAGCGGGTCGAGTTGCGCAGGAAATAGCCGAACATGTTGCGCGAGCCGGTGGCGTAACGCTGGTTGTAGGGGTCGAACAGCACGACGCCGCCATAGCCGGCCTCGCGCATCCAGCCGCGCAGCTTCGCCAGCCGGCCCTTGCGCAGCGCGTCCGCGTCGATGAAGGACGGCTCGGTGTCGGACAGCCACATGCCGCCGGCCGGATCGGCCGCCGCGGGGTGACGCATGCGATCCTTGAAGTCGACGTCCTCGGTGCTGTCGGGGTCGAATACGACGATGCTCATGGGCCTTGCCTCAGGTCGGTTGCAAGGTCAGACCATGGCGCAGGAGGGGCGGGTCGATTGTGCGGAAAACCGCGTCTGTTGTGCGGGATGCCGCTGGCCAATGGTTACGGCGCTGTCCCGCCCACGTCTCATCGCGCCAGCGAGCGCCGGCCCTAATGCCTCCGCGCCAGTTTCGGCGGATGGCCATGCTCCTCGCGAAAAGCCCGGGCAAAGCTCGACATCGAGGCAAAGCCGCAGGCCAGCGCCACGTCGCGCACGGCGAGCGTCGAATGCGCCAGGAGATCGGCGGCCCGCTTCAGCCTGAGCCGCCGGTAATAGCCATTGGGCGAGATATCGAGTTCGGAGCGGAAGGAGCGCTCGAGCTTGTCGGACGACACGCCGAGCCTGGCCGTCAGTTCGGCCATCCCCAGCCGCTCCTCGACCGCGTCCTCCATGATGGCGATCGCTGACAGCACCAGCTCGTTCTGCACGCCGGTGCGCAGCCTGAGCGGCATCAGCTTGCGGTCGACGCTAGAGCGCAGCTGGCTGTGCACGAACCATTCGGCGACGCCGGCGGCAAGTTCGGCGCCGTAGTCGCGGGTGATGATCTCCAGCATCATGTCCAGACTGCCGACGCCGCCGGCCGAGGTGAAGCGCTTGCGATCGATGACGTAGAGATCGCGCCGCAGCTCGATGGTAGGAAAGGCTTCGGTGAAGGCGGCCTGGCTGGTCCAGTGCAAGGTGCAGGCATGGCCGTCGAGCAGGCCCGCGCGGGCGAGAAAAAACGCCGCGTCCGCCACGGCGCCGATATGCGCGCCATTGCGCAGGCTGCGCCGAATCCAGCCCGCCGCGTCCTCGGCGACGAGATGATCGGCGTCACCGCCCGAGCAGACGACGATGCGGTCGACCTTCGGCGCGTCCCCGGCATGGAACCCCGGCTGGATGACGACCCCATTCGACGCCTCGACCGCGCCCTCCGTGCCGCCGACGATGATCCAGCGATAGCACTGCCGTTTCGCCAGGATGTTGGCGGCGCGCAACGGCTCGATGACGGAACTGAACGCCATCATCGGAAAGCCGGGGAACACCAGCACCGCGAAGGTCAGGGGTTCGGTGGGTTTTTCGGGTTCGCGCGTGGCCATGGCCGCTACATCTCGGGCGAATGGGGTTTGGGGTCAACCTGGGTGATGCCGATCTCCAACGTCGGCGCCGCCCCTCATCGGCCTGTCTGCACCTTCTCCCGGTATGGAGACGGGGAGAAGGGTATGACGCAACCCTCGGCGCCTTTCTTGAAACGTTGGCAATTGGCGAAATCATCGATGCCAGCATCCTTCTCCCCGTCTCTATACGGGGAGAAATGCCCGGCAGGGCAATGAGGGGCGGCGCTGACCTTAGCGATTTGAGGTCTATCCCCCCAGCGCTTGCTCCAGATCCGCGATCAGGTCATCGCCATCCTCGATCCCCGCCGACAGCCGCACCAGCGAATCCGAAATGCCGATCTCCGCCCGCTTCTCGGCGGGAATGGACCCGTGTGTCATCAGCGCCGGATGCTCGATCAGGCTTTCCACCCCGCCGAGGCTTTCGGCCAGCGTGAACAATTGCGTGCGTTCGAGGAAGCGTTTGGTTCCCGCGAGATCGCGGTCGAGCACGGCTGATATCATGCCGCCGAAGGCGTGCATCTGCTGGACGGCAATGGAATGCTGCGGATGGCTGGCGAGACCGGGATAAAGGACCCGGCGCACGTCCTTTCGCGCTTCCAGCCACTGCGCGATTTTCAGCCCATTGTCGGAATGCCGCTCCATCCGCAGCGCCAGCGTCTTCAGGCCGCGCAGCGCCAGGAAACTGTCGAACGGGCCCGATATGGCGCCGATGGCGTTCTGCAGGAATTTCAGTTGGGCCGCCAATTCCTTGTTGTCGCCGACGACGGCCACCCCGCCGACCATGTCGGAATGGCCGTTGAGATACTTTGTCGTCGAGTGCACGACGATATCGATGCCGAGTTCCAGCGGCCGCTGGATATAGGGGCTGCAGAACGTGTTGTCGGCGACGGTGAGGATCCCCTTGCGCTTGGCCAGTGCGGCAACGCCTTCGAGGTCGACGATGCGCAGCAGCGGGTTGGTCGGCGTCTCGACCCACAGCAGCTTCGTCTCCGGCCGGATCGCGGCTTCCACCGCGGCAAGGTCGGTGAAGTCGACGAAAGAGACCTGCAGACCCGCCGAGCGCTTGCGTACCCGCTCCATCAGCCGGAAGGAACCGCCATAGATGTCGTCGGTGGCGACGATATGCGCGCCGGAATCGAGCAGTTCCAGCACGGTCGAGATCGCCGCCAGGCCGGAGGCGAAAGCGAAGGCGGCCGTTCCGCTTTCGAGATCGGCCACCGCGCGCTCGAAGGCGAAGCGCGTCGGGTTCTGGCTGCGGGCATACTCGAACCCCTTGTGCACGCCGGGCGACTGCTGGCCGTAGGTCGAGGTGGCATAGATCGGCACCATCACCGCGCCGGTCAGCGGATCATGGCTCTGGCCGCCATGGATGGTGCGCGTCGAGAAGGCCAGGCGATTCTTGCCCGATGGTGGTGATGGTGTGTGGCTGGTCATCGTGCGCGCCTCAAATGGTTGATCAGGTCGATGCGGGTGATCAGGCCGACGAACTCGTCGCCGTCGAAGATGATGGCGACCTCGTTGCGGTCGAACACCGGCAGCAGCGCATCCAGCGTCTGGCTGGCCTGCAGCGTGTGCAGATTGGAGGTCATCGCCGTGCGCACCGGGCCGTTGAAGCGTTCCCAGCGCCCGTCATAGGGACCGTCGACCTTGGCGAGGATATCGCTTTCGTCGACGATGCCGATCAGCTTGCCGTCTTCCAGAACCGGCAGCTGCGAGACGTCGGAGCGGCGCATGCGGCCATAGGCATTGAGCAGGCTTTCGTCCGGGCCGACATAGACCGTATCGCCGGTGCGGTGCGTGCGCATGACCAGGTCGCGCAGATCGCCATGCTGCTCGTGCTCGGCCAGGCCCTGTTCGGCCAGCCAGAAATCGTCGAACACCTTCGACAGGTACTTGTTGCCGCTGTCGCAGACGAAGGTGACGACGCGCTTCGGCGCCGTCTGCTCGCGGCAATAGCGCAGGGCGGCCGACAAGAGCGTGCCCGAGGACGAGCCGGCCAGAATGCCTTCGCGCGACAGGAGATCGCGCACCGCCAGCATGCTTTGCTTGTCCGTGATCGAATAGGCCTTCTTGACCAGCGACAGATCGGCATTGGGCGGCACGAAATCCTCGCCTATGCCTTCCACCGTCCAGCTGCCGGCCTCTTCCATCTTGCCGGTCTTGATCAAGGGCGCCAGCACCGAACCGACCGGATCGGCCAGCACCATCTCGGTCCTGGGCGACACCGCGGCGAAGTAGCGGCCAAGCCCGGTCAGCGTGCCGCCCGAGCCGACGCCGACGACCACCGCGTCGACATTGCCGTCGAGCTGCGAAAAGATCTCCGGGCCGGTGGTCGTCTCATGCGCCAGCGGGTTGGCCGGATTGGCGAACTGGTTGGCATAGAAGGCGCCGGGCACTTCGGCGGCGATCTTCTCGGCCATGTCCTGGTAATATTCCGGGTGACCCTTGCCGACATCGGAGCGCGTCATGCGCACCTCGGCGCCCAGCGCGCGCAGATGCTGGATCTTCTCGCGCGACATCTTGTCGGGCACGACCAGCACGATGCGGTAGCCCTTGGGGATGCCGACCTGGGCAAGGCCGAGGCCGGTATTGCCGGCGGTCGCCTCGACGATGGTGCCGCCGCGCTTGAGCTTGCCCTCCCTCTCCGCCGCCGCGATCATCGACAGCGCGATGCGATCCTTGATCGAGCCGCCGGGGTTCTGGCTTTCGAGCTTGATGAACAGCCGGCATTTGCCGGTGTCGAACCTGGTCAGCTCGACCACCGGCGTCTGGCCGATCAGGTCGAGTACCGACGCATAGGGCGGACGCAGGCGGGAGGTTGCGCCTTCCGAGGGGGCGATCTCGTGCTCGCTCATTTCGATGCTCCATGGTCAAGGCGAGCAACCGCCGGGGCGTGCGGTAGCCTATCCTCTTTTCCTGCCCTTTGCAGTCGGAAAGAAGATAGACCGTGCCAATCAACCGGCCAGACGGGGAATGAAATTCCACCTCTTGGCTGGGGATGCCAGCCCAGGCGTTACTGCCGGTGTCCCGCCGGCATCAACGCCTTCAACCCAGCAACTGCTTGCTCAGCCGCGCGCACTGGACGCGTATGTCGGGAATGGCGTCGATCTCGAAGAAGGTGCCGCGCGTCAGCGGGCCGACGGCGAGGACATTTCGCAAGACCGTGCCGTCGCCGGCGATGATCTCGCAATTGGCCGACACGTCGAGGCCGATGCGCATCGGATCCGGTCGCGCGAGCCCGCGATCGACCAGCGAACGCACCACGCTGTTCGACGAGGTCGAAATGTCCCGCACGATGCCCGAGCAATCATAGATACGGGCGACGTCGAAAGGCTCGATAAGCTGGCTGTGGCGTGACTGGACATCGACGCTGAAAGCCTCGCCCGGCGTGATGCCGACGACGCGCCCGGCGACAAGCCGGATGCGTCCCGATTGCACGGCTTGCGTCACCTTGGCGTAGACCTCCGGCGCCATGCGATGGCGATGGATATCCCACCAGGCCTTGGTGTGCTCGACGAAGCGACGCTTGGCGGAAGCCGGCCAGTTCTGCCAGATCTTCTGGTTGAACGGCCTGAGACCATCGACGACATCGCGCCAGTCGATGCCGGCTTTCTGGTTCTCGCGGATCAGGTCGCGGAACCAGCCGACGAAATAGGAAAGCTGGGTACCGAGCGGAATGTCGGCGACGTCGAGCTTGATCGGATTGCCCTTGCGGTGCGGCGACGGCAGCAGGCCGCGCCGCGACACGGCGACGATCTCGCCCGTGTGGCCGCGCTGTTCCAGCGCCAGGAACGCGTCGACCATGCTGAGGCCGGTGCCCAGCACCATGACGCGGCTTTCGGGGTCGAGCGCGGTGTCGGCCTCCGAGCCCATGCGGATCGCATGGCCTTGCGCCGGCTGTTCGTCATGGCCGGTGGCAAGTATGGCCATGTGGGCGACGACGCTGGTGCCGTTGGCGAGCGCCACCTCGACGCCGGACGCGGTCGGCGTGATCGACAGGCTCTCTTCGTGGATCAGGCGCAGCCGCCCGGTCGGCTGCTCCTGCGCTTCGAGATCGTCGAGCAACTCGCCGAGATAGCGGGCATAGAGGCTGCGCGGCGCGTAGAAGGGTGTCTGCGGTGTCTGCTCTGGATCGACCAGGCCACGCCCCTGGAGCCAGCGCCAGAAATTGCCGGGGTCGTCGGCATAGGCGCTCATGCCGGCGGCGCTGACATTCAAGACATGCGCCGACAGCAGCGTCGAATAGGCGATGCCCTGGCCGAAATGCGGGCGCTTTTCGATCAGCGTGACGCGCAGATCCGGATTGGTCGATTTCAGGAGATGCGCGGCCATCACGACGCCCGAGGCGCCGCCGCCGACGATGATTATGGAATTGGCGCGCGCGCTCATGCGCCCACCTGCGCAATGCGAGGCGTCAGGCCTGGACCTTCACCGGCAGGTCGCCGATGTCCCTCGCCGACGTAAGGTCGTCGAGGCCGATGTCGCGCATTTCGGCGAGGCTGCGCTGGTCGAGCACCTCGGCGATCGCCTGCCGGACCTCGAGCATCAGATGTCGGACTTGGCATGTCGCCTCGTTGCAGTCTTCACAGCGCTGATATTGTGTGCGGCTGGCGCAGGGAATTGGCGCCAGCGGCCCGTCGAGGACGCGCACGACATGGCCGACCTTGATCTCGTCGGCCGGCCGCGCCAGGCGGTAGCCGCCATCCTTGCCCTTGCGGCTCTGGACGAAACCGGCATTGCGCAACTCGCCCAATATGGCGTCGAGAAATTTCTTCGGGATGTTGTTGCCGGTCGCGATGTCGTTGACGAAGGCGAGCTGCCCGACCGGCAGGTGCGCGAGATGGACCAGCGCCTTGAGGCCGTACTTGCCTTTTTTGGTGAGCATCGACCGAACGTTTCTCTGTCATGCGTGGCACGAGGCCATCCGTTGCGAAACGCCTGGCGAGCCTCCCCGCCGCGCCCAAGCATCCATGACACATAAATTCTAGTGACATGATATACAAGCCGAAAAACGTTGATTTTGCTTCGCTTTCAAGCCGCTGGAGCCATTTTGTCAGGCGTTTGTGTCACCAAGAGCACAGAACCGCACTTCGACGGCGCCGGCGGCAAATGGTTTCCCGCGGGCCCCGCCGTGCCGCGCGCCGATTCATGCGCCTCCGGCAGGCGACGCATGCCGTGAGCGATCATGGTGGTGGGATGCCCGCTCATCGTCGCCTCCAATCCCTCAAGTCGATAAGGATACTATACTTAGCCTCGAACACGCGGAACGGCTTGTCAATTCCGTGGCTGTTTGAGGCATCGATTTGCGTGTCGATCGCAAAAGCAAAGACTGTCGTTCGCAGGGGACGGCGCCGGCTGTTGAATAGCCCGAGCATTCCCGACTTCGTCCACGGGCGGAGCAGATCCAGGGGTCTGTGCCGTGTCGCTTCGCTCCTTGCTTGGCCCCAGGATGGCGAAGCCTGGGCGTTCGCGGGGGCGGCATTCCTGTTCACACGGCCATTTGCCATTGTGGCGGAGAACGCCGCTGCAGCTTCCCTTCCGCCTCCGCGCCGCTCAGCTTTTTTCAACAAACCCATCTCGTTGGAAGGATTAACTCTACAAGGCCGATGGAATTGGCTGCTCGGCCGTGCATCCGACGACAAGGCGGCGAGGCACGAGCGCTCGCCGGCGCCGGTCCGATTCCCAGCCGGCCGCGACCGCCTGCCGCCGCGCGACGAAGGCTTTTACTCGGCCTGGCAGCACTGGTCGCAGTGAGGGCGGTCAGTTCCGCAGCCGGTAGCCGGTCTTGAAGATCCAGGCGACGATGGCGATGCAGACGGCCAGGAAGACCAGCGTCATGCCGAGGCTGACGCCGACCGAGACGTCGGCCTTGCCGTAGAAACTCCAGCGGAAGCCGCTGATCAGATACACGACCGGGTTGAACAGCGTGATCGTCTTCCAGATGCCCGGCAGCATGTGGATCGAATAGAAGCTGCCGCCGAGGAAGGTGAGCGGTGTGACGATCAGCAGCGGCACGAGCTGCAGCTGCTCGAAGCTCTTCGCCCAGATGCCGATGATGAAGCCGAACAGGCTGAAGGTCACCGCCGTCAGCACCAGGAAGGCGATCATCCAGAAGGGATGTTCGATCTGCAGCGGCACGAACAGCGAGGCGGTGGCCAGGATGATCAGGCCGAGGATGATCGACTTGGTCGCGGCGCCGCCGACATAGGCGATGACGATCTCCAGATAGGAGACCGGCGCCGACAGAAGCTCATAGATCGAGCCGACGAATTTCGGGAAGTAGATGGCGAAGGAGGCGTTGGAGATCGACTGCGTCAAGAGCGACAGCATGATCAGCCCCGGCACGATGAAGGCGCCGTAGCTGATGCCGTCGATCTCGGTGATGCGCGAGCCGATGGCCGAGCCGAAGACGACGAAGTAGAGCGATGTCGAGATGACCGGCGAGATGATGCTCTGCAGCACGGTGCGGAAGGCACGCGCCATCTCGACCCGGTAGATCGCCCATACCGCGCGCAGGTTCATGGGTCTCTCCTCACCAGATTGACGAAGATCTCCTCGAGCGAGCTGTTTTGCGTGTCGATGTCGCGGAACTGGATGCCGCCGGCCTCGAGGTCGCGGATCAGCGAGGCAACGCCCGGCCGTTCGGCCTGGTTGTCATAGGTGTAGGTCAATTGCCCGCCATCCGGCGAAAGCTCCAGCGCGTAGCGCGAGAAGGTTTCGGGAATGGCGGTCAGCGGGTTGCGCAGCTCCAGCACCAGCCGCTTGCGGCCGAGCTTGCGCATCAGCTCGGCCTTGTTCTCGACCAGGATGATTTCGCCGCGGTTGATGACGCCGACGCGGTCGGCCATCGCTTCGGCTTCCTCGATATAGTGGGTGGTGAGGATGATGGTGACGCCATCCTCGCGTAGGCGGCGCACCATCTCCCACATGTCCTGGCGCAATTCGACGTCGACGCCCGCCGTAGGCTCGTCGAGGAACAGGATGCGCGGCTCATGCGACAGCGCCTTGGCGATCATCAGCCTGCGCTTCATGCCGCCTGAAAGCGTGATCGCCTTGGCGTCCTTCTTGTCCCAAAGCGACAGGTCGCGCAGCACCTTTTCGACGAAGGCTGGATTGGCCGGCTTGCCGAACAGGCCGCGGCTGTAGTTGACCGTCGCCCAGACGCTCTCGAAAGCGTCGATGGTCAGTTCCTGCGGCACCAAGCCGATCAGGCTGCGCGCGGCGCGGTAATCCTTGCTGATGTCGTGGCCGTCGACCGTTACGGTGCCGGTCGAGCGGTTGACGATGCCGCAGACGATCGAGATCAGGGTCGTCTTGCCGGCGCCGTTCGGCCCGAGCAGCGCGAAGATCTCGCCGCGCTGGATGTCGAGATTGACTTCCTTGAGTGCGGTGAAGCCGGTGGCGTAGGTCTTGGAGACCCCGGAAATGGACAAAATGGAGGGCATGGCTGGAAACGGCTGCCTGAAAGAGGTCCCCTGATATAGGCCGAATGTCGTCGCGCGCAACCGCCAGTCAATGGCGCTGCTGACAGTTCTGGACAGCCACTGCCGGGCGTGGCTGGAGATGTGGCGTATGAACCGGTAAAATTGTCCTGTGGCGTTGAGCCTCGCGGCGGGACGCCGCTTTGACCAACCGGCATTACAGGCATACGCTGCCGCCAGCAAACAGCAGCCGGAGCCCGCCATGGACCCGCTCATACTGTCGCGCATCCAGTTCGGCGCGAATATTTCGTTTCATATTCTGTTTCCTACCATCACCATTGCACTTGGCTGGGTGCTGCTGTTCTTCAAGCTGCGCTACAACGCGACCAACGATTCTGCGTGGATGCGCGCCTATTTCACCTGGGTGAAGGTGTTCGCCCTGTCCTTCGCCATGGGCGTGGTGTCCGGCGTCACCATGAGCTTCCAGTTCGGCACCAACTGGCCGGGCTATATGGAGCATGTCGGCAACATCGCCGGGCCGCTGCTGGCCTATGAGATCCTCACCGCCTTCTTCCTCGAGGCGGCCTTCCTCGGCATCATGCTGTTCGGCTTCCGCCGCGTCTCCAACCGCGTCCACACGCTGGCGACGGTGCTGGTGGCCGGCGGCACGACGGTGTCGGCGTTCTGGATCATCGCGCTCAATTCCTGGATGCAGACGCCGGCCGGCTTCGAGATGATTGACGGCAAGGCGCATGCCGTCGACTGGTGGGCCATCGTCTTCAACCCGTCGATGCCTTACCGGCTGGTGCACATGCTCCTGGCCTCGGGGCTGACGGTCTCGTTCCTGATAGCGGGCCTCTCGGCGCTGCGTCATCTCAACGGCGACCGCTCGGAATCGATGTGGAAGGCGTTGCGCACCGGTGTCTTCACCGCCGCGATCCTGATCCCGATCCAGATCTTTGCCGGCGACCAGCACGGGCTGAACACGCTGGAGCACCAGCCGCAGAAGATCGCCGCCATGGAGGCCAACTGGAACACCGGCCCCAACGTGCCGCTGGTGCTGTTCGCGCTGCCCGACGAGGCGGCCAGGGAAAACAAATTCGAGATCGCCATTCCCGACGGCGCCAGCCTGGTGCTGCGGCACTCGACCAGCGGCGTGGTGCCTGGGCTGAACGACTACCCCGGCAACCATCCGCCGGTCTTTCCGCTGTTCTGGAGTTTCCGCATCATGGTCGGCACCGGCCTGTTGATGCTCGCGGTCTCGTGGTCGGCCGCCTTCTTCCTCAAGCGCCGGCACAGCCTGCCCAAGCCGCTCGCCATGCTGATGGTGCCGATGGCGCTGTCGGGCTGGCTGGCGACGCTGGCCGGCTGGTACACGACAGAGATCGGCCGCCAGCCCTGGCTGGTCACCGGCGTGCTGAAGACCGCCGATGCCGTCGGCCCGGTGGCGGGCAGCCATGTCGCGCTGACTTTGGCCGTTTACCTCATTCTCTACGTGCTGTTGCTGATCGCCTATCTCGGCGTGCTGGTGCATCTGGCGCTGAAAGCGGCGAAGGATGGGGATTCATCACCGTTGCCGGGCGTCATGAAAGCCGCCATGTCGCAGCCGGCGGCCGGGGAGTAAGAAAAATGACCTTCGACTGGCCGACCGCTCTCCCGCTGATCTTCGCCGGCCTGATGGGCCTCGCCATCCTGATCTATGTCATTCTCGACGGTTTCGATCTCGGCATCGGCATCCTGTTCGCCGTGGCCGAGGACGCGGAGCAGGATACGATGATCGCGGCGATCGGTCCGTTCTGGGACGCCAACGAGACCTGGCTGGTGCTCGCCGTCGGCCTGCTGCTGGTCGCCTTCCCGATGGCGCATGGCGTCATCCTCACCGCGCTCTACATTCCCGCCTTCGTGCTCTTGGTCGGGCTGATCCTGCGCGGCGTCGCCTTCGATTTTCGCGCCAAGGTGCCAGCTGGCCGCAAGCATCGCTGGAACCGCATCTTTTTCCTCGGCTCGCTCATCGCCTCGCTGGCGCAGGGCTATATGCTGGGCGTCTACGTGCTCGGCCTCGATGTCGGCCTGGGCGGCATGGCGTTCGGCGTGCTGGTGGCGTTCTGCCTGGCCGCCGCCTATGCGGCGATGGGTGCCGCCTGGGTGATCTACAAGACCGAGGGCGAGCTGCAGAAGAAAGCAGTGCGCTGGCTGCGCACCGCGCTGGTGCTGACGGCGCTCGGCATGGCGGCGGTGTCGCTGGCGACACCTTTCGCCAGTCCGCGCATCTTCGACAAATGGTTCGTCTGGCCGCAGATGCTCTATCTCTCGCCGCTGCCGATCCTGTCGGCGCTGTTGTTCCTGTGGCTGTGGCGGCAGACCTTCCATCTGCCCAAGCCGGACGACCGCCATGCGCTGACGCCGTTCCTGACGCTGGCCGCCATCTTCGCGCTCGGCTTTGCCGGTCTCGCCTGGTCGTTTTACCCCTTCGTGGTGCCCGACAAGCTGACCATTTGGCAGGCGGCCTCGGCGACGGAGAGCCTCGCCATCATCCTGGCCGGCACCGTGGTGGTGCTGCCGATCATCATCTTCTATTCCTTCTATGCCTACCGCGTTTTCGGCGGCAAGGCGACGGATCTGACGTATGATTGAGGGCGTCTTTCTCCCCGTATGGCGACGGGGAGAAGGCACGGATCAATTGCTCGCCGCCAGCACCAGCACCGGCTTCTCGCTGTACAGCGCCGGGAACAGCTGCTTCAGGTTCGCCACCTTGGGCAGGTCGTTGTAGACGATGTAGGGATAGGTCGGGTTCAGCGTCAGGAAATCCTGGTGGTAGTTCTCGGCCGGATAGAAGGTTTTGCCGGTCTCGATCGTGGTGACGATCCGTGCCGGATAGAGCTTGGCCTTGTCGAGCTGCTCGATATAGCTCTGTGCGATCTTCTTCTGCGTGTCGTTCTCGGCAAAGATCGTCGAGCGGTACTGTGTGCCGGAGTCCGGTCCCTGGAAGTTCAGCTGCGTCGGATTGTGGGCGACCGAGAAATAGACCTGCAGCAGTTGGCCATAGGTCACCTTCGACGGGTCGTAGGTGATCTCGACCGACTCGGCGTGTCCGGTGCGGCCGGTGCCGACGGTCTCGTAGACGGCGTCATCCTTGGCGCCGCCGGTATAGCCGGAGACGGCCTTGCTGACGCCCTTGACGTGCTGGAACACGCCCTGCACGCCCCAGAAGCAGCCGCCGGCGAAGATCGCCGTCTCTTTGCCCGGGGCGGCCTTTTCGTCCATTGCCGGCGGCGGGATCACCACCGCGTCCTCGGCCGAGCGCGCCGGCGTCTGCCACAAGGCCGCCGCCGCCACCGCCGCGAAACCGAGCACGGCCAGCGCGCCGCGGGCAAGGAACGGCCGTGTCTTTTCGATACCGGTCATGTTCTGATCTCCTGTTGTTGGTCCATTATATACGAGGCGAGCCGCCAGGAGCTTCTCAATTTGCCGTGCGGCGGCTCCTGTCGGCGGCGCCCCCCTCATCCGGCCCGTCGAGCCACCTGTGCCGGGCGAGATCCGCGCCTCGCCCGGAATGGTCGGCCGAGCGAAGCGGAACCTGCGTGAGGGGAGCCGGCCTGGCTTACTGCGCCGGCTTCATCGCATCCACCGCCGGTTTCATGGCATCCGCCGCAGGCTTCATGGCATCCGCCGCCGGCTTCATTGCGTCCGCCGCGGGCTTCATCGCATTGGTGGCCATCGGGTCGGCGGGCTTCATGGCATCCGCCGGTTTCATGGCATCCGTTGCCGGCTTCATGGCATCCGTCGCCGGCTTCATGGCGTCGGTGGCCATCGCATTGGCAGGCTTCATGGCGTTGGTGGCGTCGTCGGCACGGGCGCCGGCGACGAAAACGGCGGCCGAAAGCGCGAAGGCGAGCGCCGGCAGGGTCAGGTACTTGGTCATGGAAGTTCTCCTTGGGTTTTGGCGCGCAAGCGGGCCGGGTGATGCGTTGCCGCTGCATGCGGCCCCGCGCGAAGAGAAAGAAAAATCAGTTGGTGGCGGCGGCCAGGATCGGCCCGCCGCCCGGCGACTGCACCAGCACGGCGGTGTTCAGGCCGCCCGAGGCGGCGGGCAGCGCATAGGACGTGGCCTCGCCCGTCCAGCTGCCGAGTTTTTCCAGGGCGTGCACGACATTGGCATGCGGCAGCGTGCGGCCGGTGTTTTCGCCGCGCGCCACCGGCACCTGCACGACGCCCTTGGCATAACGCACCAGCCAGACATCGGCCTTGCCGCCCGGTGCGGCGCCGGCGCCTATCGCCACCTTGCCGCCCGCGAGCGACAGCGAGGGGCCGCCGGTCTTGCCGGTCGCCGAAATCAGATGCTCGATCTCGCCTGGTGCGGCGCCGACCACATCGGCATGGCCGTTGACCACGACTTGCGGCGTGAACGGCCCGTCATGGCCGAGCGGCGGCTCGTAGGAAACCTGGCGCTGGGTGAACTCCTGCTTTCCAAAGGTGTCCTTCCAGCCGAGATAGTCCCAGTAGGTGACGTTGAAGGACAGCGCCAGCACGCCGGGCTGGTCCTTGACCTTGATCAGATTGGCATTGGCCGGCGGGCAGGACGAGCAGCCCTGGCTGGTGAACAGCTCGACGACGCTGAGCGGCTGCGCGGCGGCGGCACCGAGCGAGGCGGCGAGCGCGATGGCGCCCAGGCTGGACAGGGCGATCAATTTTCTGGATCTCGGCATAGGTGGGCTCCCGTGGGGGACGGCGCTGGGATGCGCCGGTCATTCCCCCACTTCGCCGCCATCGGCCGCTTCGTTACAGCGCTCACCGGTTTGTGATTGGAGCGCCTCTTCCTTCTCCCCTTGCGGGAGAAGGTGGCCTCGCGAAGCGAGGTCGCATGAGCGGTGCTCCAGCGGAGTGAGGCGTTGGCGTTCCCTGGAACCCCCCTCATCCGTCGCCTTCGGCGACACCTTCCCCACAAGGGGAGAAGGGAAGATGGAGCTGCTGGCGCCTACGCGAGTGGCCCGAAACGCCACAGCGAGCTGTAGTGCATGATCGGCCGCTCGAACCTTGCGCCGGCGGCGACAAATCGCTTTCCCGCATCCAGCATGGGCTGGAAGGTGTCGAGCTGCCTGGCGTGCTCCAGCGTGTCCCACACGCTGGTGTTGATCAGCGACGATGTCGCCTCGTCGGCACCGGCGTCGAAGACGAGCAGCCCCGGCAGGGCCTCTATGCCGGGGCGAAGCTCCGCCTCGGCGGCCACCATCATCGCGCGCAACGAAGCGAGCTTCGTCGCATCGCAGCGCAGGATGGACACACGCAGCACGGATTCAGGCATCGGGTTCTTCTCCGGGAGTTGACGCGCTCCACGCTAGGCCACGCCGACCCGGGCCGCCAATACCGTGCCAATCAAGATTGAGTGCGCATTGAGCCTGGTCTTCCCTTCTCCCCTTGCGGGAGAAGGTGGCCTCGCGAAGCGAGGTCGGATGAGGGGTGCTCCAGGGAATGCCGACGTCTCACTCCGCTGGAGCACCCCTCATCCGTCTCGGCGCTAACGCGCCGATCCACCTTCCCCCACAAGGGGGGAAGGAAGAGTGCTCTTACCGCCAAGGCTGCAGCCTGGTATCTCTTACATAGGCGATGATAGTGTCGCAGACGGCGTTGAGGTCTTTCAGGACATCGTCATTCCAGAAACGCAGAACCCGGAAGCCCTTGGCCTCGAGCTCCGTTTTGCGGATCTGGTCCGTATCCGACTCCGCATGCTGGCTGCCGTCGATCTCAATGATCAGTCGAGCTTCGGGGCAAATGAAATCGGCGACGTATTTTCCGATAGGCGCCTGGCGCCGGAATTTTATCCGGTCGAGCCTGCGGTCGCGCAGCTCCTGCCAGAGCCTGCCTTCCGCTTCCGTCATCTCGCGCCGGAGCGAGCGGGCAAATCTACGCTTGGCTTGGGTGACGGGTTGATGCGGCATGGCGCAAGATTAGCCAGACCCGGCGCTCCGTCCAACACCCTCATGCCGTCTCGCCGCTTCGCGCGATCCACCTTCCCCCCCGAGGGAGAAGCAGTCCTCCTTACTGCGTCAGCGCTGTGTCCGAGGGCCGCTTGTTGAAGTCGCACTTGCCGGTGACGTTATAGAAAAAGTCGGCATTCGTATAATCGGCCGGGAGGGTGGTGCCGCCGTCTTCCCAGGCCTGGTAGCTGGTCTGCGAGCAAGGCACGACGCTGAAGATGTCAATCAGCTGCCCCGCGGCGACCTCGGTCAAGGGCGTGGGCGTGGTGCCCAGATAGAGGTAGTCGGAAGTGTTGGTGTCGTTCGTCTTGAACGTCGCCTTGTTGCCGGTCGTGACATCCATCTGCAGGAAAAGCTGGCCCATCTGGCTGACGTCGACGGCGGCGCCGGAACCTGTGGCAGGCACGTTGGTGGTGGCGCACGTGGTCTGGAAATAGATCGTCTTGCCGCTGTTGCCGTCGTACTGCCCGCTCACGATCGCGCCCGACGGCGGGCTGGTGAAAGCCGACATTGAGCCGATGGTGGAGCATGTCTGCATCTGGACCACCGTCGAGGTCGAACCATTGACAAGCGATGTCGTCGTCGTGCCGTAACCCTTCGCTTCCGTTACCGAATAGGACCTGCCGCCCACCTTGTACGAATAGGTGTAGGGCGAGTAGACATAGCTCGCCGTCATCAGTTTCTGCGGCGTCGTGGCGCCGAAGCTGGTGCCGTAGAGCGTCATCGTCTTGTTCCAGTAACCCGACACCTTGTCGATCTTGAAGGACGCATTGACCAGCGCCGGCGGCTTGCTGACCGCCGACGCGACGGCAACCGGCACGGAGTCGATCCTGGCGATCTTCATGAAAATGGTCGGCATGGAGAAACTTGCCGAGGCCTGGCCGGTGGCGGCTGTGGTGGGGGTACCAGCCACAAAACTGTTCAGCGTCGCGGTGCCTTGGCCGCCATTGGCGATGAAGGCATCCTGCAGCGCCGTCTGGCGCTGCGCCAGCGTCGAGGTGGTGTCCATGGTGGTGATCGACAGCAGCGCGGCATCCAGCGCCTGCTGCTGGTTGGACCGGGTCTGGATCGCGCTGGTATAGTCGACCGAGAAGCCGATCGCGCTTATAAGAGGCACCAGCATGAGAAAAAACAGCGGCATCATCGAGCCGCTGCGCGAACGGGCGAACCCGCCTGCAACTTTCAGCATTTTCGTACCCCCAGGGATATTAGTGATCACTCAAATATCACGCGCGGGCAAACCAAGGTCTAATGCGATCGGTCAAAGTTTAAGCATTCGCCGCCGCCGGGGCCGGCATTTGGCGCGGCTCACCGCTTTGTGATCGAAGGCGCCGCCCTTGCGCCGCAAGCCTTGCCGCCGCAAGCCGCCCCTGCTAAAGCGCGCGACATGAGCACGCCCCTCGACCACATCCGCAATTTCTCCATCGTCGCCCATATCGACCATGGCAAATCCACGCTCGCCGACCGCCTGATCCAGTCCACCGGCGGGCTGGAGCTGCGCGACATGAAGGAGCAGGTGCTGGACTCGATGGACATCGAGCGCGAGCGCGGCATCACCATCAAGGCGCAGACGGTGCGGCTGAAATACCGCGCCAACAATGGCGAGGACTATATCCTCAACCTCATCGACACGCCCGGACATGTCGACTTCGCCTATGAAGTGTCGCGGTCGCTGGCCGCCTGCGAGGGCTCGCTGCTGGTGGTCGACGCCAGCCAGGGCGTCGAGGCGCAGACGCTGGCCAATGTCTACCAGGCCATCGACAACAACCACGAGATCGTCGTGGTGCTGAACAAGGTCGACCTGCCGGCCGCCGAGCCCGAGCGCATCCGCGAGCAGGTCGAGGAGGTGATCGGCATCGACGCTTCCGGCGCCGTGCTGATCTCGGCCAAGACCGGCCTCGGCATTCCCGACGTGCTGGAAGCCATCGTCCACCAGCTGCCGCCGCCGCGCGAGGGCGATGCGACCGCCCCCTTGAAGGCCATGCTGGTCGACAGCTGGTACGACGCCTATCTCGGCGTCATCGTTCTGGTGCGCATCATCGACGGCGTGCTGAAGAAGGGCCAGACCATCCGCATGATGGGCACCGGCGCCAAATACCTGGTCGAGCGCACCGGCGTGTTCACGCCGGCCCGCATCAATGTCGAGGAGCTCGGCCCCGGCGAGTTCGGCTTCTTCACCGGCTCGATCAAGGAAGTGGCCGACACCCGCGTCGGCGACACCATCACCGAGGACCGCCGCCAGACCGCGCACGCCCTGCCCGGCTTCAAGCCGGCGCAGCCGGTGGTGTTCTGCGGCCTGTTCCCGGTCGACGCCGCCGATTTCGAGGACCTGCGCGCCGCCGTCGGCAAGCTGCGCCTCAACGACGCCTCCTTCTCCTACGAGATGGAAACCTCCGCCGCGCTCGGCTTCGGCTATCGCTGCGGCTTCCTCGGCCTGCTGCATCTGGAAATCATCCAGGAGCGGCTGGAGCGCGAGTTCAACCTCGACCTGATCGCCACCGCGCCCAGCGTCGTCTACCGGCTGCTCTTGAATGACGGCTCGGTGAAGGAACTGCACAACCCGGCCGACATGCCCG
This sequence comes from Mesorhizobium intechi, assembly GCF_002879535.1. Classification (GTDB taxonomy): domain Bacteria; phylum Pseudomonadota; class Alphaproteobacteria; order Rhizobiales; family Rhizobiaceae; genus Mesorhizobium; species Mesorhizobium intechi. The sequence goes on from NZ_PNOT02000243.1 coordinate 73,442, forward strand.
ACGTGGTCAAGATCTCGGCCATCGAGGAGCCGTGGATCCGCGCCACGATCCTGACGCCCGACGACTATCTCGGCGGCATATTGAAGCTCTGCCAGGACCGGCGCGGCATCCAGGCCGACCTCTCCTATGTCGGCAAACGCGCCATGCTGACCTACGATCTGCCGCTCAACGAGGTCGTCTTCGACTTCTACGACCGGCTGAAATCGATCTCCAAGGGCTACGCCTCGTTCGACTATCACCTGACCGACTACCGCGAGGGCGACCTGGTGAAGATGTCGATCCTGGTCAACGAGGAGCCGGTCGACGCGCTCTCCATGCTGGTGCACCGCACCGCGGCCGAAAAGCGCGGCCGGCAGATGTGCGAGAAGCTGAAGGAGCTGATCCCGCACCACCTCTTCAAGATCCCCATCCAGGCGGCGATAGGCGGCAAGGTCATCGCCCGCGAAACCATCTCGGCGCTGCGCAAGGACGTGACGGCGAAGTGCTACGGCGGCGACGTCTCGCGCAAGCGCAAGCTCTTGGACAAGCAGAAAGAGGGCAAGAAGCGCATGCGCCAGTTCGGCAAGGTGGACATCCCGCAGGAGGCGTTTATCCAGGCGCTGAAGATGGGGGATTGAGAAGCCGGTTGGCGCGCCTGGCGCGCCAAGTCATCGATCCGGTGGATCGATGACAGGCTTCGAAAGCGGGGAGCTGCCGGAGGCAGCGGGCCCCCCGCCAGCGGCGCTGACGCTGCGCGGTGGAGATTATTCTCCGGGTGGCGGGGCGGGATGATCGCCGGGCGCAGGCGGTGCTTCCCCCGAAGCGGCGGCGATCTCTCGAAAAATGCCGTCGACATTTGCGAACATGACGCGACCTAAATCTGCAACGTCCGATGCGTTGCCAAGACGGATGAGGCGCATGGTCCTCAGACACAGAACAGCTATGTCGTCAGGCCCATTGTCCGCTGCATGATATGTGGGTTGGATTGTAGATAAGACGGCTCGGACCAACCTCTGCTCCAGTCGCGGAGCTGCGGTGTTCCAAACATGTATTGCGACAGCCTGATCCTCAACTCGGAGGCCAAAGTTCGGTGTGAAGTTGACGGAAAACGTTTCTCCAGGGCTTCGCACCGTGACCGCATGACATTCCAAGACTGCGCCTGGGTTGAGAATTCTCCACGCATTTAGCCGCTTGAGGCCGAGTTGAGCAGATCGCCTCTCTGGTGGTTGAGCAATTGCAAGTGTCGCCGCCAGTAAATTCTCCAACGGCTCTCCAGCTACCAGACGCCGGCAGAGACGACGAAGACTGCTATGAAAATCATAGCCTCCCTCTCTTGGCGCAGATCTTCGGCGTAGCTCAGTTCGCTGCGGCCGATCGTTCATATGGACAATTCTCAAGAAAGCTGAAATTCCAAAGGATGGCATTTGGTGTGCCCTTTCTGAGGACCCTGAACGAAAAAGGCCCGCCAGCGGCGAGCCCTTCGTATCATGCCGCATTCTCAAGATTCGACGGATACCAGACCGGACTACTGGTTGACGCCTTCATGATGTCTATACCGCGCTGGGCATCGACACGGCGCTTGTAGCTCTCACTGCTTACGGCGATGGTTTCGCCATTCACAGCTTCGTAAGTCCACCGCCATTCGCCACTATTGTCCTTGTACAACCAGTACGAAGGGTAAGTACGCTGCGCCATTGGAGTCGCTCCTTAATTGGCATAAGCGAACGTCAGGCTTGACCATGGCGGATTATTCTGATTCAACATCAGTGTACCAAATACGCTATGCCCCGCGCCTGACGTCCAATCTTGTGCGGGTTAGAACTCGGAAACCGTCGCGGCTCGCCAGCTTTGCGGCGGTTTCTTGATTCTAGACGACTTCTAGATGAGATTAAGCAATGTCGAGAGTCAAGACATGGCTAAAGGATCGCTGACTTAGGTCTGCGATCGTGAAAATTTCATAATAAATACAGGCGCTTACTCAAACTCCTCCTAGCGGGATAACTCAGCGCAAAGCGACCACCGCCTTGGGGACAATACTTCTGTTCAGCGAAAGAACAAACATTTTGATCGAGCTGATTCTGTTGCGCTGCAAAATAGGTCGGGAGTGCTGACTTTTTATTGTAATGGCATCGCAACGTTGGAAGGGGTTACCGCTGTTGCCCCATCGGTATTCTCTTTGAGCGCGCGCTTCTCAGCAGTACCCTCTCTCCGCACCCGGGGAGTCACCACATGCGCAGCACCTCAAACACCGTCGCCTCTCTCGGCCTCGCCATCGGCGGCGCCTTTGGCCTGGCCGGCACCTTCGTCGCCAGCGCTCCGCTGCGCGAAACGCTCTGGACGATCGACGGCGTGGCGCTCGTCGTCGCCGCAGCACTCCTCACCATGAAATACCAGCGGCTGGGCAATGATTGCGTCGCCGCCGGCTTCCTGACCTTCCTGGCCGGCGAGAGCCTGCTGCTGGCCGGCAATGCGGCCGGGCTGGAGGCCAGCGTGCCTTCCTATGCCGGCGGCATCTCGCTGTGGGCGGCGGGGCTGGTCATGGTCAGCGCGCCGGGCACGTTCGCGCTCTGGATGCGGCTGACCGCGCTCGTCGCCGCCGTGCTGTTCGTCGTCTCGGCCGGCATGATCCTGTGGGGCGCGCCCCTGCTGCCGACATCGGCGCCGCTGCCGGCCGCCGGCTATCCATTCCTGGTCCTGACTTTTGTCGGGTGGATTTGGACGTTGGTGCGGGAGGGGCGGTGAGCGCGACGCCTCTTCCTTCTCCCCTTGCGGGAGAAGGTGGATCGGCGCGCCAGCGCCGAGACGGATGAGGGGTGTTCCAGCGGAGTGAGGGAAAGGATTGGGCGCTTATAGCATTTAGTTCTGTAAGGCAGCGATCCGTCACGCACCCCGTCTTGCCGCTTCGCGGCAATCCACCTTCCCCCCCACAAGGGGGGAAGGAAGAACGCGCCGCAACGCGCCTCAGCTCTCAATCCACACCTTCTCGAAGTGCTGCTCCAGCGCCTGGTGCTGCTCGCAGCCCTCCACCCCCTTGCGGTAGGTCCGGTAGACCGAGCGCCAGTAGGGCTGGATGATGATGCCTGAGTCGCGCAAATTCTTCTCGATGCCGGCCATGATCTCCTTGCGGGCCTTGGCGTCCGGCATCGCCAGCGCCTTGTCGAGCAGGTCGTCGAATTCCTTGCTGGCATAGGCGCTTTCGTTCCAGGCGGCGCCCGATTTGTAGGCCAGCGCCAGCACCTGGACGCCGAGCGGGCGTCCCAGCCATTCGGTGCAGGAGAAGGGGTATTTGCTCCAGTCGTTCCAGAAGGTGGCGGCGGGCAGCACGGTGCGCTTGATCTTCAGGCCGGCCTCGCGCATCTGCGCGGCGATGGCGTCGCCGGTGCTCTTCTGCCATTCGACGTCGACCGAGATCAGCTCGTATTCATGGTCCGGCTTGCCGGAGGCGGCGAGCAGTTTTTTCGCCTCCTCCACATCGCGCCTGGCCGGGCCGATATCGGCATATTCGGGGTGCATGGGGCCGACATGGTGATTGTCGGCGGGTTTGCCCCTGCCGCCGAGGCCGAGCGCCAGCACCGCCGAATTGTCGACGGCGAGCTGCGCGGCGCGGCGGATCTTGATGTCGTCATAGGGCGCGTTGCCGACGTTGAAGCGGGCGACGATGGTCGAGCCGGTGGCGATCTCGGAATTCTTCAGCCCCATCTTCTCGGTCTGCGAAACGGCATCGGAGGCGGTTTCGTGGTCGGTGTCGATCTCGCCGGATTCGAACGCCGACAGCATGGCGTTGGGGTCGGAGCCGTAGTCGATCCACTGGATGCCATCGAGATGGAATTCGCCCTTCCACCACGGCTTGTCCTTGCGCTCCACCTCGGCGCCGGTCTCGGCGTCCCATTTCACCAGTTCGCAGGGGCCGGTGGTGATGGCCAGCGCCTTCATCGGATCGCCGTCACCGTCATAGGAGCGGTGCATGATCAAGGCGGGATAGTCGGCCATGCCGGCGATCAGCGAAATGTCGGGCTTGGGCAGGTTGAGCCTGATCGTGTGGTCGTCGACCTTCTCGATGCCGCCATCGACCGCCTTCTTGGTGTCGGCATTGACCAGCGCGCCCATGCGCGCGGCGACCGAATTGCCGGCCACGCCCGCCTCGCACCAGCGGGTGAGGTTGTGGACGACATCATCGGCGTTGAAGGCGTCGCCGTTCGACCAGGTGATGCCCTTGCGCACATGCAGCGTCAGCGTCCTGGCGTCGTCGCTCATCTCCCATTTTTCGAGCAGCCAGGGCTCGAAGGTAAAATCGGTGTTCCAGCGCACCAGATATTCGTTGCAGTGGCGGGCGACGTTGGACATTTCGACGCCGTCGAAGGTGCGCGGGTCCTTGAAGCCCTTGACGTTCATGGCGACGCGCAAGGTGCCGCCCTTCTTCGGCTCGGCCGCGCGGGCCGGCGTGGGGGCAAGGCCGCCCAGGGCAAGCGCGCCGGCGGCGCTGACGCCGAGGCCGGCCATCAGCGCCAGGTATTCGCGGCGGCTGATGGCGCCCTTCCTGAAATCCTCGGCGACGGGCTTGGCCCGCGGATGCGGTTTGCGGTCGGTCAGCATGAATCTCATCGTCGTTCCCTTTGTCGTTGGCGCGTGCCGCCCAAAGTGCGGTCTTGGGGCAGCGGCATGCGCGGAAGCAGGCTCGTCCCGACGGATCGCCTACGCGGTCGCGACCGCCGGGACGCCTTGCCTGAGGCGGCGATGATAGGGCGGGGTGACGTAGCGGAGTGTTCTGGAATCCGCAGGAGTTGTGCGCTGCTCCGCAGGGTGAGCGGCGGTTGGCGGGAGGGCGGGCAGGCCTCCGCTGCGCTCCTTGCTCCGTCCGTGGATGACGAAGTCGAGGGTTGGCGCCTCCAACAAAAAACCCGGCTCAAGGCCGGGTTTTTCGAGGCATTCCGTGGAGAGACGTCAGCTCACCTGAACCTTCGACGCGGCGGCCTGGTCCTCGGCGATCTTCTGCTGGAACATCTGGGCGAAATCGATCGGGTCGAGCATCAGCGGCGGGAAGCCGCCATTGCGGGTCGCCTCGGCGATGATCTGGCGGGCGAAGGGGAACAGGAGCCGCGGGCATTCGATGAACAGGATGGGCAGCATGTGCTCCTGCGGGAAGCCGGAGATGGCGAAGACGCCGCCATAGACCAGCTCGACATTGAACAGCACTTCCTGGTCGAAGGAGGCCTTGGCGTTCAGCGTCAGGTTGACGTCGAACTGCTTGTCGGAAAGCGGGTTGGCGTTGACGTTGACGTTGATGGCGATGCCGGGGGCCTTGTCGCGGCCGCGCAGCGAGTTCGGCGCGCCGGGGCTTTCGAAGGACAGGTCCTTCACATACTGGGCGAGCACGTTGAGCGAAGGCTGCGCCTGCGCGTTGCCGTTGCCGTTGGCCGCGCCGGTCGGCGCGTCATCATTGCTGGCCATGAGCCTTATATCCTTTTCCCCTGGGCAGCGTTGCTGACCGAATTGAAATCGGGCGTTCGCTACCATGGTCGGCATGACAAGACAAGGTTTGCCGCCTTGCGACCGGAGCGGACGCAGACTGCATCGAGATTCAGGTCAGGCCGAGGCGAAAGGGGTGGTTTCCGAGAACCGGAGCGGAGCGTACTTGACCTACGTGAGCACCGGAAGCGCGGGAAGCCGCGCTTTGCAGACCGGCATCACCTGAATATCGGTGCGGTCTCAGTCATCCTTCAGCCGCCGCCACGGCGAATTGTGATCCGGGCCGCGCTTGAAATCGTCCTCGCGCGAATAGTCGCCGTCGTCGAGGTCGATGACCCTGTCGCGCGGCCGGCGGAAGCCGCCGGCGGAGAAATCGGTGGCGACGACGATGCGGCCCTTGAAGCGGCGCCAGGCAAGGTCGCGCACCGGCGGCAGGAACAGCAGCAGGCCGATAATGTCGGTGATGAAGCCGGGGATGATCAGCAGGATCGCCGCGACCACGATCATGGCGCCGTGGGCGAGGTGGCGGCTGGGATCATGGCCGGCATCCATCTCGGCGCGCACCCGCGCCATGACTCCGAACCCCTGGTGCCTGAGCAAAAGCACGCCGGCAATGCTCGAGGCAAGCACCAGGCCGACCGTCGCCAGCGCGCCGACCTCGCGGCCGACGATGACGAAACCGGCGATCTCCAGCAGCGGCAGGGCGAGAAGAAACAGGGGAAGCAGCGAAATGCGCAAGTCTTGCCAACCTTCCGGTCGTTGGTCGTTTCGATTGTTTTGCCCTGGCGGCCAATCGCCGCTGGCACTGAGGCCGTTAGATAGGTATGCCTGCCTTTAATTTGAATGATTGCACCTTGCGTTCTATATGCTTTGAATGTTGAACGCTATGCGACCGCGGCCTGTTGGCCGGATGGTCCGGCCTAGGGCAGGGATTGATTGGCGGAAGATATGGGTTTCTTCGACTTCGGCACGATTTTCTTCCTGATCGCGGCGGTGGTGATCTTCTTCCAGCTGCGCAACGTGCTGGGCCGTCGGACCGGTAGCGAGCGGCCGCCCTTCGACCCCTACTCGGCGGCGCGCACCGAAAAGGACGCCACGCAGAAGCCCGAAAACGTCGTTTCGCTGCCGCGCAAGCGCCCGCCGGGCGAGCCGGCGCCGGCCGACGCCTATGCGGCGATCGATGCCTTCGCCAAGCCCGACACCGATCTCAACAAGGGCCTGCGCGCCATCAAGGACAATGACCCGTCCTTCGACCCGAAGGGTTTCGTCGACGGCGCCAAGATGGCCTATGAGATGATCGTCATGGCCTATGCCGACGGCGACCGCAAGACGCTGAAGAACCTGTTGTCGCGCGAGGTGTACGACGGTTTCGTCGCGGCGATAGGCGAGCGCGAGGCCAAGTCGGAAAAGATCCAGTCCTCCTTCGTCGGCATCGACAAGGCCGATATCGTCTCGGCCGAGATGAAGGGCGGCGAGGCGCATGTCACGCTGCGCATCATCAGCGAGCTGATTTCGGCGACGCGCGACAAGGCCGGCGCCGTCATCGACGGTGACCCCGAAACCGTGGCCGAGGTCAAGGACGTCTGGACCTTCGCCCGCGACACGCGCTCGCGCGATCCGAACTGGAAGCTCGTCGCCACCGAAGAGGAAGACTGAGCCCCGATGCATGTCGCCCAAAAGTGCCAAGCGGTTTGGGACAACGACCTGCATCAAGACCCAGACCTGAAGCGCGTCGCATGATGCTCTTCAAACACGACGCGCTTTAGGGCGACGGGCTCCGGTGTCGCTCTCGCCTCTCTTTTCGGCAAGGTCTTTCGATGATCTCCCCGGCTGGGGCGATGACGACCCTGTGCCGGCCTTCGAGGCCTTTCGCCGTTCCGCCGTCCATGTGCCGGTAAAACCCTATCGCAGCGGCGCGCTCGGCGTCGATTTCGGCGCCTTCGCCGCGGCCTACGCGGATGCGCGCGACGCTTCGCCTGTGACCGGAGCGGAAGCCCGCGCCTTCTTCGAGCGTCATTTTGTCCCCATGCTGGTCCGGCCCGAGAGCGGCGCCGGCCTCGTCACCGGCTTCTACGAGCCGCAGGTCGAGGCCTCGCCGGTGCGCACGCAGCGTTTTGTCGTGCCGCTGCTGTCGCGGCCGGCCGATCTGGTCGATGTCGACGACGCCAATAGGCCCGACGGGATGGATTCCTATCTCGCCTTCGCGCGCCGGACGGCGGATGGACTGGCCGAATATTTCGACCGTGGCGCGATCGAGCGCGGCGCGCTCGACGGCCAAGGGCTGGAGATCGCCTGGCTGGCCGACAAGGTCGACGCCTTCTTCATCCATGTGCAAGGCGCCGCGCGGCTCGCCATGACCGACGGCCGGCTTCGCCGCGTCACCTACGCCGCTAAGTCGGGCCAGCGCTTCACCGGCCCGGGCAAGGTCTTGAGCGAGCTGGGCGAGATCCCGCTGGCGCAGGTGACGATGCAGTCGATCCGCGCCTGGTTCAAGGCGCATCCGCGGCGCATCGACGAGATCCTGTGGCAGAACCGCTCCTACATCTTCTTCCGCGAGGCTGATGTCGAGGACGCCGCGCTCGGCCCGATCGCCGCCGCCAAGGTGCCGCTGACGCCGGGCCGCTCGGTGGCGGTCGACCGGCTGCTGCACACATTCGGCACGCCCTTCTACATCGACGCGCCGACGCTGACCGCGTTCGACGCAAGGCCGTTCCGCCGGCTGATGATCGCGCAGGACACCGGCTCGGCGATCACCGGGCCGGCGCGCGGCGATCTCTTCGCCGGTTCGGGCGATGCCGCGGGCGAGATCGCCGGCGTGGTGCGCAATGCCGCCGATTTCTACGCGCTGGTGCCGCGCGCGCTGGCCGGGGGCGCCAGATGAGCAAGCGTCCGGACAGGCTCAGCGAAGACGACCGGGTGCTGTGGAACCTGGTGGCGCGCACGGCCAAGCCGCTCAAGGGCAGGGCCTCGGTCGACATTCCCGACATGGCCGCCGAGGCCAGGCCGACGGCGCCGCAGCCGGCGCAACCCGCCGCCAGTACGCCGGGCGCGGTAAAGCCGAAAGTCCAGCATGTCACGCACCGGCTCGACGAGCCGACGCTGGACAAACTGTCGAAAGGCCGGCTTCCGATCGAAGGCCGCGTCGACCTGCATGGCATGACGCAGGACGAGGCCTATTCGCTGCTGTTCTCTTTCCTGCACCGGGCGCATGCCGGCGGCATCCGCTATGTGCTGGTCATCACCGGCAAGGGGTCGTCCTCCGGCGGCGACGGCGTGCTGCGGCGCGCGGTGCCGGCCTGGCTGTCGACGCCGGCCTTCCGGCCGCTGGTCTCCAGCCACGACCACGCCGCTCGCAACCATGGCGGCGCGGGCGCGCTCTATATCAGGCTGCGGCGGGCACGCTCATGAGGATCGCGAGGCCGGGCGCATGACGCCGTTCGGCGAGAGGCTGCGGGCGCTGCGGCGCGAGCGCGGCGTCAGCCAGAAGGACATGGCGGCGGCGATCGGCGTCAGCGCCGCCTATCTCTCGGCGCTCGAGCATGGCAGGCGCGGCGCGCCGACCTGGACGCTGATCCAGAAGATCATCGGCTATTTCAACATCATCTGGGACGATGCCGAGGAGCTGGCGCGGCTGGCCGAAGCCTCGCATCCGCGTGTGAAACTCGACACGTCGGGCCTCAATCCCGCCGCCACCGAGCTCGCCAACCTCCTGGCCGAGAACATCGAGAAGCTCGACGAAGCCGAACTGCGCCGCATCACCGCCTCGATCCGTGCCGCGCTTGGCCGGCGCGCATAGCTGGTCTTACCTCATTGCAACGGTCTGCCGGCGTGCAAGACAGTGCCCGCCGGCGGCAGCCGGCGGGCCACTGGGGTGGGATCAGGGCTTGCCGGCCGTGCTGCCGTTGGGGCTGCCGCCCTTGCTGCCCGGGCGGCCATTGTCGCCGTGGTCACGGCCACCGTTTCGACCGCCCAGGCAATCCGACGCGCCGGCAGTGCCGCAACAGCGGCCGGCCCAGAGATCATTGAGGTTGGTGTGGACGCAGCTGACCGTCTGGTCGGCCATTGCGGATCCGCCCAGGGCCGAGACGGCAGCGAAGGCGAGAAGGGTGTTGCGCAGCAAAGCAGTCATTTGAAGTCTCCATGGTTGGGTTTCCGTCGTTCACGGCTGTGTGTCGCCGGGCGAACGGAAATGGTTCATGGAGAGGGGGAGAAATTTTTCGGAGGGATGCGCGGAGTGCACGGCTTGGCCATGTTCGCGCTGCCCCTGATCTGGCTGCCGCCATCTTCTCCCCGTATAGGGACGGGGAGAAGGACGCTGTCATTGATGGTTTCGCCAATGGTCCGCGTCGAAGGAGAGGCGCCGGCGGTGCGGCCAGCCCTTTCTCCCCGTCACCATACGGCGAGAAATGCCCGGCAGGGCAATGAGGGGCGGCGCTAACCTCTGCTAAAAGTGGTCGACAGAGCCCACGGAACCGCAAGAACGGCCGCGCCCCTGAACTTGCAGCCCAGTCCCTACTCCACCGACCCGACCAGCACCTGCTGGCCGCCGCGGATGGAGACCCAGCGGCCGGTGTTGTCGATCGCCTGCCGCTTGAGGAAGCGGTAGCCGGTCTGGTCCCAGGCCTTGACCTTGTCGGTCAGGTTGTCGAGCACGTAGTCGCCCTTGTCGGTGCGCACGGTCAGCACGGAATGGCCTTCGCCGTCGGGCTTGCGCACCACGGTGATGAGCAGATCGGCCAGCGAGACACCCATGTGGGACAGCCGGCGGCGCTTCTCCAGAACATAGTCCTCGCAATCGCCGACGTCCTTGTCGGGATAGGCCCAGACCTCGTCCCTGCCGTAAATGTCCATGTCGCTCATCGGCTTGACGGCGGCGTTGACCCGGGCGGTGACGCCGGCGAGCTTGCGCATCAGCCCATTGGTCATTTTTGCCGGTGCCAGGTTGCTCGGACGGATCGAGCATTCGCCGGCGTGCAGCTTGCAAAAATCATAGTGGCCGATCGGCTGCGAGGTGATGCCCCCGGTCGCCATCGCTCCGGCCGCCATTGCCGGCCAGCTTCCCGTGGCTGCCAGACCGGCCGCGGCCACGCACAAACGCAGCTTTCTCGCCATTGTTGAGGAATTCATTGTCCCCGCTCACCCTGTTGTTAACGAAACGTTAAGGGCGATTGACAGTCCGTGTCAATTACGACGACGGACTGATTTGCGGCATGGTTACCCGCGGGGAGGGAGAGCGTCCATCGTGCAACAGGTTCGGCCTGCGGCCGATCTTGTCCCGCAATGGCTTACCGCCTGGCGGTGCGGACCAGTTTCGGCTTCACCGCGACGCGGTTCTGGCGGCCGTAGCTGGTGATGAAGTCGACGATGCGCGGCACGATTTCGGAGCGGAAGCGCGAGCCGTTGAAGACGCCGTAGTGGCCGACCGCCGGCTGCATGTAATGCGCCTTCTTGTCGGCCGGAATGTTGACGCACAGGTCCTGCGCCGCCTTGGTCTGGCCGAGGCCCGATATGTCGTCGTTCTCGCCCTCGACGGTGAACAAAGCCACGTTGCGGATGGCGGATGTGTCGATCCTGGTGCCGCGATGCATCATCTCGCCCTTGGGCAGGGCATGGCGCACGAACACGGTGTCCACGGTCTGCAGGTAGAACTCCGCCGTCAGGTCCATGACGGCCAGGTACTCGTCATAGAAGTCGCGGTGCTTCTCGGCATTGTCGCCATCATGCTTCACAAGGTGCATGAAGAAGTCCTTGTGGGCGATGATGTGTCGGTCGAGGTTCATGCTCATGAAGCCCGACAGCTGCAGGAAGCCCGGATAGACCTCGCGGCCGAAGCCCGGCACGGGCCAGGGCGCGCGCATGACGACATTGTCGCGGAACCAGTCGATGCCCTTTTCCTCGGCCAGGAGATTGACCGCGGTCGGGTTGCGGCGCGTGTCGATCGGGCCGCCCATCAGCGTCATGGTCGAGGGCACGAAGGGATCGCCCTTCGCCTCCATCAGCGCCACGGCGGCCAGGACCGGCACGGAAGGCTGGCACACCGCCATCACATGGGTGTCAGGCCCCAGCGCGTGGAACATGTCGATGATGTAGTCGATATAGTCGTCGAGATCGAAGCTGCCGTCCGCCAGCGGCACCATGCGGGCGTCGACCCAGTCGGTGATGTGGACATCGGCATAGGGCAGCATGGCTTCCACCGTGCCGCGCAGCAGCGTCGCATAGTGGCCCGACATCGGCGCCACGATCAGAAGCTTCGGATCCGGCTTGCGGCCGGCGGGCACGGCGCGCTCGAAGCGGACCAGGTTGCAGAACGGTTTCGACCAGACGGTCTTTTCGGTGACCGGGACGCTTTTCCAGTCGACGACGCTCTTGTCGAGGCCGAAAGCGGGCTTGCCGTAGCGGCGCGTGGTGCGTTCGAACAGTTCGGCGCCCGCCGCGATCGAACGGCCCCAGGGCGTGTGCGAGACCGGGTTCAGCGGGTTGGAATAGAACATCCGCACCGCATCGGCATAGAGCCGGGCCGGCTGCAGCGCCGCGTGGTTCATTTCGTAGAGCTGGTAGAACATCGACAACCCCGCTGCTGCTGCGACCGAAGGGACGACGAGCAGCGCCGAGCCTCAAATGTCTCGCGGCGAGGTTAACAACTAATTGCTGCGATGCAATACGTCACGTTGCGGGACCAATGGTTCTTTCGTCCAAGGCGTTGCAAACGCGCCTGGAACGGCCGAGCCGGCTTAATGTGCGGTGCCGAAATGCGTAGGAAATGTGTCCGGCTCCGCTGCCGGACGCCGGCAACGGCTACACGCGCGCCATGCAGACCGAGGTATGGCCCGAGCCGATGAAGCCGAGCTGGCCGGCGGCGCCCTTCGACAGGTCGAGCACGCGACCCCGGATGAACGGGCCGCGATCGTTGATGCGCACGATGACGCTGCGGCCATTGTTCTGGTTGGTGACGCGCAATTTGGTGCCGAACGGCAGCGTGCGGTGGGCGGCGGTCAACGCCGACGGGTTCATGCGCTCGCCCGAGGCGGTGCGCGAGTGCAGCGCGTACCAGGACGCACGGCCGCACTGGCCGGCGGCGGCGGTTGCCGAGGTGGCGGAAGCGCCGACCATCAGGCCAGCAGCGATCGTTACCGCGACAAGCGCGGTCTGGTTTAGGGTCTTCATATTTGAGGGATGGCTCCGTTTTTGACAGACCCCAGCCGTTAGGTGCCAAATAAGGCAGGAAATGCGGCAAGCATCTGTCCGTTCCGTGGCGGGATCACACGTTTGGAGTCGGAAGGTAACAGTCTGTCAGGGATTTTCCGGCGCGATTTGAATCATTTCCGATGATCTTCGAGCCGATATGCGAGATCGCTTTGACAAGATACCGAATTAATATCCAAGTAGAATCCGGCGCGATCGGGTCAATTCCTTAGGCTCTTTCATCACGCCGGCCGCGTCACCAACGATCGACTTGAAAAGCGAGATACGTCAATGAGATTGACCAAAAATCTGCTGGCCTTGATTGTGCTGGTCATCGGTGCGGTGTGGTCGCTGCAAGGCATCGGCGTGGTCGGCGGCAGCTTCATGACCGGCCAGCCGCAATGGCTCTATATCGGTCTCGTCGCCATGCTGCTCGGCCTGGTCGGGCTGGTATGGGCGAACCGCTAGGGGCAGGAACCGCGAGCGAGCACATTCGTGATTGGCCGGGCCAACCTCGACCTCGTCAAAGGCTCGCCGCCGGTCCCCCAGGCGGCCAGCCAAAGCCCCGCAAGACAGCCCTAGCCGAACAGCCGGTCCAGGATCGTGCCTTCGAGGCGGGCGAGCGCGGCCGAGCCGCGTCGGCGCGGCCGGGCCACGGGCACTTCCAGGTCGAGCGCGATCCTGCCGGCGCTGATCACCACCACCCGGTCGGCGAGCGCGACCGCCTCGGCGACATCATGCGTGACCAGCACGGCGGCGAATTTCTGGGCGAGCCAGATGCGCTCCAGCAATTGCTGCATCTCGATGCGGGTCAGCGCGTCGAGCGCGCCGAGCGGCTCGTCGAGCGCCAGGATCTGCGGCTGGCCGACCAGCGCGCGGGCCAGCGCCACGCGCTGCTTCTGCCCGCCCGACAGCACCGAGGGCCATTCGTCGGCGCGGTCGGCCAGGCCAACCTCGCCCAGGATGTCGAGCGCGCGTTGCCTTGCGTCCTGGCCGGCGGCGATGCCGGTCAGCCCGACCTCGACGTTTTTCACCACACTCGCCCAGGGCAGCAGGCGCGGCTCCTGGAACATGAAGCGCGTGTGGCTGTGACCCTCGTCCCCGGCGCCCAGCGTCAGCGATCCCGATGTCGGCCTGTCGAGCCCGGCCAACAGCCTGAGCAGCGTGCTCTTGCCGCAGCCGCTCTTGCCGATGACGGCGACGAACTGACCGGCCGGCACGTCAAGGTCGATGCCGTCGAGCACGATCTTGTCGCCGAAACGTTTTTCCACGCCCTTGAAGGCGAAGGCGCGGCGTCCTTCGACGGAGATCGCCGGGCGCGCCGGCACCGGCGCGGCGACGAAGGAACGGACGGAGGTCAGGCTGGCGGCTGGCATCGAAGACTTATCCGTTCTGGAAGGCGGGATGCCAGCCGAGCGACAGCCGCTCGAGCAGGCGGGCGAGGCTGTCGGCCAGCTTGCCGAGCAGCGCGTAGATAAGGATCGACAGCACGACGACATCGATCAGCAGGAATTCGCGCGCCTGCATGGCCATGTAGCCGAGGCCGGAACTCGCCGAGATGGTCTCGGCGACGATCAGCGTCAGCCACATGATGCCCAGGGCATAGCGCAGGCCGACGAAGATCGCCGGCAGTGCGCCGGGCAGGACGACGCGGAGGAACAGGGCGCGCCGGTCCATGCCGTAGACACGGCCCATCTCGACCAGCTGCGGATCGACGCTCTGTATGCCGAGCAGCGTGTTGACGTAGATCGGAAAGAACACGCCGAGTGCCACCAGGAACAGCTTTGCTTCCTCGTCGATGCCGAACCACAGGATGACAAGCGGGATCAGCGCCAGATGCGGGATGTTGCGGATCATCTGCAGCGTGGTGTCGGTGAGGCCGCGACTGAGGCGCGACAGCCCGTTGGCAAGGCCGAGCGCGAAGCCGATCGAGCCGCCTATGGCAAAGCCGGCAAGCGCGCGCGCCGTCGAAACGGCGATGTTGCGGATCAGTTCACCCGAAAGCGTCAGCCGCCAGAGGGCCTCGGCGACAGCACTTGGCGCCGGCAGCACATTGGCCGGCATGGCGCCCGCGCGCGATGCCGCTTCCCAGCCGGCGATCACCAGCACCGGCAGCACCCAGCCGATCGCATTTGCCTGGAGGCGCGCGGAAAAGCTCATGAGGAGGCCCGCAGGCGGGCGGGGCCATGGAAGCCGACGGAGAATTCGTTGGCGATGTCGCGATGCGCCCGCTGCCGCCTGGTGCCCAGCCCGAGGCGCGGGAACAACAGTTCGGCGACGCGGTAGGCTTCCTCGAGATGCGGGTAGCCGGAACCGATGATGGTGTCGATGCCGATCGCCTGGTATTCGCGGATGCGCTCCGTGACCTGCTCCGGCGTGCCGACCAGCGCGGTGCCGGCGCCGCCGCGCACCAGGCCGACGCCGGCCCACAGGTTGGGCGAAACGACGAGCCTGTCGCGGCGGCCGCCATGCAGCTCGGCCATGCGGCGCTGGCCGACCGAGTCCATCTGGTTGAGGAAGCGCGCCTGCGCATTCTCGATCTGGGCATCGGTGACATGACGGATCAGCCGGTCGGCGGCGCGCCAGGCTTCGTCCTCGGTTTCGCGCACGATGAAATGCAGCCGGATGCCGAAGCGCAGCTTCCTGCCGCGCAGCGCAGCCTTCTTGCGCGCCGCGGCGAGCTTCTCGGCCACCTGGGCCGGTGGCTCGCCCCAGGTCAGGTACATGTCGACGAGGTCGGCGGCGAGATCCTGGCCGGCGTCGGACGATCCGCCGAAATAGAGCGGCGGCCGCTCTTGGCTTGGCGGAAGGTCGAGGCGGCCATTCTCGACGCGGTAATATTTGCCGTCGAAGTTGACGCGCTCGCCCGAGACGAGGCCACGCCAGATGGTCAGGAATTCATGCGCCTGGGCATAGCGCTCGTCATGCGGCAGGAAGACGCCGTCGCCGGCGAGCTCGGTCGGATTGCCGCCGACCACGACGTTGAGCAGCAGGCGGCCATCGCTCAGCCTGTCGAGCGCCGCTGTCTGGCGCGCGGCGAACGTCGGCAGCGTCACGCCGGGCCGCAGAGCGACGAGGAACTTCAGCTTTTCGGTCAGCGTCGCCAGGCCCGTCGCGGTGATCCAGGAATCCTCGCAATTCTGCCCGGTCGGCAGCAGCACGCCGGGAAAACCGAGCCGGTCGACCGCCTGCGCGATCTCCTTGAAATAGCCGAACTCCGGCGGCCGCTGCTGCTCGTCGGAACCGAGATAGGAGCCGTCACCATGCGTCGGGATGAACCAGAAGAAATCGAGCGGGTTGGCTTGCGTGGTGATGTCTGGCGCAGTCACGGACGGATCTCCGGGAGATTACAGGCACAAAGGCGCCGGACGTTGCCGCCGGCGCCGCACGAGAAGAATCAGTTGACCGGCGCGGTCCATACGGCGTCTGAGATGCGGACTGCCTTCGGGATCAGGCCGAGCTTGTAGAAGCGGTCGGCGGTCGCCTGCTGGCCGGCGGTGATCTCGTCGGTGATCGGAAAGATGCCGAATTTGCTGCGATTGGCGGCGATGGTCTGGGCGTCGAGCGGCACACCGGTCACCTCATGCAGCGCCTCGGCCACCTTGTCGCGGTTCTGGTCGGCCCATTTCACCGCATCGCCCAGAGCGGCGATGGTGGTGGTGATGATGTCGGGATGCGCCTTGGCGAAATCCTTGTTGGCGAGGAAATAGGTGTTGACCTTGAGCACCTCGCTGGAGCGGGCCAGCACGCGCGGCTGGTAGCGAGTTTCGGCGATGGCGAAGAACGGGTCCCAGACCGCCCAGGCGTCGATCTGGTCACTGGCGAAGGCGGCGGCCGCATCGGCGGGGCTGAGATAGACCGGCGTGATCTGGTCGAAGGGAACGCCGGCCTTTTCCAGCGCGGCGACGAGCAGATTATGCGCGGAGGTACCCTTGCCGACGCCGACGCGCTTGCCCCTGAGGTCGGAGACGGACTGGACCGGCGAGGCCGGCTTGACGAAGATCGCTTCGCCGTCGCCATTGGACGGCAGTGCCGCCGCGTAGACGATGTTGGCGCCGGCCGACTGGCCGAAGATCGGCGGCGCGTCGCCGGTCCAGCCGACGTCGATGGCGCCGACATTGAGCGCCTCGACCAGCGGCGGTCCGGCGGTGAATTCCACCCACTTGACGGTGATGCCCTTGTCGGCGAGCGCCTTCTCGATCACCTGCTGCTGCCGGGCGATCACCGGCAGGCCGGTCTTCTGATAGCCGATGTTCAGCTGCTTCAGCTGCTGCGCGGCGGCGCCGAAGGACAGGCCGACGGTAGCGGCGAGCAGGCCGACGCCGAAAACGCGTCTCGTCAGATGGAACATGATCCCTCTCCTTCGCTGCGGATCGGCGCCGGGAAACGTCCTCGCCGGTTTTGATGAGGGATGAGGCTAGGTAATTCTATAAAGTTAGTAGAGGAATGATTTTGCGAGTTGCCGCCGCCGCCCGGAAATATCTTTCACGGCAAGTGAGCCAGGACCGTGCGACCGTGCGCCGGGTCCCCCTAGAGTGCTTTCACCAGCCGCAGCAGGCCCAGCATCTCGACATAAGTCCCCTTGCGGAAAGCGATGTAGACCGGTTCTTCCATGCCATGGAAGCGGCGCTTGAATGCCGCCTGGCCCTGCAGGTTGAACCTGCGGCGGTTGACCCATGGCGAAGAGTAGGTGCGCTGAAAGGTGTTGCGCCAGAAATCGCTTTCGGGAAATCCGCTGGGGGTGACGTCGAGAAGCGGCGACAGGCCGAGCGTGACCACCGAAATGCCCTCTTCGCGAAACCGGTCGACGGCGAATTTGGTCAGGCCGATCTCGGCGTGCGGCGAGGCATCGATGTGCTTGCGCTTGAAGGCGGTGGTGTAGCCGATGACCTTGCCGTCGCGAAACAATGGATCGAAATCGAGCAGCGCGACGAGTTCGCCATCGGGGCCATGCAGGACGAAGCGACGCATGTCGGTGCCGAGCTGATAGTGGAATGGGCGGTTGAGAAAACCCATCTCCCAGCGCTTGACGATGCGGTCGCCGCGCCAGTTCTCGGACAGCCGGGCGATTTCGTCGAGGAATACCGTCCGCGTGTCTTCCTCGAACGAAAAGCCCTTCTTCAGCAGCCAGCGCTCGGAATAGCGCACGGTCTCGTTGCGCTTGCCGGAAAAGTCATGCTCGGGCAGGGCGAGGCGGGTGTCGATGCCCAGCCGGTTGACCTTGTAGCCGAGCCCGGCCAGCACGCGTGCGGTCTCCTCGCCGATCTGCACGAACCACGGGTCGCCGGCGGTCTCGACGAAGCGCCTGATATAGTGGGGCCGCCGCGCCGGCGCCGCCACCGGGTCGCCGAGCGCAAAATGGTGCTTCATCTTGGTGCCGAAGGCGATGTAGCCGTCGGCGTCGCCAAAATAGGAAAGCTTGCGCTGTACGGCAGTCGAATAGGCGAGCGAGAAGTCGCCATGGCGACGGACCATCGCCAGGCGGTCGCCATGCGTCAACGTCTGGCGCTCGACCTTGGGCGAGGCATCCTCGAGGACTTTGTCGAAATAGATCCGCAAGGAGGGCATGGTCCGGATTCCGCGTGCCGTCTGTGGCGCCACGTGCCTTTCGGCACGCCGGACGCATCACGGCGCCTTGATTTTTCACGGGAAGCCGAAATCGTGCGGTTTCGAATTCCTGCGTCGGTAACGAGATCCGCCAGCCCCTCGGAACTCGAATCAATCACATTGCCGCGACCTGATTATCGCCGATGCCGCCGATATGCCATATAGGGCTGCATGGTTTCGGACGGAAGCGGGGCGTTCCGTTCCATGTCGTTGGTTTAGCCGCATTCGCGCGATGGGAGTTGTTTGCGCCCTGGCGGCAAGATGCTGAGCGCACCGGTCCGCTGTTTGGGTTTGCGCGCGATCAAACGGTTACAGCGTCCTGCGAGCTTGCAGGGATGCGGCGTTGAATGGATTTTGAGAGCGAATGGCTGATACGACGACCAGATCGAAGGTGGAGCAGGTGGCGGCGGTCGAGCCGGCGATTGTCATTGGCGCCGGCGCCGCCGGACTGGCTGTCGCGCAGGCCCTGATCAAGGCCGGCGTGCCGGTAGCGATCCTGGAACAGGAGAGCCGGCTGGCCGAACCCTGGCATCGGCGGCACCAGCAGCTGCATCTCAACACCCATCGTGATCTTTCGGCGCTGCCCGGCCTCTCCTTCCCCGCAGGCACGCCAGCCTTTCCACCCAGGAATGTCGTCATCCGCCATATGAACGATTTCCGCGAGGCGAACCAGTTGCCGGTGGAGTTCGGTGTCGCCGTCGAGACCCTCGTGTTCGGGGGCGACCATTGGCTGGTGGGCACCAGCGCCGGCTCGCGCCTGGCGCGTCATGTCATTGTCGCCACCGGCCGTGACAAGGAGCCCTTCACGCCGCAGTGGACGGGCATGCAGGCCTTCGCCGGCCGGATCATCCATTCGGCGGATTTTGGCGACGCCAAGTCCTATGCCGGCAAGAAGGTGCTGGTCGTCGGCGCCGGCAATTCGGGCTTCGATGCCCTCAATCATCTGGCCGGCGTCGATACGGCTTCTCTCTGGCTGTCGGCCCGCAATGGCCCCGCGCTTCTGCCCAAGCGCATCGGCAAGATCGCCGTGCACCGGCTTTCGCCGCTCATCGCGCGCTTGCCGATCCGCGTCGCCGATGCGGTGATGGCCGCGACGCAGCGCCTGGTTTTCGGCGATCTCACCAAATTCGGCATGCCGCCCGCGCCGTCGGGCGGCGCCAGCCGCCTGGCCTCGGACTACACCGCGATCGCCGCGGACGACGGCGCCGTCGACGCCATCAAGTCGGGCAAGATTACCGTGGTGCCGGCGATACGCGAATTCACCCGCGACGGCGTGATCCTGGCCAATGGTCGCGTGATCGATCCCGATATTGTCATTGCCGCCACGGGCTACCGCACCGGCCTGGAGCGCATGGTCGGCAATCTGGGCGTGCTCGACAGCAAGGGTGTCCCGCTTTTCAACGGCGGTGAAACCGACCCGAACCTGCCCGGCCTGTGGTTCACCGGCATGCGGCCGAGCATTCGTGGCTGCTTCGCCAACGCCGCCATCGTGGGCAAGGCGATCGCCAGGCGCATCGCCGGTGCGTCCCGGCCCCCGGGTGGCTCACGCTGATCTGACGGGAGACGGCTTTGACTCGTTACTTGCCATGTTATATAACGTGTTATGAATTGATCGAGGGCTGATTGATCATGGAAGACGTTATCCGATCGCTCGGCTATCTGTGCCTGGGCAGCAGGCTGAAGCGCATCGGCGAACAATTGCAGGCCGACGCTCAGCAACTGCTTGACGGACTGGAGGTCCCGCTTCAATCGAGCCAATACCCGCTGCTTGCGGCGCTCGACAGGCTCGGACCCCTGGCGGTCGGCGAACTGGCGCAATCGCTGCGGCTGACCCAGCCAGGCGTGACGCGAAGCGTGTCGCTGCTGGTTGAGTTGGAGCTGGTCGAAGCTGTCCAGTCCGATGATGACCAGCGCCGCAAGATGGTTTCGCTGACGGCCAAGGGCCACCGCCTGGTTGACGTGGCGAAGCGCAGCGTCTGGCCTCGCATCGAGAGCGCCGTCGCGGACCTGTGCCAGGACCTTTCGGGGCCGCTTCTCGATCAACTCGCCGCCATCGAGGACGGTCTCGCCGCCGCTCCGCTCGATCGCCGTTTGAAAAAGGGTGTCGCTCAATGAAACATGTCCTCGACCGGCCCGTCTGGAGCGCGCTTGCGACGCGCCATCAGGCCCTCGCGCAAGGAGGCGCACTCGCCAGGCGCTATTCGCCGTCATTTGCCCACTTCGCCGGCACCGCCGCGCACGATGCCGCGAGCCTGCAGGCGCTGGGCGAGCTTGTTGGCCCGGGTGAGAGCATCATCATGGCGCAGGCCGACACCATTGTGCTTCCTGCCGGCCTCTCGGCAATCTCGCAAGCCGCGGCCGTGCAGATGGTGGCCGATGCACCGCTACCGATGGTGTCGGATGATCGGGTGCAACGCCTGACACAAGACGATGTGGCGGAAATGGTGGCCCTGGCGTCGCTCACCAAGCCCGGCCCATTCACCTCTGGAGCATTGAGCCTTGGCGACTTCTGGGGCGTGAAGGCCGGCGGCCGATTGGTGGCGATGGCCGGCGAACGTATGAAACAGCCTGGTTACAGCGAGCTCAGCGGCGTCTGCTCGCATCCGGATGTCCGCGGCAGCGGCCTCGGCCGCCTGTTGTCGGTGTTCGTGGCCAATCAGATTTTCGCACGTGGCGAGGTACCCTACCTGCACGCCTACGCCACCAACGCCGGCGCGATAAGGCTGTACGAATCCATCGGCTTCAGATTGCGATGCGCGATCAATGTGGCCGTGGTCCAACGCCCTGGATAGCGGCTGGAAACGGCCCCTCAATCTCAGGCCGATTTCGGCTCCAGCCGGCGGAAACCGACGGCTTGCATCAGCATCTCCTCGTCGACCATGCCGGCATTGTGGAGCGCGAGCAGGTTGAGGGCGATCTCGCGCGCTTCCGGCGAATCGGATCGTGCTTCGCGCCGCAGGCAGGCTTCGTCAAAGACGCGCTGCAGCTTGGCGATGTCGCCGGGCTTGAGCAGGCCGCGGTCATAGACTGACTTCGACATGGCGATGGTCTCCTGGGAACGACCTAGGGCGCCATCAGTAAATTACCAATCTTTCCCGGAGCTTGAATAGATTGACGCCGAAGGGAGGGCTCGTGGCGGACCGGAGCCCTCCCTCGATATTGCGGAGCGCCGATCACACCGCGATCTTGCCGCCGCCTTGCCTGGTGATGGCGACGACCGACGGCCGCACCGGCATTTCGGGCTTGAAGTCCGGCCAGCGCGTCGACGGATCCTCATAGTAGGACGGTCGGCCGAAACCCTCCCAGTCCTCGCCGCCATCGCCCGGATGCTGGACGGCGACGAAGGCGGTCCGGTCGTCGGGCGTAAACAGCGGGCCGCACATTTCCGCGCCGATCGGCACGCGGAAGAACAGTTTCGAGGTTGCCCGCGCGGCCCCCTCCGTGTCGACCGCCCACAGGCCATCGGTGCGGCCGGTGGCCTTCGGGCCCTGGCCGTCGGTGGCGACCCACAGGCGACCGGCCGAATCGACCGCGCAATTGTCGGGCATGCCGAACCAGCCATGGGCCGTCGTCGCCGTCGAGAAGGTGGCGCCGACATCGGCAACCGACGGATCGCCGCATTTCAAAAGCACTTCCCATTTGCCCTTGGTGGCTGTGAAGTCGCCGTCGGTCTCGGTGATCTCGATAATGTGGCCGAAGGCATTCTCGGCGCGCGGGTTGGCGGCGTCGACCTGGTCGGCCTTGCGCTTCGAATTGTTGGTCAGCATGACATAGACCTTGCCGTTGACGCCATTGGGCTGGACGTCCTCGGGCCGGTCCATCTTGGTGGCGCCGAGCAGATCGGCGGCGCGCCGGGTCTCGATCAGCACGTCGGCCTGGCCGGCGAAGCCGTTCTCGGCGGTCAGCGGCCCCTGGCCGAAGACGATCGGCAGCCAGTCCACCGTGCCGTCCTCGGCGAATTTGGCGACATGCAGCGTGCCCTCGTCCAGCAGGTCCTTGTTGGCCGCATGGTCGTTGGCGCTGAACGTGCCCTTGGTGACGAATTTGTAGACATAATCGAAGCGCTCGTCGTCGCCGAGATAGAAGACGACGCGGCCGTCCTTGGCGACGATGGATTCGGCGCCCTCATGTTTGAAGCGGCCCATGGCGGTGCGCTTCCTCGGCGTCGATGTCGGATCGTTGACGTCGACCTCGACGATCCAGCCGAAGCGATTGGGTTCGTTCGGCTCCTTGGCGAGGTTGAAGCGGTCGTAATGCGCGCCCCACTCATAGGCGCCTTCGGGAATGCCGAGCCGCTTGTAGTTGGCGGCTTCCTTGTGGCCCTCGGGCAATTCGCCGGAGAAATAGCCGTGTATGTTCTCCTCGGCCATCACATAGGTGCCCCAAGGGGTGACGCCGCCGGCGCAGTTGTTGAAAGTGCCGAGGACTTTCCTGCCGGACGGATCGGCATTGGTCTTTACGCGGTCATGGCCGGCGACCGGCCCGGACAGCGCCATCTCGGTGGTGGCGGTGATGCGGCGGTTGAGCTTGCCGTCGCGCAACACTTGCCATTTACCGCCATCCTTGCGGATTTCGACGATGGTGCCGCCATGCGCCGCCATCTCGACATCGACCTGCTCTTTCGACAGCGGCGCGACCTCGGCCTTCTTCTTCCCGTCCTTCTCGACGATCGAAACGATGCCCGGAAACATCAGATGCGGGTTGGTGTATTCGTGGTTGACGACGAGCAGGCCGTGCTCGGCCGAGCCGTCGATCGCGATGTAGCCGACATAGTCGTTGTTGTAGCCGAACTGCCTGGCCTGCGCCTCGGCCGACTGTTTCGTCGGGTCGAACCCCGGAGAATCGGCAAACAGCGGATCGCCCCAGCGCAACAGCACGTCGGCGTCGTAGCCCGGCGCGACATGATGCTTGTCATCGATCGCGGCCTCGAGCTCGTCGAATTTGAAGGCGGAGCCTTCCGCGGCGTGGGCATCGTCGGCGGCGATGAGGGCCAGCGGGCCGACGGTCGCGGCGATCGCCGAGACGGCGAGCGATCCCTTCAGGAATCCCCGGCGCGAGAACCGCGCGGCGATGATCTCCCCCATGGTGCGGTTGTCGGTCGGGTTGGCGGCCGGTCCTTCGTTTTCCTCGAGCAGGCTGGTGCGGAATCGGGCGTCGGCGGAGCGATGTTCGGTCACGAAGGGCCTCTGGCTTTGGAGTGGCTGGAGCGTGTTGCCTGTTCGACCCTTACGCCAGGCCGATCACATTTTCGTGACATGATACAGGCGCGAAGGCTCACGGCGAGGCGACTTGCTCGCGCGCACCTCGGACTTTGGTCCAATCTTGCGCTTGCAAAAGTCCTGGAGGACAAACGCAACGGTCGGAGGTTGCTTCCGGCCGATACATCTTTCGGCGATGTTGCAGGTTGCAACGTTGGGGTGGGCGCGCCGGCTCAATCGACGGAGATCAGGATGCACGGATCGATCACGGCCCGGTGCCGCCGGCTGACGCTCGTTTCGGCGGCGGCTCTGGCGCTGACCATCGTCCCCTATCGAATTGCCCCGCACGGCTCCGCTCCCGGAATCGACGCCGCATCGGCACAGGCCGCCAATGGCGGTAATGGCGGTGG
>NZ_PNOT02000231.1 GCF_002879535.1 Mesorhizobium intechi
CTTCGAAAAGGGCGTCGATGGGCGCGACGTCGGCAGCCAGCAGCATCGAGCGGTAGAAGAGAATTGGCACGACCTTTCCCTCCCGCTCGAGGGGGAGGGGGACGACACCGCGGCCTGGCTCGTAGTAGCCGGCCTTCGGCACCGTCACCGGCTCAACAACGGCCGCGTCTTGCCCAGCCAGCCTGGCCAACCTCTGCACCAGCGCGCCCATATTCGCCGGGCCGCCTTCGCGGAAATAGCCGAACAGCGCGTCCAATTCCTGGCGCGGCAGCGTCGAGGCTTCGATCAGCCTGATATCCTCGTCATGGCTTTCGCCCGGCAGCAGCGCCAGCATTATGCCGCGTTCGCGGGCCGTCGAGGCCAGCTGGTCGCAGCCGTAGCGCCACCAGTCGTAGCCACCCAGGATGCGCACCAGGATGATCTTGGCGTAGCGGGCGACGCTGTCGACCCAGAGGTCCACGGACATGGGGTGGCGCAGGTCGCGCAGTGCCGCAAGCCGCATCGAGGGCAGGCGGGCGGCATCCGCTTTCCAGGCGGACGCCAGTCCGGCGAGGTCGCTGTCGGTGAAGGACAGAGCCACGATGTCCGCCGGCGTCTGCCGCAGATCGACCGGCTCGGCGAGATCGTCGAGCGAGGCGGAGGTCGTGGTGAGGATATGCATCGCGGCCCGTGTCTGAAATCAGCCGGCGAGTATACGCTCGATTGCCGGGCGGTTCAGCCCCTTGAGGCCGATGACGACAAGGCGCGAGCGGCGGTCGTCATCGGCGGTCCAGGCGCGGTCATAGTAATGGTTGACGCGCGGGCCGACGGCCTGCAGCAGGAGCCGCATCGGCTTGCCGCCGACCTCGACGAAGCCTTTCACGCGCAGCACGTTCTCCTGTTCGGCTGCGGCGGCGACGCGTTTTGCCAGTTCGTCGGGATTGGCGATCGAGGCAATGTCGACGATGAAGGTGTCGAAGTCGTCATGCTCGTGGTCGAAGGCGCCGTCATGATGCGACTTGCGGTTCTCGATGTCGTCCTCGACGGCGAGACCGAGTCCGAGCAGCACTGAGGGATCGACCTTGCCGTGCGAGGTCGGCACGATCTTCACGGCACGGGCGGAATGTTCGCCGATGATGGCGTTGGCGCGGGCCGATCCTGCGGCGTCCATCAGGTCGCTCTTCGACAGGATGATCAGGTCGGCGCAGGCGATCTGGTCCTCGAACAGTTCCTCGACCGGGTCGTCATGGTCGAGGCTGTCGTCACCGGCGCGCTGCGCCTGCAGGGCGTCCATGTCGTTGGCGACGCGGCCTTCGGCAAGCGCGGGACCGTCGACCACGGCGATGACGCCATCGACGGTGACGCGGCTCTTCACCGTCGGCCACTGGAAGGCCTGGACCAGAGGCTTGGGCAGGGCCAGACCCGAGGTCTCGATCAGGATATGGTCGACCTTCGGCGTCAGCGACAGGATCTGGTCGAGCGCCGGCACGAAATCGTCGGCCACGGTGCAACAGATGCAGCCATTGGCCAGTTCGACGATGTTTTCCTCCGGGCAGGTGTCGATGCCGCAGCCCTTCAAAATCTCGCCGTCGATGCCGATGTCGCCGAACTCGTTGACGATGATCGCAATGCGCTTGCCGCCGGCGTTCTCCAGAAGATGGCGGACCAGTGTCGTCTTGCCGGCACCAAGGAAGCCGGTGACGACGGTGCAGGGGACACGGGATACGGAAGCGCTCATGATCAGTCCTTCAGCAGGTCGAGAGGAGGGATGCGGGCAACGAGGCCGCGCTTGAGAGAATCAGGGCGGCCGCGCCATGGAATGAGGCCGTCCGTCGAGGTGGCGAAGAGTTTGGCGCCGGTGACGAGGTCGGCGCCGCTGCTCGCGGTCAGGTCGCCGAAGACGTAACTCCAGCAGCCGTCGCGCAGGATCGCGGCGCTCAGGCGGCGCTTGCAATTGCCAAGGCATTCGACCGTGCGGATGCGGATGTTCTCATCAGATGCGGCCCGGCGCGTGTCTTCGGCCAACAGTTCGCCGGCGCGGGGATGGGCGTCGGAGCCGGTCTCGTCGCGGCACGAGGCGCAGACGATCAGCGTGACGCCGGGCAAGGCTTCACCGTCGGCGGACGAATTGTCCACTGTGCCAGCCGAAAAACTGCCGTTCTGGTCCAAAAACCGGGCTCCTTGCCCGGAAACCCGCCGGGCGATCGGATTCTCTTGTCGCGGACGGCAGGTCTCCTGGCTCGCGGGTCATCGCCTTGGTGCCGCCTTCCCGGGAACATCCCAGTGGCTTTCGGCCTTGGCTCGTCGCTTACAGTTGCGGGGACAGCCGCGGATTTGAGATTTTTCACCTCGCACCGCATTCCCTCTTAGCCCCTGCCGTTGCGGGCAAGGGACCGTCTGGAGCGGATTTAGGCTTTTGCAGGCAGCGGTGTCAACGCGGGCTTACGACACGGCGATGTCGGACAGCGGCTGTCACGTTCCGCCTATCGGCAGTGCCAGGATAACTTGCCGGATTGCTTGATAGCCATCGCCATAGTCCCAGTCATGGCCGGCAGCCAGATTCTGCCCATCTTGCCAAACCGCGTTGTCCAGAAGGACTTCGGCCCTAATAAGGGTACCGTTCAAGCCTGCCAGAAAGGTCCGTACAAAATGGCTTCCAGGGGGTACCGAAGCTGTGAACAGCTTTTCCAGCTTGGCATAGAATGCTTGATAGCCTGGGGTCAGCGAGCATAGCTCGGTAGTGGCCTGGGAGATGACGGGTCCGCCATAGATTTTCCAGCGGGCATCGTTGCGCCAGATCTTCCAACTGGTGCTGCTTCGCTGCCAAACCTCTACATCGGCCTGCATGTTGTCGCACACATGATCAGCTAGCCCCTCAATGGCTACGTGGAAAACGCCGCGCAGAAATTTCTCAAACGCCTGATTCAATTGTTGTTCGCGCGTCTCACCGATGCCAGCAAAGGATTCGATGACCGGCTGAACATCAAGCAGCGGAGAGAATATGTAGATTTCAAGAAGCACGCTGTCAGAGCCCGTCTCGAACACCTCAGCATCAAACCGAAGTTGCTCCGACCGAATCGCGACGTCCTGTTCTCGGCGTACTGCATCGATTCCATGTGCAATCAGCGCACCATGGATCATGTCGAGCACTTCGTGAGATGCCATTTGCAAAACCTACCAGGCTTCTTGAAGCGTCTATGACAGAAGCTGTCGGGGTTGGCCATCTAGGTGACTGGCAAGCGCCAGGCCCAAATCGCCGGCAGGCGTCACTTCCATGCGCTCGAGGCCAAGCCAGCCCTGCATCTGCTTCAATTCCTCGAAGAGTTGCGCTGCGGTCTCGGGCGGTGCGTTGGGCTCGGCGTAGGCGGCGTGGACGCGCAGGACACTGGCTGGCCGGTCCGCCTTGAGGTCGACACGCGCGACGATTCTGTCGCCAAGCAGGAAGGGCAGGACGTAATAGCCGTATTGGCGCTTTTCGGCCGGCGTATAGATCTCGATGCGGTAGTGGAAGTCGAACAGTCGCTCAGAGCGCGAGCGCTCGAAGACGACCGGGTCGAACGGCGCCAGCAGGGCGCGGGCCTCGATCTTCCGGGGCAGGCGGACGTCCTTGTGAAGGTAGGCCGGCTTGTCCCAGCCTTCGACGCGCACCGGCAGCAGTTCACCCAACTCGACCAGTTCCTCCAGTCGGCCTTTCATGTCGGCCGGCGACAGTCGAAAGTAGTCGCGCAGGTCGCCTGATGTCGCCACGCCGTGGGCACGAGCCGAGATGCGCAGCAATTCGCGGTGGGCGTCCTCGGCTGTCGGCACGGGCAGGTCGAGGATCGCCTGCGGCAGCACGCGCTCGGGCAAATCATAGAAGCGCTCGAAGCCGCGGCGGTGCGCCGTGGTGATGCGCCCGGCCCAGAACAGCCATTCGAAGGCATGTTTGGCATGGCTCCAGCCCCACCAGCCGCCCGAACCTTTCTGGCCTTCCAGCGCCGAAGCGGCGATGGGGCCGCGCGCAACGACCTCGCGGTATATCTCCTCGATATAGGTGGCATGCTCGCGGCCCCATTTGGCCAGGCCCAGATACATCTCGTCGCCGCGCTCGGCGCGCTGCATGCGCCAGCGCATCAGCGGGTAGGTCTCGACCGGCAAATACGAGGCCTCATGCGCCCAGTATTCGAAGACCGTGCGCTTGCGCGTCACGGCGGCATTGTCGAGGAGAGCGAGCGGGTAGGGGCCGAGGCGCGAATAGAGCGGCATGTAATGCGCGCGCACCACCGCGCTGACAGAATCGATCTGCAGCAGGCCGGTGCGGGCGAGCACACGGGCAAAGTGGCGGCGATCGGGTGTGCCATTTGGGCGGGGATCGAGAAATCCCTGTGCGGCGAGAGCGATGCGCCGGGCGGCGGCAAGCGAGATCTTTTCCTTCATTCAGGTGTCACTCTAAGGGCTTTCGACCGAGGTTCGACGGGTGATTCCAGCCCATGCTAGCAGGGTTTTGGCGGCAACCCTGTCAGGAGAGAAAAGTGGAGTTAAAAGTGAAGGAAATCAAACAGGAGCGGATCGGACCAGTTTCTCCCGATATGCCGTCCAGGTCGGCGTTTTGAACAAGGTTTGACTTGCTTCGCTGGAAGTGCTGCGCTAACCCTCGCCGCGTTGCAGCATAGGCCCCTTAAAACGGTTCAGCGGTTAATCTGTCACGCTTCCGCATTAAGGTCCGGTGCTGTAATCAAAGTGGATTGGCGCCAACGGAAAGCCGCTGCATGAACGCACTTCTCAGTTCGTACCTGCCCATCGTCCTGTTCATCGCAGTGGCGGCGGTGGTCGGTCTGGCACTTATCGTGGCGCCGTTCCTGGTGGCCTACCGAAATCCCGATCCCGAGAAGCTTTCCGCCTACGAGTGCGGTTTCAACTCGTTCGACGACGCCCGCATGAAATTCGACATCCGCTTCTATCTGGTGTCGATCCTGTTCATCATCTTCGACCTCGAAGTGGCCTTCCTGTTTCCCTGGGCGGTGT
>NZ_PNOT02000235.1 GCF_002879535.1 Mesorhizobium intechi
GAGTATCGGTATTCACGCTCCTGGCCGCCCTCCCTGGCAAACCAGTTGGCTCGCTCCCACCCCACCATCTCGCCGAATACCGCCCCGCGTGCCTTGAGATGTTCATGAATTGGCGATCGTCGAATGCCGCGCGCTGTTGTCATCTGACGAGCGGGGAAGTGGTCAGCAAAGGAAAGTGCCACTATCTCCGAAACCCGTTCTCTCAAGTACGAACGGTTGTTCTGTAAGGGCTCCATCCGACGTATGTCCACGCCCGCCAAGTCGAACGGCGGGGCATCGTCATTCATCCATTGCGCCAGCGCTAAGCCCGCACCCCCTGAGGCAGCTATTCCTGTACTATTGTAACCACATGCTACCCAATAGCCCCTAACGTCAGGAGCTTCACCCAAGTGGTATTGGTCGTCTGGAGTGAAGCTTTCAGGCCCGTTAAAGAAGGTACGAATACCGGCTGTGGCCAGCATCGGAATTCGCTTCAGAGCCTTCTCCATAATAGGTTCGAAATGCGCAAAGTCCTCGGGCAACTCATCGAAGCAGAAGCTTTCCGGGATGCCATCCATGCCCCACGGTTTCGCCTCCGGTTCCACCGCGCCGAAGAGAATTTTTCCTGCATCTTCTTTGTAGTACGTATGTTCGTCCAGAACCCGTAGGACCGGCAGGCGAGTTAATCCATCTATTGGTTCTGTAACCAAATAGAAATGTTCGCAAGCATGCAATGGAATCGCGACGTTGCTCCTAGCGCCGAATTCCCTCGCCCACATGCCAGCACAGTTTACCACGCTTTCCGTTTCAATCACCCCTTGCTGGCCATCCTTCTCCCATGTTACGCTTGATACCCGGCCGTTCCTCGCCTGAACACTGGCTACCTTCACTCCCTCAACGATAGCGGCGCCACGCTGGCGCGCGCCTTTGGCCAGCGCCATCGCGACGTTGGCTGGATCACATTGTCCATCATTCGGGAAATGAAGTGCAGCCGTGACATCAGACACATCGATATGAGGGTACATTTCCTCAAGTTCTCGTATAGAGATCTTTCGCGCCTCCACGCCGAAAGCGGCCGCGAGAGAGAGTTGCCTGTATAGTTCGTGCTTGCGCTCCTGGGTAAGGGCGATAGACAATGAGCCGACACGTCGAAGTCCGGTTGCAATTCCCGTCTCTTCCTCCAGACTTGAGTAGAGTTGCATTGAGTACTTGGTCAATTTCGTCATGTCGCTAGACCCGCGAAGCTCGCTGAGTAATCCGGCGGCGTGCCAAGTCGTGCCGCACGTAAGTTGCTTACGCTCGAGCAGGATCACGTCCGTCCAGCCCAGCTTCACTAAGTGATATGCGACGGAGCAGCCCGAAACGCCGCCTCCGATTATGACAGCGCGCGCTTTGGAAGGCAGTGGCTTCATTTCGTATGCCTCAAACCGGCAAATTCGACTCTCATTGTAAGCTCCGGTTCAGTGTCTTTTCGGCATCCTCGCTAGAGCCAGGGGAGCGCGCTCTCCAGAAGCTCCGGATCAATGATGAGCCTCGCGAGACCACAAGCCACCGCCAGGTAGGTATCCCTTGTCGCCCCCGCGAAGAGTGCCCGGCCAGAGCCGCATGGTGGGCTGACGGGCGACGCTGGACATTTTCGATCTTTGTGGTCCAGGGTGGTTCCAGTGTAGGCTACCATCAGCGATTAGCTGGCGGCACCTCCGCCGGTGCGAGGACATGAGCTGGCGCACACTGTTCCTCTTCGCCCATGGTTGGAAATGGTGTGATCGACAAATCGATTAAGTCGACGGCACGCTTGAGTGTCGCCTGGGTCTGAGCAAGGTCGGGTGAAGCGGCAATAATATGTCCGATACGGTCTCTGTAATCACCTTTCCTGACGAATGGGGTCTTTGGGCTCACATAGAATTTCACCTCGGCGACACCTGACACAGCAGCGATCTGACTGTTGCGCCCGCGCCAATCGAGGATCCCATCCTGATCAGGAACCAGGTACCGCGCAGCCGCCATCTGCGTGTGCCGTCTGCGCAAATCCCACTCGTCGCCCACCACTAGCTTGATGTGCTCGGTGACAAGGTCAACATCGTAAGCCAGCTGAACCAGTTGAGGATCGACCCCTCCAACAATACGCGGATTGACTTCAATGACCATTGGGCCACGCTTCGTCCACCGAAGTTCAATGTTCGTTGGCCCCCAGCCAAGGCCGAGAGCTCGCAAACAGCTCAGCGAAACGTCGGTTATGCGCTCACGCTCCTCGTCAGTTAGCAGGGCGGGGTAGGTTGCCTCCCGGAAGACGAAATGCGGCGGGGGACCGAAATCAGCAGCGCCAATCGCAATGACGTCATTTCCCATCATTACCG
>NZ_PNOT02000128.1 GCF_002879535.1 Mesorhizobium intechi
GCGGCGGGAAACTTGCCGGTTAAGCCAGTTTCTTCTGCAGGAAGATCCGGCTGCGACCGACCGGGAAATCGGCCAGCGTGCCGAAGGGCCGATAGCCCTGGCGCTGGTAGGCCTTGGCGGCGTTTGGATTGAAGGTGTCGATCCAGGCGTTGTTGCAGCCGCGCGCCACGGCTTCCTGCTCGGCCTCGTCCAGCATCCGGCCGGCCATATGCTGGCCGCGCAGCCTTTCATCGACCCACAGCCATTGCACGTAGAGCCAGCCCCAGGCGGTGTAGCCCGAAATGCCCGCGACGACCGCGCCAGCCTCGTCGCGCACGAACACGGCGAGCGCCTTTCTTTCGGACGCACCGACATCGCCATCATTGAACGACGTCAGCCGTTCGGCGAGAAAGGCAAGGTCTTCCGGCAAGGGGTTTGCCGTTGTTTCGAGTGTCGTGTTCATGGCTCTTTCCGGAAGGCTCGACTGGATGCGATGAGGGGTTACGGAGCGTTAGACTCTCGCGCAATTTCTATGTCTGCTCGCGAACGGGGTGCGGATCGCCGCTGTTGCGGAATTCGGATGCGGCAATGCCGTAGCGCTTGAGCTTGTCGTAAAAAGTCTTGCGTGGCACGCCGAGCGCGTCGATGGCGCTGCGCACATCGCCGCCATGGTCGCGCAGCGCGTCACGGATGAGCTGCGCCTCGTAGTGGCCCACGCGTTCGGGCAACGAGGCGGCTGGCTCCGCCGATTGCGGGGAAACCGCTTTCGTCTCGTCGTCAGGCCCAAGACCGAGCGTGACGCGATCGGCGAAATGGGCGAGCTCTCGCACATTGCCCGGCCAGGCATGCGACTGGAGATGATCGCTGACCGCGGCATTGACCTTGGCGACAGGACGGCCGAAGCGCTCCGCGGCCTTGCCGAGGAAATGTCCGAACAGCATTGGAATGTCGCCGCGCCGCTCGCGCAGCGGCGGAATGCGTAGCGTCACCACGTTAAGGCGGAAATAGAGGTCCTCGCGGAAATCGCCGCGCTGGTCGGGCCGGCCGAGGTCGACCTTGGTTGCCGCCACGACCCTCAGATCGAGGCGCCGGATCTCGTTCGAGCCGAGCGGCGTGAGGCTGCGCGTCTCCAGCACCCGCAGCAGCTTGACCTGCAGGGCTGGCGGCATGGATTCGATCTCGTCGAGGAACAGCGTGCCGCCGCTGGAGTGCTCGACGCGGCCGATCCGCCGCCGCTGCGCGCCGGTGAACGCGCCGGCCTCGTGGCCGAACAGTTCGCTTTCGATCACGGTCTCCGGCAAGGCCCCGCAATTCAGCGCGACGAAGGGTTTGGAATGCCGCCGGCCCCACCGGTGCAAGAGGTCCGCCACCACTTCCTTGCCGGTTCCGGTCTCGCCCTCCACCAGCACGTCGACATCCATGTCGGCGATCTGCCGCAAGGTCTCGCGAAGGCGCCGGATGGCCGGCGCCTCGCCGATCAGAGGCAGGCCGTCGACAGCGAGCGCCGCAGCTTCGCGCAGCCGCCGGTTCTCCATCACCAGCCGCCGCTTCTCCGATGCCCGTCTCAGCGTGTCGACCAGGCGATCGCCGGCATAGGGCTTTGGGATGAAATCGTAGACACCGTCCTTGAGGGCGGCCACGGCAAGATCGACATCGCCATGCCCGGTGACCAGGATCACCGGTATGTCAGGGTCGATCGCCTTGATGCGATCGAACAGCTGCAGCCCATTCATGCCCGGCATGCGGATGTCGCTGAGAACCACCCCGTCAAAGTCCCTGTCGACGACGGCGAGTGCGGGCTCGGCGGCCTCGCGCGCGACCACAGTGAAACCTGCGAGTTCG
Organism: Mesorhizobium intechi; assembly: GCF_002879535.1. Taxonomy (GTDB): domain Bacteria; phylum Pseudomonadota; class Alphaproteobacteria; order Rhizobiales; family Rhizobiaceae; genus Mesorhizobium; species Mesorhizobium intechi. Next base: position 1,822 of record NZ_PNOT02000128.1, read on the forward strand.
AGCAATTGCGTGGTGGCGTGCAGCAGATCGGCATCGTCCTCGACGAGCGCCACAAGCCCTGATCCCTCATTCATTCAATTCGCCTCAACTCGATGGTGAAGGACGCGCCCTTGGCGCTGTCGGGGTCGAGCCGCAGCGTGCCGCCCAATTCCTGGGCGATCTCCTGCGAAATCACCAGCCCGAGGCCGAGCCCCTTCTCCTTGGTGGTCTGGAATGGCATGAACAGATTGCCGGCTGCTTCCGGTCCGAGGCCGGGACCGTTGTCGCGCACCGAAATCAGCACGTGATCGTCGCGCTCGGCGAGGTCGATCTCGATGCGGGGATCGGGCTGGTCCTTCATGGCGTCCAGCGCGTTCTGCAACAGGTTGACGAGGATCTGTTCCAGCCGGATGCGGCTTGCCATCACCACCGGCGAGGCGGTACCGCGCGGCTTGACGATGGTAACGCTGGAATCGCGGATGCGACCGGAAAGAAGCGACAGGGCGCCATCGATCGCCTCGCGCACCGGCAAGGGCGAAGCGGCGACACCTGGCCGGCGGGCAAAAGTGCGCAAGGTGCCGGTGATGGCGCCGATGCGCTCGGTCATCGAGATGATCGACGTCAGATTGCCGCTTGCCGGCTCAGTCTTGCCGGTTTCGAGGAAGCGGCCGGCATTCTCGGCATAGGTGCGGATGGCGGCGACCGGCTGGTTGATCTCATGCGCCACGCCGGCGGCGATCTGGCCGAGGATGGAAAGCCGGTTAGCCTGGGCGAGATCGTCGCGCAGGCGGCGAACCTTGGCCTCGGCATTTTCGCGCTCGGCGATCTCGCCGGCGAGCGCGGTGTTGGAGCGTGTCAGCTCGGCGGTCCGTGTGGTGACCCGGCTTTCCAGCTCGGCATTCATGCGCGCAAGCGCCTCCTGCCGCAGCCGGCGTGTGCGACGGCGCCTTGTGAATACGTAGGCAAGCAGGCCAGTCAGCAGCAACCCGAGCAGCGTCGTCAGCCGCGCCGTGTTGGCGGCGGACGAGAGAGCGGCATCCGCCGGCGTCAGCACCCAAAGGCGCCAGCCGGGAACCGCGCCGGGCAGGTCCTGCACCACCTCGACAAATTGACGTGGCTTGCCGGGACCGTCGATGGTGGCCAGGCCGTCTCCGGCACCGCGCCGTATCGGCAGGGGTTCGAAGGCCGCATCGTCCAGTTGCAGTTGCTCGTGCGCAGCTGCGGCGTCTTCGGCGGAGAGCGGCGCCAGCGCATGAAACCGCCACTCGGGCTGGCTGGTGGCCAGCACGACGCCGCGTTCGTCGGTTACGAAAACGAGAAACCCGCTGGAGCGCCAATTGGCTTCGACGCCGTCGAGCTCGACCTTCAGCACCGCGACGCCCAGCGGCTTGCCGTTGTCGTCGACGCGACTGGCAAGATAGAGACCCGGCCGGCCACTGATCGTGCCCAGCCCATACTGGCTGGCCGAGCCCTTTGACATCGCCTCGTTGAAATAGTGGCGGAAATTATAGTCGATGCCGACAAAGCTCGTCGGCTCGCCGGCATTGCTGGCCGATATAGCGATGCCCGCCGTGTCGATGACATAGATGGCGGACGCCGAGGCATCGCCGGCGATCGCCTTGAGCTTTTCGTCGAGGGCCGCTTCCTGCATCTTTCCGGCCCGGCGCAGCGCCCCGCGCACCGCATCGTCGCGGGCCAGCACCAACGGCACCAGGCGCTGTTTCTCGATTTCGCCGGTTAGCGTTCCCGCCGCCAGCGGCAGGGCGGCGAGCGCGCCGTCGCGCAGGTCATTGGTCGCCTGGCCGGCGGCGATGCGTCCGGCAATCGCGATCGCACCCGCCAGGATCGCGAGGGCGACGACGATAACAAGCCAGCGGCCATCGCGCAGGCGCGCCGCCGCCTCGTGCAGCATTTCACTGCCGTCCGCAGAGCCGCTATCGGTATCTGCCTGCGACGTCTGCCCTCTCCTTGTTCTCGCGGCCTCGCCGCCACTCTAATGCGAAATTCCGCCCAGGCAAACGCCTCCTGTGCGGAAATCCGCACACCTTTCCGCCGAAGCACGCCGAATAGCGCCCGGAATCCGGTGATTCCGAGGTTCCCCCGATCTGGCATGGCGCTTGCAAAACTCCTTGCCAGCGGCGGGCGACCGGAACGCCGCGATGGGAGAAGTCACGCAGGGCGGGTTCCGTCCATCCGGCCAGGGAGAGTTCGATGCACATCGCAGACCAATCCGGCGCGGCTGCCGCGCAGCGCAAGCCGCTTTATGCCCAACTCTACGTGCAGGTGCTGGTGGCGATCACCGTCGGCATTCTGCTCGGCCACTACTATCCGTCGATCGGCGAAAGCATGAAGCCGCTCGGCGACTCCTTCATCAAGCTGGTCAAGATGATCATCGCCCCGGTCATCTTCCTGACGGTGGCGACCGGGATCGCCGGCATGAGCGACCTGCAGAAGGTAGGCCGCGTTGCCGGCAAGGCGATGCTCTACTTCCTCACCTTCTCGACGCTGGCGCTGATCATCGGCCTCGTCGTCGCCAATGTCGTGCAGCCGGGCGCCGGCTTCAACATCGACCCGGCGACGCTCGATGCCTCGACCGTCAACACCTACGCCGCCAAGGCGCACGACCAGTCGGTCACCGGCTTCCTGATGAACATCATCCCCGGCACGATCGTCGGCGCCTTCGCCGACGGCGACATATTGCAGGTGTTGTTCTTCTCGGTGCTGTTCGGCATCGCGCTGGCGCTGGTCGGCGACAAGGGCGCGCCGGTGCTCAACTTCCTGCAGGCGCTGATGGCGCCGATGTTCAAGCTGGTCAGCGTGCTGATGAAAGCCGCTCCCATCGGCGCGTTCGGCGCCATGGCCTTCACCATCGGCAAATACGGCATCGGTTCGGTCATCAACCTCGCCATGCTGGTCGGCACCTTCTACGCGACGTCGCTGCTGTTCGTGTTCGTCGTCTTGGGCGCGGTCTGCCGCTACAACGGCTTTTCCATCCTGTCGCTGCTGCGCTACATCAAGGAAGAGCTGCTGCTTGTGCTGGGCACGTCCTCGTCGGAAGCGGCCCTGCCCTCGCTGATGGAAAAGATGGAGAAGGCCGGCGCCAAGCGCTCGGTGGTCGGCCTGGTCATCCCGACCGGCTATTCCTTCAACCTCGACGGCACCAACATCTACATGACGCTGGCCGCGCTGTTCATCGCGCAAGCGACGAACATCCATCTCTCGATGGGCGACCAGATCCTGCTGCTGCTGGTGGCCATGCTGTCCTCGAAAGGTGCCGCCGGCATCACTGGCGCCGGTTTCATCACTCTTGCCGCGACGCTTTCGGTGGTGCCTTCCGTGCCGGTCGCCGGCATGGCGCTGATCCTTGGCGTCGACCGTTTCATGTCGGAATGCCGGGCGCTGACCAACTTCATCGGCAATGCCGTCGCCACACTGGTTGTCGCGCGCTGGGAAGGCGAGCTCGACGAGGCCAAGC
>NZ_PNOT02000070.1 GCF_002879535.1 Mesorhizobium intechi
GTTCAGCATCTGCCCATGGCGCGAGAAGATTCTCGAGGGCCTGCTTGGCAGTTCGATCGTGGGTTTCCACACCCAGTTCCATTGCAACAACTTCATCGACAGCGTCGACCGTTTCCTGGAAAGCCGAATCGAGCGCGAGGATTCGGCCATCTCCTATGGCGGCCAGATCAGCCTTGTCCATGCCTATCCGATCTCAATCGAATGGCCGCCGGCGAAACTGGGCAAGCTGCCTGACGTGGCGCAATGCCGCCGACAGGTCCGTGAGAAATTCGGCGTGAGCGAGAATGTCAAACTGTGCGTGGGCGTTGAACGTCTCGACTACACCAAAGGCATCCTCGATCGCTTCCATGCCCTCGATGAACTGCTGACGCTTCATCCCGAATGGATCGGCAAGGTGGCGTTCCTGCAGGTCGCCGCGCCCAGCCGGGGCACCTTGCCCGCCTATCAGCAACTGCACGAGGAATGCCTGCGGCATGCCGAGGATCTCAACCGGCGTTATGGTCGCGAAGGCTACACACCCGTCCTGATGATAACGGAACATCACTCGCAGCAGCAGGTCTACGAAATCTACCGTGCAGCCGACGTTTGTATGGTCACCAGCCTGCATGACGGCATGAACCTCGTCGCCAAGGAGTTTGTCGCGACACGCGATGACGAACAGGGCGTGCTGCTGCTCAGCATGTTCGCCGGTGCGTCCAAGGAGCTTCTGGACGCGCTGATCGTCAACCCCTATGACGCGGCGATGATGGGCGATGCCTTGCTTCAGGCCTTGACCATGTCGCCGGAGGAGCAAAGCCAGCGCATGCGACGCATGCGCGAGATCGTGCGCGACAACAATGTCTACCGTTGGGCAGGCAGTATGCTTCTCGATGCCGCGCGATTGCGCAAGCGCGACGCGGTCGATCGTGCCGTCAGCGCCGCTCCGACGGCCCCAGGCAATGTCATATCGCTGCTCGATCGCAGACGCGTGGCGGCGCTGTGATGTCGAACTCGCCAAACCTCGCCGTGCCAGGCGTTCCGCAGGGACCATGGAGCCTGTTCCTCGATATCGATGGCACGCTTCTCGAACATGCCGCGCATCCAGATGCGGTGGTTGTAAGTGACGAATTGCGCACTCTGCTGGCGCGGCTCGAAGCGCAACTGGACGGAGCGCTGGCATTCATCACCGGACGGTCGATCGCCGCCGTCGACCATCTCTTCCAGCCCCTCAGATTGCGCGCTGCCGGGCTTTATGGCCTCGAGCACAGGCTGGCGCGCGATGGTCCGGTCGAGGCGGCCGGCGAACCGGCTGATATTGCGGCGCTTGCCGACGAAATCGCGACGGAACTGGACAATGCCGATGTCTATATCGAGCGCAAGGGACCCATCCTGGCCATTCATACACGCGCGGCACCGCATCTGCTGCAACGCGCGACACAGCTCGTCGAACAGGCCCTGGACAGATTGCCTGCGGGATATCGGGTTCTGGCGGGAAATGCCGGTGTGGAGCTGATGCCGCTGGAGGCGGCGAAGGGAGCGGCCATCCGGCGCTTCCTGCAAATTCCGGCCTTCATGGGGCGGCGCCCGGTGTTCCTGGGTGACGATACATCCGACGAGAACGGGTTCGAGACCGTCAACGAATGGGACGGCATTTCGGTTCGCATAAAGCCGCAAGGATCGACAGCGGCGCTTTTTGGGTTGGCTGGGGTGGATGCGGCCCTGGCCTGGCTGGACGAGATGAGCAGGCGAGAGGCCGCGCAAGCGGCGAAGCTTGCCGCGACGTCCAAATGAACCGGATTGCCCAAGCCCATCGGTTCACGTCATGGAAGGAGTGGCAATGACCCAACTGACCAGCCTCATCCAGGAAATCATGCCCGTCTGGCTGCGGCGGCAATCCAGGATGAACAGCCGAGATCGCCAGGCGACAACTGAGCCGCGGCGTCCGGAGGATGCGGACGCAGTCTGGCGCAAGGCTGTCGAAAACGATTTATTTGGAGCCAACACGCCAGATTATGCCGAGACCGGGACGAAGAAGCTCAACCGTCATTGACGGCTGTGCTCAGCGTTGCCCGAAAATCAGCGAAACATTGCCGCCGGCATGGCGTTCGAGCCGGCCGGCAAGGTCGAGTTCCAGCAGAACCATGAAGACCTGGGCCGGGTGAAGGCCGGTGTGGCGGATGATCTCGTCGATTGGCACCGGTGTGGGGCCCAGCGCTTCGATGACCTTGGCGCGGTCGCTCTCGCCGGGTGGCGGCGTGACCGAAAAGTCGGGCGGGTCCTCGAACGGCGGCACAGCAGGCGCCCGCAGGCCGGTCAGCGGCGCGATCGCTCTGGAAATGTCCGATGCCTCGGTGACCAGCGTGGCGCCGTCCTTGAGCAAGCCGTTGGTGCCGGCGGCGCGCGGATCGAGCGGGGAGCCCGGCACGGCAAAAACCAGGCGGCCGATTTCGCCGGCAAGCCTGGCGCTGATGAGCGAGCCGGAACGCTGGGCGGCCTCGACCACCACTAGCCCGAGTGCCGCGCCTGCGACAAGACGGTTGCGGCGTGGAAAATCCTGGGCGCGCGGCTGCCAGCCGAATGGCATTTCGGAAATGATGGCGCCACGCTCGGCGATTTCCTCGCACAAGGCGGCATTTTCCGGCGGGTAGGGCAGG
>NZ_PNOT02000067.1 GCF_002879535.1 Mesorhizobium intechi
ATACATGATAGTGTGCGGGAATGATTTATCGACGCCATCACGGTTTAGAAGCAAGAAAGGAATTTCAATTTCAGATAACCTGAAAAAATTCCCTCGCATTTATTTTGAGAGGACTAACGCAATCAGCAACAAGACCAGGCTATGCTCCGCAATAAACATCGATGATGGAAATCAGAAAGAACTCTTTGATTTCTCAATAAATTACGCATCTTCATGTTTAGTTATTAGTGCTAAAAAAATCGAGGAAGTTAAACATGAAGTAAGTAATTGGCCATCAATAGATGATTCTAACATCTATATAGACTACGTAGAAGCCCTTAAGACCATCGCGCGCAACCCAGACATGGTGGTGATCAGGCACTTTCCAGCCGACAACGGTCATAGAGAGAAGATTTCTACTGCCTTCAAAGCTGGGTTTGACTCGAATAGATTTGAGCGAGCGATCCACTCGTCTGGAATCCTTGGCTAGATAGAATTGCGTCGACAACGTTCGAATGTACCCAGGAATAAGGTGCGCTAGGCTCAGGACTCATTGATCAGAGCCAGACGATGACGGCGGCTGTGATGCAGATTGCCGAGAAGAAGGTGTGGGAGCATCGGTCGCAGCGGGTGGCGATGCGCCTCCAGTCGTTGAGCTTAGCAAACAGGTTCTCGACCTTGTGGCGCTGGCGATAGAGCGCGGTGTCGCAGTCGTATGGGACTTTGCGGCTTCGGCTCGACGGTGCGCGCAGGGCTGGCGAAACAGGCGGCCGATTGGCCCTGGTCAAGCGCTCGGGCTGATCTGACAGGTGAGCCCGATGGCGTTACCGACCTGGCAGCCAATGAGGGACCGTCTGCCATCGTCGAGCGGGCTGTTCGATCTGATCGAGACGGATGCCGCGGCCTTCGACGCGCTGCGCAAGGCCGAGAGCATCGGCCGGCCGGTGGGCGACGAGGCCTTTCTTAGCCGGATTGCCGCGCAAACCGGACGAGTTGTGAAACCAGAAAAGCGAGGCCGGCGAGGCAAAATTAGTGCACTGTCACCGTAATTCCAGCAAAACGACCGGAGAAATACAAAAATGGAAAAGGAATTGCCGTTTGAAATTGCCGTTATAGACGATCAATCATACGAAAATCTAGTAGCAGAAGTTAGGTTTCCTTCGAAGGAATTTGGACTAATACTTAGTCAGGAGGAATCTCGGGAAAGAATAGACGTTTCAATCTTTTCGTTTATATCAGATGGGCGAGAAAAATTTTACGAAACAAAAAGAATACCAGAGGTATGTATTGACCTCAAGTTATTTTTGTCGGCGATCGATGAAGCTGTCCGGAGGCTGAAGCTCCTTGATATACCAAGGTAGAGTAAATTAGGAATTATGGTGCAGCGCACTTTTATCCTGTTCGCCTCGCTATCGCCGAGTGTAGGAATTACGGTGACAAAGGACTTTTACCATGTTCGCCCAGCTGCCTCTGGGTTTAGACTGACCGCATGACTCGCCTTGAATTACGGTGGCAGTGCACTTTTTACGCTATTCGCCTGGCTTGAATGCAGCGGCTGCTCGAGACAAAGAGGCGTTTGATAAGGCTATGAGTGAGCGCGGTAACGGCGAGGCTGGAGGTACGAAAGTCTATGAAGATCCAACTGACTAACTATTTAGGAGGTCCTGTATCCAATCTTCTATCGTCCAGTCCGTTCAAATTATGGAAATTTGAAAGGTCAGTTGACAGTGATATTCCAATCACTGAGATAGACTATACAAGCAAAGAGAACGGATTGGCGGTTGTGTGTGATGAGAACGATGACATTAATTCTATATTTATAGATGCAGATAATTTTGATCAGGTCTTTTTCGAAGTTTTATTCTCATCTAGGCGTAAGGAGATACAAAATATTTTTGGAACGCCTACAAGAAGTGGGGCAGCACATATTCATTCTATTTTGGGGGAATATGGTCCTTGGGATCGCTTTGATGTACCGCGCCATTCAATTCATATCGAGTACCGACCTCACGTGGATAAAATAAAAAGAGTAACGCTCATGCGGGCCGGTGTAGCACCATAACAGTACCCTTTTCTGTCCATCCGACAAACCTAGACTAGTGTTCAGACCGACGCGATGGTCAGCCTTGCCTGCATCGTCGTTTCCAGTTCGCCGCACCACGTAATGCAACGGGGCAACGGCCCGCCGAGATGTTCGTCACGGCCGAAGACTATGCGCCACACAGGAAGCATGCCGGAGGAGAACTGCCATGCCGATAATCTCGGCACCTAGAGTGCCGGCCGAGCGGGATGGCTTGCGGCGTTCACGCCCGGGGGCTACACGCTCTACAAGACCCTGCTGGTCGAGCATTGCCGCGCCGCCAATGTCGGCATCTGGGTATGGTGCCTGATGCCGAACCATGTGCATTTGATCCTGACGCCGGCCGACCCGGATGGCCTGCGGCGCGCGCTCGCCAAGGTGCACCGCGCCTATGCAGGCATCATCCATGCGCGAAAGAAGAAAACCGGACATTTCTGGCAAGGCCGTTTCGGCGCCGTCGCGATGGACGAGGACCACCTCCTGTCGGCGGTGCGCTATGTCGAACTGAATCCGGTGCGCGCAGGGCTGGCGAAACAGGCGGCCGATTGGCCCTGGTCAAGCGCTCGGGCGCATCTGACAGGTGAGCCCGATGGCGTTACCGACCTGCAGCCAATGAGGGACCGTCTGCCATCATCGAGCGGACTGTTCGATCTGATCGAGGCGGACGCCGCGGCCTTCGACGCGCTGCGCAAGGCTGAGAGCATCGGCCGACCGGTGGGCGACGAGGCGTTTCTTAGTCGGATTGCCGCGCGAACCGGACGAGCTGTGAAGCCAGAAAAGCGAGGCCGGCGGGGCAAAATTAGTGCACTGTCACCGTAATCCTACCGGAGGGGCGCTTTCGCCCAAGGCTAGCGCAGCGATTGCAGCTGGCGGAGGGGGATTGTGTTAATATCCGAGCTACAGCGTAGTGCGTCGCACGTTATGTAATTCAGAGCCAAGGTCAGCAGGTATATGTCAGTAAATATTTATGTTTATTGGGGCTCTAGAAACGATAACATCGACGATCTGGTTCAGCGCACACAGCTGCATTTTCGGGTCTTGGCAAAGGCTGATGAAAGGCTTTCCCAATGGGCACTCTTAGGAAGGTCTCTGAAGAAGGCAATGACATCAGAGAAGATTGATACTTCATCAGCGGAGCTTCTCCACGGCTGGTTACTGAGAGGCCAGAACAGAACTGACGTAGCTCCGAGGCAACCAATCCCAGAGTTAGGCTATCGCCTGTCACTGTGGAACCAGCGCTCAGGAAATGTTGAAGCCTCAACATCAATAAATTGTGGCGCCTATTCCGAGTATCTGTCAAATGACAGCCAAAATAGCGCTTCTTTGGAATTAACATACCTGCAAGAACATGGCATAGATTCAACTTTATTGATAAACATATTTAAAGAAATGGTAGAAATTTGGAGTCCGGCGTGGGGCATGATTTGGAAGTATGTCCACACTGGGCACCCTGCCGCTGTTCCATCAGATCCGACTCAAATTCAACTTGCCTTCTATCAAAAACACGACGGCTTGGGGCCTAAGAATCGCACCATAGGGCTAGAGTCGCGCGCTCGCTCAGGGGGAAGCATCTGGATCAACGAGCAGGTGGGCAATCTGCTAGAGAGGCAATAGCAACCAATATTTGCACTCCTGGGAAGACTTATTAGGAACTAATGACAGTGCACTCTTTTGTCGTGTTGATTTGAGCGCTAGATAGCTAACGTCGCGCCACAGCTTTGGCCCAACGCAGTCTCGGGCACGTTAAGCCGCTCTGGAGTAGCGAGGAATTACGGTGACAGTGCACTTTTTACGCTATTCGCCTGGCTATGGCCGCGTGTAGACTGACCGCATGGCTCGCCTCGCTCGCATCGTCGTCCCCGGTCTGCCGCATCACATAACGCAGCGCGGTAACGGAAGCGCCAAGGTGTTTTTCACGCCCGGGGGCTACACGCTCTACAAGACCCTGCTGGTCGAGCATTGCCGCGCCGCCAATGTCGGCATCTGGGCATGGTGCCTGATGCCGAACCATGCGCACCTGATCTTGACGCCGGCCGACCCGGACGGCCTGCGGCGCGCGCTCCCCAAGGTGCACCGCGCCTATGCCGGCACCATCCATGCGCGGCAAAAGAAAACCGGACATTTCTGGCAAGGCCGCTTCGGCGCCGTCGCGATGGACGAGGACCACCTCCTGTCGGCGGTGCGCTATGTCGGACTGAATCCGGTGCGCGCAGGGCTGGCGAAACAGGCGGCCGATTGGCCCTGGTCAAGCGCCCGGGCGCATCTGACAGGTGAGCCCGATGGCGTTACCGACCTGCAGCCAATGAGGGACCGTCTGCCATCATCGAGCGGACTGTTCGATCTGATCGAGACGGACGCCGCGGCCTTCGACGCGCTGCGCAGGCCGAAAGCGTCGGCCGACCGGTGGGCGACGAGGCGTTTCTTAGTCCGATTGCCGCGCAAACCGGACGAGCTGCCAAACCAGAAAAGCGAGGCCGGCGAGGCAAAAATTAGTGCACTGTCACCGTAATTCCCAAAAGAATTGACACTAAGCCAGCGTCAACTTCGAATGGCGGTGGTTCAAGCAGCAGCCAGTCAGG
>NZ_PNOT02000048.1 GCF_002879535.1 Mesorhizobium intechi
TTCGAATTCCGTTCGGGGCGCCCGGGCGGGGATCCGTTCGACGGCAACAGCGATATTTTCAGCCAGATTTTCGGCGACGCCTTTTCCGGCGCGCGCGGCGCCGGCATGGGCGACCGCCGCCAGCCAGCGACGGCGGCCGATCTGAACGTCACGCTCGACGTCACCATCGAGGAAGCCGCGACCGCAGAAAAGGTGACGGCGATGTTCCCCGATGGCCGCAAGATCGCGGTCAAACTGCCGGCCTTTGTCGAGGATGGCCAGACCATTCGGCTGAAGGGGCAGGGCGAGCAGGGGCCGGGCCAGCCCGGCGACGCGCTGGTCAAGATCCATATTCGCCGGCATCCGCGCTACCGCATCGAGGGCCGCGACCTGCATGCCGATCTGCCGGTGTCGCTGGCGGATGCGGTGCTGGGCGCCAAGGTGCCGGTCGAGACACCGACCGGCAGGCTGGCGGTCAACGTTCCCGCCTGGTCGAGCTCGGACAAGGTCCTGCGGCTCAAGGGCAGGGGCTTGCCGGAAAAGGCCGGCGGCCATGGCGACCTCTACGCCCATGTCCGCATCATGCTACCAGAAAAGGGCGACAGCGCGCTCGAAGCGTTGCTGCGTGGTCAAAAAGGCTGATCCAGAGCTATTGTCCCCCGAACTGTCCGGTTTGAGCGCTTGAAGGGGCTGTGTGCCTGTGCGATAGGCACTGCTCAAAGCACAAACCTTGCGGAGAGCGCTGACATGGCGGGTGGACAGGGCCTGATGGCCGGCAAGCGCGGCCTTATTCTTGGCGTCGCGAACAACAGGTCGATTGCCTATGGCATCGCCAAGGCATGCGTCGACCATGGCGCCGAGATCGCGCTGACCTACCAGGGCGAGGCCTTCAAGAAGCGCGTCGAACCGTTGGCTGCGGAACTGGGCGCCTTTGTCGCCGGCCATTGCGACGTCACCGATCCGGCGAGCCTCGACGAGGTTTTCGCCAATGTCGCCAGGCATTGGGGCAAGCTCGATTTCCTCGTCCACGCCATCGCCTTCTCCGACAAGGACGAGCTGACGGGCCGCTATGTCGAGACGACGCGCGACAATTTCCTGCGCACCATGGACATTTCGGTGTTTTCCTTCACCACCATCGCCAAGCGGGCCGAGACGCTGATGACCGAGGGCGGTTCACTGCTGACGCTGACCTACTACGGCGCCGAGAAGGTGATGCCGCACTACAACGTCATGGGCGTCGCCAAGGCCGCGCTCGAAGCCAGCGTGCGTTACCTCGCCGTCGATCTCGGCGGCAAGAAGATCCGCGTCAATGCCATATCGGCCGGCCCGATCAAGACGCTGGCCGCCTCGGGCATCGGCGATTTCCGCTACATACTGAAGTGGAACGAATACAATTCGCCGCTGAAGCAGACGGTCACGCAGGAGGAGGTCGGCGATTCCGGCGTCTATTTCCTGTCCGACCTGTCGCGTGGCGTCACCGGTGAGGTGCACCATGTCGATTCCGGCTATCACGTGGTCGGCATGAAGGCGGTCGATGCACCTGATATTTCGACGGTCAAGGAATAACACCTCCGCTCATCCTCCGCCCAGGCCCTGGCCCGACCTCCGGAAGACCTGATGTACCCGCTGGTTTATATCGTGCGCCACGGCCAGACCGCGTGGAACGCCGAGTTCCGGCTTCAAGGCCAGGCCGACACCGATCTCAATGCCCTTGGCCGCGAGCAAGCGACCGGAAACGGGCGCCGGCTGGCCCAACTTGTCGGCGATCCCGGGGAATTCGACTTCGTCGCCAGCCCGATGCGGCGGACGCGCGAAACGATGGAACGCATCCGCGCCGCGATGAAGCTCGATCCGCTCGCCTATCGAACCGATATCAGGCTGGTCGAGGTCAATTTCGGCGACTGGCAGAGCTTTACCTTCGCCGAGCTCGAGACGCAGTCTCCCGGTGCAAGTCGGTTCCGCGCCATGGACAAATGGAACTTCCAGCCGCCCGGTGAGGGGGCGGAAAGCTACCAGATGCTGCTCGAGCGGGTGAAACCCGTCTTCGACGAGATCGACTGCAAGACGGTCTGCGTGACGCATGGCGGCGTCATGCGCACACTGTTCCGTTTCGTGCTTGATATGGCCGAGGACGAGGCCGCGAACCTGGAAATACCACAGGACCGCGTGCTCAAACTAGAAGGCAAGAGCCTGGAGTGGCTGTAGAAGGCAGGAGCCTGGAGAGGCTTTAGGCCGCTTTACCTAGTTCGTGTCGCTGTCCGGCAACTGCATATCGGTCACGACATTCTCGCCATTGGTCACATCGTAAGCGATGACGATGTCCATGCCCGGCTTCAGCGAGTCGAGATCGGTTTCGGCGTTCAGCTTGTAGGATTTGCCGTCGTCCAGCGTCAGGGTCAGCGCGTCCTTGTCGATCTTCTTGATCAGGCCTTCGGTCTGTCCCGCGAATGCGGCGGTGGAAAGCAGCAGGGTGGCGGCAACAGCGCCAATCAGGGTACGCATGATCGTCCTCTTTGGTCATTGCGCCGGCACTGTGGCGGCGGGTCCTCAACGGCGGATGGAAGAAAGCAGAAACCAGCCGAATGTGTCAAAACTTAAACGGCAGGGAAGACAGTTTGACCACCGCAAAAAACGCCAATAGAAGGCAGGCTTCAACCGGCTCCGCTGCCGGGCAGGGCACTTTTCCATGTCTCACAACACGTTCGGCCACCTTTTCCGCGTCACCACCTGGGGCGAAAGCCATGGAGCGGCACTTGGCTGCGTGGTCGACGGCTGCCCGCCCGGCATCCGCTTCACGCGTGATGAAATCCAGGCCGAACTCGACAAGCGCCGGCCGGGCCAGTCGCGCTTCGTCACCCAGCGCCGCGAACCCGACGAGGTGAAGGTGCTGTCTGGTTTCGTCCTCGACGAGGACGGCCGGACGATGATCACCACCGGCACGCCGATCTCCATGCTGATCGAGAATGTCGACCAGCGTTCCAAGGACTATGGCGAGATCGCCCGCCAATATCGACCGGGCCATGCCGACTACACCTATGACGTCAAATACGGCATACGCGACCATCGCGGCGGCGGCCGCTCCTCGGCCCGCGAGACCGCCGCCCGGGTCGCCGCTGGCGCGCTCGCCCGCAAGGTGGTGCCCGGCATGGTGGTGCGCGGCGCGCTGGTTTCGATGGGCGAAAAATCGATCGATCGCGCCAACTGGAACTGGAATTTCATCGGCGACGCGGAGAATCCATTCTTCACACCCGATCCCGCTTCGGTTCCCGTCTTCACGCAATACCTCGACGGTATCCGCAAGGCCGGATCCTCGGTCGGCGCCGTGATCGAGATCGTCGCCGACGGCGTGCCGCCAGGGCTTGGCGCGCCGATCTATGCCAAGCTCGACCAAGACATTGCGTCGGGCCTGATGTCGATCAACGCGGTCAAGGGCGTTGAGATTGGCAACGGCTTCGAGGCCGCCCACATCACCGGCGAGCAGAATGCGGACGAGATGCGCATCGGCAATGACGGCAACCCGGTGTTCCTGTCCAACAATGCGGGCGGCATCCTTGGCGGTATCTCGACCGGTCAGGCGATCGTGGCCCGTTTCGCCGTCAAGCCGACCTCATCGATCCTGACTCCGCGAAAGTCGATCGACAAGGACGGTCACGACGTCGAGGTGATGACCAAGGGCCGGCACGACCCCTGCGTCGGCATCCGCGCCGTGCCGATCGGCGAGGCAATGGTTGCCTGCGCCATTGCCGATCACTACCTGCGGCACAGGGGACAGACAGGGAAGGCAGTGGGGCAGTAGGCAGTATGCTACGCCCCGCGCTCAGACAGCCAAATTTTTGCTTTCCCCTACTGCCTTACTGCCCTATTCCCCTACTGCCCTGCGAGCGAAGCGAGCGTTCATGCCTTACGATCAGAAGAAGATTGTCGAAGCCATCCGCGCATTCGAACGCGGCGAGATCGTCGTCGTCATGGATGATGACGGGCGCGAGAACGAGGGCGACCTGATCGTCGCTGCCGTTCACTGCACGCCGGAGAAAATGGCTTTCATCGTACGCAACACGTCGGGCATCGTCTGCACGCCGATGCCGCGCGAGGAAGCCAAGCGGCTCAACCTGCAGCCGATGGTCGCCGACAATGATTCGGCCCATACCACCGCCTTCACCGTCAGCGTCGATTTCAAGCATGGCACGACGACGGGCATTTCGGCTGACGACCGGACCCTCACCGTGCGCAACCTCGCCAACGGCAATGTCGGCGCCTCCGATTTCGTCCGCCCCGGCCACATCTTCCCGCTGATCGCTCGCGAAGGCGGCGTCCTGATGCGTTCGGGCCATACAGAAGCGGCGGTCGATCTCTGCAAGCTCGCCGGCCTGCCGCCGATCGGCGTCATTTCCGAACTGGTCAACGATGACGGCACCGTCAAGCGTGGGCCGCAGGTGCAAGCTTTCGCAGAAGAGCATGGCCTGAAGCAGGTTTCGGTCGCCGACCTCATTGCCTACCGCCAGCGCAAGGAAACGCTGGTCGAGCGCGTCGCTTGCTCCGATATCGACACGCTCGGCGGCAAGGCGCAGGTCTTCACCTACACCCTGCCCTGGGACACGATGCATCACGTCGCTGTCGTCTTTGGCGACATACGCGATGGCGAGGACGTACCGGTGCGGCTGCATTCCGAGGATGTGGTGACCGATGTCTTCGGCACCAGCCATCGCCTGGACGGCATCATGAAGGCGATGGGCGAGCGCAAGCGCGGCGTCATCGTCTATCTCAGGGAGGGCTCCGTCGGCGTCGCGCACCAGGAGCGCAAGCGCCCGGTGAGCGGCGAACGCGAGGATCACGAAGAGGCCCGCCGCCGCGAGAACGAATGGCGCGAAATCGGCCTCGGCGCGCAGATCCTGAAAGATCTCGGCATTTCCTCGATCAACCTGATTGCCTCGCGCGAGCGTCATTATGTGGGCCTCGAAGGGTTTGGCATCCACATTGCCAAGACCGAGATCCTCTAGAACATATCGACATTCAGGGCGGGCCGGCCTGCCCTGAATGTCGACATATCCTGGCTGTCACTCGGCCGGAACGGCGGCTGCTTCGCATCCGTCCAACTCGCATTCATGGGTGGCAAGGATGCGCTGGCCGAGCAGCACGGTGGCGAGCGCGATCATGCCTGATGCTACCGAGACCCAGAACCCGTTCTGGGCGCCGAACGCATCCACCGTGGCGCCGGCGGCGAATGAGCCCAGCGCCATGCCGATGCCGATCCCGGTGGTCACCCAGGTGATGCCTTCGGTCAGCATCGCTTCGGGGACATGCCGCTCGATCAGGCCGAAGGCCGTGATGAAGGTCGGCGAGATCGCCACGCCGCTGATGAAGACGGTCAGCGCCAGAAGCGGCACGCTGCTGGCGGTGAGCGGCAGCAAGGTGCCGAGCGCGACCAGGGCGACCGCGATGGCGAGCTGACGTTGCAGCGGTGCCTTCAGGTTGAGCGCGCCGACAATGATGCCGAGCACGAACGACCCCAGCGCGTAGACGCCGATGACGAGGCTGGCGGCGCCGGGCTGGCCGAGTTCCTTGGTGATGGCCACGGTGCTCACTTCCGTCGTCGCGAAGGTCGCGCCGATGAAGATCAGGGCAAAGGTGATGATCTGCACTGGCCGCAGGCGGATCGCCGAGCCGCGCGAGCCGTGATCCACCGGGCGCACTTGCGGCTCGGTCGATCTCTGCACGATGAACGCGGTCGATCCCAGGGCGAGGAACAGTGTGCTTGCCAGCATGCCCGCTTCGGGAAACATGGCGGCGCTGAGGCCGACCGACAGCGATGCGCCGGCGATATAGACCAGTTCGTCCGCCGCCGATTCGAAGGCGAAGGCGGTATTCATCTCGGGCCGGCCCCGGAAAAGCTCGGTCCAGCGTGCGCGCACCATGGCCGGCATGCTGGGCATGACCGCCGCCAGCAGCGCCGACACGAACAGCGTCCAGACCGGCCAGTCCTGATTAGCGGCCGCAATCAGAGTGATGAAGGCGAGCACGGAGACGATTGTCGTGGGCACGACGATCCGCGTCTGGCCAAGGCGGTCGACCAGTCTCGATATTTGTGGCGCCAGGAATGCGTTGGCCAGCGCGAATGTCGCCGAGACAGCACCCGCCAGCCAGTATTCGCCGCGCGTCTGCGACAGCATTGCCACGATGCCGATCGGCGCCATGGCGATTGGCAGGCGCGCCATGAAGCCGGCGGCCGCAAATCCCTTGGCTCCATGGGCGCGGAAAATTTCCGTATAGGGGTTTTGCATGATGGTTCCTCGACAAAAGGCGGTCCGACAATTGCATACGAAGCGTATGAGAATTAGATAGGACATACGCGACGTATGTCAATTGGCATACGAAGCGTATGTGAGTAGGACCAGCCGGACATGCACCGACCCCGCAAGGAAATGATCGCCGAGACGCGCGCCAAGCTGATTGCCGCGGCCCGCCGGGCCTTTGGCACGATCGGATATGCCGAAGCGTCGATGGATGATTTCACGGCATCGGCCGGGCTGACGCGCGGCGCCCTCTATCACCATTTCGGCGACAAGAAGGGACTGCTGGAGGCGGTTATCGCCGAAATCGACGGCGAGATGGCTGTTCGGGTCAATGAGGTCGCGTCGAGAGCGCCGACCCGCTGGCAGCATTTCGTCGACGAGTGCACGACCTATATCGAGATGGCGCTGGAGCCGGAAATCCAGCGCATCATGTTCCGCGACGGTCCGGCCGTACTGGGCGATCCCGCGCAATGGTCGAATGCCAATGCCTGCGTCGGTTCGATGACCGATCATCTGACCGCGCTGCAGGGGGAAGGGGTGGTCGTCCCGAGCGTCGACCCCGAGACCGCCGCGCGGCTGATCAACGGGGCCAGCAGCCAGGCGGCACAGCGGATCGCCAATTCGGACGACCCCGAGGCGACGTCGAAGATCGTGGTTGCGGCGTTCAAGCAACTGCTCGAGGGACTGCTCAGAAAACCAGCTTCGCAACAGAGCTAAATCCCATTGCGCACCGCTGTCCACCGCTCATGATTGACAATCCTCGGGGTGAGCGCATCCTTCCCAGCCATCTCTGAGGGGAGATTCGGGCATGTGGGATTTCGATATCGGCCGGTCGGTGTCCATCATGATGCGGACCTGGCCTTTCATTGTCTTTCGCATGATCGTCTATTTCGGCATCACGCTTGCCTATATCGTGGCGACCGGCACCGGTGCTTCGGTCGGCTACGGCGTCGGCCATATCTCCACCGATCCTGACGGGCCGATGTCCTTTGCCCTGTGGGGCGGCGTGGTCGGCTTCGGCGTGGTTTCGATCGCCGTCTATTGGATCCGCGAGTATATCCTCTACGTCGTCAAGGCCGGCCATATCGCCGTGATGGTCCATCTGATCGACGGCCGGGACGTCCCCGACGGCCAGAACCAGATCGCCTATGCCAGGCAGGTCGTGACCGAGCGTTTCGCCGAGGCCAACATCCTTTTCGTCGTCGACCAGCTGGTCAAGGGCGCCATCCGCGCCATCACCGGCCTGCTCGGCGGCATCGCCGCTTTCCTGCCCATTCCGGGGCTGAGCGGTCTGGTCTCCTTCATCAACACGGTGATCCGCCTGTCGCTCACCTATGTCGACGAGATCATCCTCGGCTACAACATCCGCATCAACTCGTCGTCGCCCTTCGAGACGGCGCGGCAAGGCGTCGTGCTCTACGCCCAGAATGGCAAGACCATGGTCAAGAACGCCGTCTGGCTGGCGGTCATCATGTGGGGCGTGTCGTTCGTCATCTTCCTGCTGATGCTGGCGCCAGCCGCCGCGATCCTCTTTATGATGCCCGGGCAACTCGCCGGCTGGGCCTTCGTGCTCGCCATCGTCTTCGCCTGGGCCTTCAAGGCGGCCTTCATCGAGCCCTTCGCCATCGCTTGCCTGATGCAGGTCTACTTCAAGACCATCGCCGGCCAGGTGCCCGATCCGGCCTGGGACATCAGGCTGGCCGAGGCGTCGTCGAAGTTCAGGGAGTTGAAGGACAAGGCGCTGGCCTCCTTTGGTGGCTCGCGCTGGGGCACGGCCGGCGCAACGAACTGACCGGCTGGGCAGGTCGTCGCGGGCGCGACATCGGAGGCCTTGAGGCGGGCCACGGTCGATTTCAGTGGCACCTCACCTTGCCCGCGAAACGTCTCGCTCATGATCAGGTCGGGCAGCGGCAGCCGCCGACCCCAGCCATGCGTCTCCAGGTCTGGTTTGGATGCGAACTCGGAAACGCGGCCGACGCAGAGATAGGCGACGGGCGTCACATGCTCGGGAATGGACAGCAGGCTCTTCAACGCTTGCGGCTCAATGATACTGACCCAGCCGACGCCAACGCCTTCGGCACGCGCGGCCAGCCAGAAATTCTGCACCGCGCAGACCGTGCTGTAGAGATCCATCTCCGGATTGTGCCAGCGGCCCAGCGGCGAACCCTGCGAGCGCTGGCGGTCGCAGGTGATGCAGATGTTGACGG
The DNA here is from genome assembly GCF_002879535.1 of Mesorhizobium intechi. GTDB lineage: Bacteria > Pseudomonadota > Alphaproteobacteria > Rhizobiales > Rhizobiaceae > Mesorhizobium > Mesorhizobium intechi. The sequence goes on from NZ_PNOT02000048.1 coordinate 8,477, forward strand.
CGCTTTCGCAGATACCTTCGAGCTTCAGCTTGCGGTAGAGCGCCTGTCGTTCCTCCTCGATTTCAGGCAGTTCCTGTTCGCGCGCGGCCAGGAACAGGTCACGCACATCCCCCCGTCGCGCGGCGTCGCGGATGACGATGAAATTCCACGGCTGCATGAAGCCGACCGACGGCGCATGATGAGCGGCAAGCAGAAGCCGGGCCAGCACCTCGTCGTCGAGCGCGTCGGGCAGGAAGTGGCTGCGCACGTCGCGCCGGGTGAACATGGCGCGGTAAACCGCGTCGCGCGCCATCTGGTCAAATCCATCGCCCATCGGAGCGGTCATGTGTTCCGGCATCGCTCGTCCCCTTGCGATTGCAATTGTTTCACACCATCAGAGCACACCTCGTGCGTCGCAGTGGACGCACGTTGCTCTGATGCCAGCCGCCTGACCATGCGGATGACGATGCCTGCCAGGCCGGTCTTCTGGCTCGGGATCAACCCGCGTCCGGTGCCTTCCCGTCATCGACAGTGGCACTTACCGGCGCGGTCCCCCTCACAGCGTTGGGCACGCCACGGAATTCAACCGTGTTCCCGATTCTCCCGCTTGCGGCGGGCACCAGGCAGTGGCGATGACCTTACGCCGAAGCCTCGGCTGCGCCAATCCCCGCAGCGACGCCAATGGACGCAGGCTCGATTTTCCCCAGCCATCGAGCCGCAATGCATGGCCATCGCGGCCCCGGGGCACTAGATAGGAAGCATGACAACTCGTCTCTACACGCATCCGATCTTCCTCGAACACATCACGCCGCCCGGTCACCCCGAGCGGCCGGACCGCTTGCGCGCCATAGAGCGCGTGCTCGATGACGAGGCCTTTGCCGCGCTCGATCGCGTCAGGGCGCCGGAGGGCGACGAGGCCACCATCCTCTACGCGCACCCCGCCGATTTCGTCGCCCGTGTGCGTGCCGCCATTCCCGAAGTGGGTATTGCCCGCATCGATGCCGACACCACCGCCAGCCCGAAGAGCTGGCAGGCGGTGATCGCCGCGATCGGTGCCGCCAACGCCGCCGTTGACGACGTCTTTGCAGGCCGCGCCGACAATGTCTTCGTCGCCGCCCGGCCGCCCGGCCACCATGCCGAAAAGACCACCGCGATGGGCTTCTGCTTCTTCAACACGGCGGCCATCGCGGCGCGCTATGCGCAGAAGAAGCATGGCGCCGAGCGTGTCGCCGTCGTTGATTGGGATGTGCATCACGGCAACGGCACGCAGGATATTTTCTGGGACGATCCCTCGGTTCTCTATTGCTCGACGCACCAGATGCCGCTTTATCCCGGTACTGGCGCGAAGACCGAGACCGGCGCCGGCAACATCGTCAACGCGCCCTTGGCGCCGCAGTCCGGCAGCGAGGTGTTTCGCGATGCCTTCCTGTCGCGGGTGCTGCCGTCGCTCGACGATTTCGCGCCTGATCTGATCATCATTTCGGCCGGTTTCGACGCGCATCACCGCGATCCGCTGGCCGAGATCAACCTGACCGAGGATGATTTCGACTGGGCGACCGGCCAGTTGATGCAGAGCGCCGCGCGCCACAGCGGCAACCGGCTCGTCAGCCTGCTCGAGGGCGGCTACGACCTGCAGGGGCTGGCATTTTCGGTCGCCGCCCATGTCGGGCGACTGATGAAAGGATGAATGATGGCTGGTGAAACCAACGAAGACGTCAAGGCGATGAGCTTCGAGCAGGCACTCGACGCGCTGGAGAAGATCGTCGATGATCTGGAGCGTGGCGACGTGCCGCTCGACCAGTCGATCAAGATCTACGAGCGCGGCGAGGCGCTGAAGGCGCATTGCGACCGGCTGCTGAAGGCCGCCGAGGACAAGGTCGAGAAGATCAGGCTGTCGCGCGACGGCAAGCCGGTCGGAACCGAGCCGCTCGACGCGGACTGAGGCACGGAGCAGCCTACCGGTTTTGGACACGATCATGGTTGAGGATCAAACTCGTCCCGATTGAAACGGCTCCAGGACAAGAGGAGATACGGAAGCGATGTGCAGAAACATCAAGACCCTGTTCAATTTTGACCCGCCGGCGACCAATGACGAAGTGCGCGACGCTGCCCTCCAGTTCGTTCGCAAGCTGAGCGGGACGACGCGGCCGTCGAAACAGAACCAGCATGCGTTCGATCACGCGGTCGAAGCCATCGCGGCATCGGCGCGCGAACTTCTCGATTCGCTCGAAACCAACCAGCATCCGCGCAACCGCGAGGAGGTGGCCGCCAAACTGCGGGCAAAGGCGGCGATCCGCTTTGCCTGATGCCGTCGAAGTGGCCTTCGGCCGCTGACAAGGAGAGTTCATGAGCTTCTTTCCCGGGAAAGACCCTGAGGCCGGCGACGCCCTTGCCAGCGACCAGATCGAGCTGATGGTCATCCCGAACGCCAAGGACATTGGCGGCTTCGAGGTGCGTCGCGCGCTGCCGACCGCAAGGCGGCGGCTGGTCGGGCCGTTCATTTTCTTCGATCGCATGGGTCCGGCGATCCTGCGGGCGGGCCAGGCTCTCGATGTCCGTCCTCACCCGCATATCGGCCTGTCGACGGTGACGTATCTGTTCGACGGCAAGATCCGTCACCGCGATTCCCTGGGCACCGAAATGGTGATCCAGCCCGGCGACGTGAATTTGATGACCGCCGGCCGCGGCATCGTGCATTCCGAGCGCACGCCGGAGGAATTGCGCGGCGCGCCAATGTCGATCTCAGGCCTGCAGACATGGCTCGCCTTGCCCGATAGCAAGGAGGAAGTGGCGCCGGTGTTCGAGAATACCGCTGCCTTGCAGCTGCCCGAGATCGATGCCGAAGGCGTCCGCGGCCGCATCGTCATCGGCGATTTCCAGGGGTTGCGCTCCCCGGTGAGGGCCGATTCCGACACACTTTACGCGGACCTTAGGCTGGCGCCGGGCGCCAGCGTGAAGATCCCCGCCGATGCGGAAGAGCGCGCCATCTACACGCTGGAAGGCGAGGTCGCGATTTCAGGCGACGTCTTTCCGGCAGAGCGGCTCCTGGTATTCCGGCCCGGTGACGAGATCATCATATCGTCGCAAACCGGTGCGCATTTCATGCTGTTCGGCGGCGCCTCGCTTGGCTCGCAGCGCTACATCTGGTGGAATTTCGTCTCGTCGTCGAAGGAGCGCATCGAACAGGCCAAGCAGGAATGGAAGACAGGACGCTTCGATATCGTTCCTGGAGATGAGAAAGAGTTCATCCCGCTGCCGGAAAGCTGAGGAAGTCGGCGAGGGGACCTGATAGACCCTCTTCACCGACACGCATTTACTTTCGCCGGCCGGCGGCCTATCCCGCCGTTGAACAGAAGGCCTGAGCACCCGTGAACGCAACGCCGCATACGCCGCTACTCGACAAGGTCCGCATCCCGGCGGATCTGCGCGCGCTTGACGAGAGCGACCTGCCGCAACTGGCGTCCGAGCTTCGCCTCGAACTGGTCGACGCCGTATCGCGCACCGGCGGCCATCTCGGCGCCGGCCTGGGCGTGGTCGAACTGACGGTGGCGCTGCATTATGTCTTCAACACCCCGGCCGACCGGTTGATCTGGGATGTCGGCCACCAGGCCTATCCGCACAAGATCCTGACCGGCCGCCGCGACCGCATCCGTACGCTGCGCCAGGAAGGTGGCCTGTCCGGCTTCACCCGACGCGCCGAGAGCGAATACGATCCCTTCGGCGCCGCACACTCCTCGACCTCTATATCGGCTGGCCTCGGCATGGCCGCCGCCCGCGACCTCTCCGGCGGCCGGAACAACGTCATCGCCGTCATCGGCGACGGCGCCATGTCGGCCGGCATGGCCTACGAGGCGATGAACAATGCCGGCGCGCTCGATGCCCGGCTCATCGTCATCCTCAACGACAATGATATGTCTATCGCGCCGCCCACCGGCGCCATGAGCGCCTATCTGGCGCGCCTCGCCTCCGGCAAGGCCTATACCGGCCTGCGCGACTTCGGCAAGAAGCTGACATCCTATCTCGGCAAGCGCGCCGATCGTGCGATCACGAGGGCTGTCGAGCATGCGCGCGGCTATGTCACCGGCGGCACGCTGTTCGAGGAACTCGGTTTCTACCATATCGGTCCGATCGACGGCCACAATCTCGAACATCTGATCCCGGTGCTCAAAAACGTCCGCGACAATGGCGAAGGCCCGGTGCTGATCCATGTCGTCACCCAGAAGGGCAAGGGCTATGCGCCGGCGGAGGCGGCCGCCGACAAGTACCACGGCGTCAACAAGTTCGACGTCATCACCGGCGCGCAGGCCAAGGCGCCGGCCAACGCACCGGCCTACACCAAGGTGTTCGCCGAAAGTCTGATCCAAGAAGCCCGCGAGGACGATCGCATCGTTGCCGTCACCGCCGCCATGCCGAGTGGGACGGGCCTTGATCTGTTCGGTGAAGTGTTCCCGTCACGGACCTTCGATGTCGGCATTGCCGAACAGCATGCGGTGACCTTTGCTGCCGGTCTCGCGACCGAAGGCTACAAGCCGTTCGCGGCGATCTATTCGACCTTTCTGCAGCGCGCCTACGACCAGGTCGTCCATGACGTCGCTATCCAGAAACTGCCGGTGCGTTTCCCGATCGATCGCGCCGGCTTCGTCGGCGCCGATGGCGCCACCCATTGCGGCGCGTTCGACACCACCTTCCTGGCAAGCCTGCCGGGCTTTGTCGTGATGGCGGCCGCCGATGAGGCGGAACTGCGCCACATGGTACGCACCGCCGCGAGTTACGATGATGGCCCGATCGCCTTCCGCTATCCGCGCGGCAACGGCGTTGGCGTCGACATGCCGGAGCGCGGCTCGGTTCTCGAACTCGGCAAGGGCCGCATCGTCAGGGAAGGCACAAAGGTGGCGCTGCTGTCCTTCGGTACGCGCTTGCAAGATTGCCTGATCGCTGCGGAGGAACTCGGTGCGGCCGGGCTTTCCACCACGGTTGCCGATGCCCGCTTCGCCAAGCCGCTCGACGAGGATCTGATCCGCCGGCTCGCCCGCTCGCACGAAGTTCTGGTCACGGTGGAGGAGGGCGCCATCGGCGGCTTCGCCAGCCATGTGCTGCAGTTCCTTGCCCATGAAGGACTGCTGGAAAGCGGCCTGAAGGTGCGCCCGTTGGTGCTGCCCGACATATTCACCGACCACGCCAAGCCGGAGAAGATGTATGCCGATGCCGGTCTCGATGCGGCCGGCATCGTGCGAACCGTTTTCACCGCGCTTGGGCATACGGCCCGCGCCCAGCGCGCGTGAATTAACATCTGGCACAGCGCGGCTGATTCAAAACCTCAAGCGCTTGAATCGATTTGCCGGCTTGATTTCGTAACGCATTGTTAACACTGCCGGTTGGCATTCTGCTTACCGTGTCCCTTGGCCGTTTCTCAACGGCGCCCTGCTAGATCGGCGTCAGGCAGGGAGACAAAGACAATGAAGACGCTTCTGTGCGGCGTGGCTTTTCTGGCCATGATCGCTGCACCCGCCGCCGCCGGGACGCGCTATGATCGCAATCTCGAAAAGGCGGTGCAGGGCATCGTTGCCAGCAAGATGGGTGATATCCGCGGCGGATTTTCCTATAAGCAGGTACCGCAGCTCGTGATCCTGCCGGATCCTGTTCCGACCCCCACCACCGAGCATCCTGCTGTGCAAGCTTCAGGGGATCGGGGCGACGGTTTGTCTCCGGCCACCGAGCGTCAGGTTTCGCGCACCATCTTCTAGAACCACATATCGCTCACGCGACGGCCGTCTCGGGGCAGGTCGTCATATGTTTCGAGACCGTCGAAATGGTCGATCGGCAGATCGGCGACCGCCTCGGGTGGCGCCAGCCTTACATTGACGGCGATGCGCGTTTGGCCAGACGCCTCTGCGCGCAAACCACGCCAGGCCAGCACGCAGGCGCAGGTCGGGCAGAACAGGATTTCGAGCGACGGACTGTCCTTTCCGGCGCGCGTGTAGCTCCCCACCGGTCCCGAAACGCGAATGCGCCTGTCGACGTAATCATAGGCCCAGAGCGCGCCATAACGCCGGCAAAGGGTGCAGTTGCAGGCTGTGATCGGCCCGGGGTCGCCCTCCAGGGTCCAGTGGGTTGCGCCACAGTGGCAGGTTCCCGTCAGCATTCGTCCTCCTGTTCCGACAATAGCGGGCTGTTCTCGTCGCCTGTCATTTTGCCGGACCTGACACGATGCACGCAAGCGGTAGCGCGGCTCGATGGGGTCGCTGCTTCTTTCCTTGTCCCGCCCCAATGTTCTTGCCTTCGCTGCCGGCTTTCGCCATGAAGGCCGATGAACTCGCCTCCGCCAGCCAGCACCCGCCAGCGGCTCGACGACCTGCTCGTCCAGCGCGGCCTGTTTGCCACCCGTTCGCGTGCCCGCGACGCGGTCGAGCGCGGCACGGTGACGGTTGACGGCACCATTGCCCGCAAGCCCGGTCAGAACGTTTCGCCGCAATGCCTTGTTGCCATCGATGATCCGGCGCAAGGCTATGTCTCGCGCGCGGCGCTGAAGCTCATCGGCGGGCTCGATTACTTCAGCCTCGATCCCGCCGGCCGCGAGGCCCTCGACATCGGCGCCTCGACAGGCGGATTCACCCAGGTGCTGCTGGAGCGTGGTGCCTCCCATGTCACCGCCATCGACGTCGGGCACGGCCAGATCCATCCCGATGTCGGCAAGGACCCGCGCGTGACGGTCATCGAGGGGCTGAATGCCCGTGACCTCACCGCCGCGGATCTTGCCGGCCGCATTCCGGGTTTCATCGTCTCCGATGTCAGCTTCATCTCGCTGAGACTGGCGCTGCCGCCAGCGCTCGCCGTCGCGAAGCCTGGTGCTGCCGCGGTCTTTCTGGTCAAGCCGCAATTCGAGGCGGGTCGCGAGGCAATCGGCAAGGGCGGCCTGTTAAAGGACCCCTTCGATGCTGCCCGTGTCGCCGGCCTGTTGCAGGACTGGCTGGACGCCGTTCCGGGCTGGCGTTCGCTCGGCCTGCATCTGTCGCCGATCGAGGGCGGCGACGGCAATCGCGAATTCCTGCTTGGTGGGATCAAGGATCGATGAGCGCGCGCTTCACCATAGGAAAGCTTGGCGCCCAAGGCGACGGCATTGCCGAAACCGAAGGCGGCGACCTGTTCATCCCCTTCACGCTGCCCGGCGAGACGGTCACCGCCGCGCGCGAACGGGATCGTGCAGCGCTGATGGCGGTCCTGGAGGCGTCGCCGCTGCGCATCGAACCCGCCTGCCGCCATTTCACCGAATGCGGCGGCTGTGCCCTCCAGCATTTCGAGGCCGCAGCCTATCGCCAGTGGAAACGCGACAAGGTGGTGCACGCCCTGAAGGGCATCGATTGCAGCATCGACGAATTGGTCGCCTGCGCGCCGCACACGCGCCGCCGTGTCGTGCTCGCCGCCCGGCGCGCCGAGGGGGGCATGCTGCTCGGCTTCAATCGTCACCTGTCGCCGGAAATCATTTCCATATCGGAATGCCCGATCTCGCTGCCAGCGATCGTCGCAGCACTCGATCGGTTGAGGTCGCTCGCCGATTTGATATGCGCCACCACCAAATCGTTCCGGATGGCGGTCACCATGACGGGGTCGGGCCTCGACATCGCGGTGCATGAGTCCGGCAAGCTTGGCGAACACCAGCGCCGCATCGCCTCCAACTTTGTCCTGGCGCAAGGCTTCGCCAGGCTGTCCATCGATGACGAGATCATCATCGAACCGAGGAAGCCCGTGGTCATGTTCGGCAGCGTCGCTGTCGCCGTGCCGCCCGGCGCCTTCCTGCAGGCGACCGAGGCCGCCGAGCGGGCCATGGCCGAGATCGTCGGCTCACATCTGAAGCGAGCCAAGAAGGTCGCCGATCTTTTCGCCGGCTGCGGCAGCTTTGCCTTGCGGTTGGCCGCGAAGTCGGAAGTCCATGCGGTGGAGGGCGATGCGGCGGCTCTCTCGGCGCTCGATCGGGGGGCACGATTCGCGACCGGCCTGAAGCGGGTGACGGGCGAGCGTCGCGACCTTTTCCGCCGGCCGCTGACGTTCAAGGAGTTGAACGCCTTCGACGGCCTTGTCTTCGATCCGCCGCGCGCGGGTGCCGAGGACCAGTCGAAGCAGATCGCCCGCTCGGATGTCCCCTTCGTTGCCGCGGTGTCCTGCAATCCGGTGACGCTGGCTCGCGACCTGCGCATCCTCATCGACGGCGGCTACACCCTGAAAAGCGTGACGCCGATCGACCAGTTCCTGTGGTCGTCCCATGTCGAGGCGCTCGCCCTGTTGGAAAAGCCCAGGAAAAGGCGCGGCTGAGGCCGGCCAGCGATCACGTTTCGTTGAGACCGGGCGCTTCAGCCTCTCCCGGCCCAAAGCGGCCGGATTGACGCCGCAAAGCCGCCTTCTTGTACCAGCCTAGTCCGGCTGGGCGGAAGCACCGGCACTCTCACCTGACGGATGATCGTAATGCGGACGGTCTCGAAACTCGTCGCTTTTTTCATTGCCCTCTCCATTTTCGCGTACGGGTCGACGGCAGCGGCGCTGGCGCAAAACCAGAGGCGCCTTGCCTTCGTCATCGGCAACGCCGCCTATCCGGCGGGCGCGCTGGCGACACCGGCCAACGATGCCGGCCTGATTGCCCAGACATTGCAAGCGGCGGGGTTCGATGTGGTCGGCGCGCGCGATGTCGACCAGGAATCGCTGCGTGGCGCCTATCGCGATTTCCTCGCCAAGGTGACGGCAGCCGGTCCCGACGCAGTGGTGTTTGTCTATCTGGCCGGCCAGGGCCTGCAGTTCGAGGGCGAGAACTATTTCGCGCCCGTTGATGCCCAGATCGCCAACGCCGCTGACGTGCCGATGGCCGCGGTGCAGATCTCCGACCTCACCAAGCCGCTTGCAGCGCTGCCCACCAAGGTCAACATCGTCGTGCTCGACGTGGCGCGGCCAAACTCCTTCGCCAAGTCGAACCAGCCGCTGGCCGGCGGCCTTGCACTGGTCGACCCCGACCCGAACATGCTGATTGCCTTCAACGCAGCCCCGGGCACGGTCGCGCCGGAAGGAAAAGGGCCTTACGGCGCCTATGCGCAGGCGCTTGCCGAGATGATCAGGGATGGCGGCCTGCAACTCGGTGACGTCTTCGACCGCACGCGCCTGCGTGTCAACGAGGTGACGCAGGGGGCGGAATTGCCCTGGAACGCCTCCAAGATCACGGAGCCTTTCGTCTTCTTCGACCGCGGGCCGGATGCCCCGCAGCAGCAGGTGTCGTCGGCCGAGGTCGGCGCCATGCGGACCAAGGAAATCCGCGACTTCGATGCGCGTGATGCCTATATCGCGGCTCTCGATCGCGACACGATGCGTGGCTACGAGGATTTTCTGGTCGCCTACCCCCACGATCCGATGGCCAGGCGCGTGCGCGCGATCCTCGCGGCGCGGCGCGAGGCGATCACCTGGCGCCAGACCTGGCTGAGGGACACGCCCGAAGCCTACTGGTCCTATCTCGATCGCTATCCGCACGGTCCGCACGCCTGGGACGCAAGGCGCAGGCTCGAGCATTTCGATGCCGCGCTTGAACCGCCGCAGGGTTTTGCCGTTTACGCCTACGACGTGCCGCCGCCACCGCCCGACGAGATCGTCTATGTCGACCGGCCTGTGCTCTATTTCGACGACCCGGAATTCGATTTCGCACCACCACCACCCGTGGCGGTCATCTTCCTGCCGCCGCGACCGCGCGACTTCATTGAACTGGCACCACCGCCGCCGCCGGTCGGTATCTTCCTTCTGCCGACGCCTGTTTTCGTGCCGGTGCCTGCCTGGGTGAACCCGCCGCGTGATATCTCCCCGCCGCCGAACGACGTCATCTTCAACAACATCCACAACACCACTATCAACAACACGACGATCAACGAGAACAACAACCAGGGTGGTGGCCTCACCACCGGCCAGAAACTGACTGCTGGCGCCGTGGGCCTGGGTGCGGCGGCGCTGGCAACGAAGGTGGCGTTGCCGGCCTTCCTGCAGAAAAAGGAAACCGTGCTCTCCAAGCAGAACCCGGGCGGCCTCCCGCAGAAGCCGGGGCAGGGCGGCCAGCAGCCGGGCGGTGTCACGCCGCTGTCGAAGACATTGCCTGCCAACAAGCTGGCGGGTCATGCCTTGCCCGGCGCCGACGGCAACACGCTGCCGCTTGTCAATGGCAAACCGGTGCTGAATGGGCGGAACCTGCCCAACAACGCGAATCTGCCTAAGCAGAACCCGGGCGGCCTGCCGCTGAAGCCGGGGCAGGGTGGCCAGACGCTGCCCCTCGTCAATGGCAAGCCGGTGCTGAATGGACGCAACCTGCCCAACAACCCGAACCTGCCCAAGAACAAGTCCGGCAAGCTCCTTAACAATCAGGCCACGGCCGGTGGAAACGCCGTGACCGGCAACCCGGTAGTGAATGGGCAAAAAGGGGCCAACGGCCAGGGCGCTGGGCAGGGCCAGAACGGTCCTGGCAAGACCGGCAAGGATGCCAAGTTGCGCAAGCTTCCGGGCGCCAACGGCGCGCCTGCGGTCAACGCGGTGAACAACGGTTCGGCGCTCACTGGCCGGAGTTCAGGCCAGACTCCGCCCAACGGCAAGTTCAACAAGCTTCACAATCAGGGCGGTGGCCAGCCGAACGGCCAGGCCAATGGGCAAGGCAATGGGGCCCAGGGCAATGGCAACGGGCCGAAATTCCACAAGTTGCCTGCCAGCGGCAACGGTGGTGGCAGTGTCCAGCAGAAATTCAAGGTCAACAACGGCAACCCTCAGCTGAAGGTGCAGGGTCAGCAAAGGCCGCAGAGGCCGGAGTTCCACGCCCGGCCGCAGCCGCAGGTGCAGCGGCAGGCACAGCCGAAGCCGCAGCCGCCGGCCGTCAGGAAGCCGTCTTGCGGGCACCCCAATGAGCCCGCTTGCAAGAAATAGCGCATGTCGGCCAGCGGTGGTCCGGCTTGGGGTCGCGACTTGCACGAGACAAAGGCTTGAAACGCGTCGCTGGTCGCGTTGTGTGAGGTCACCCGGCCGTGTCGGCCGGCGACAAAACATGGCGGCGCAGCGGCGGCCACCGCAATCGTCCGTGGCGTGCTTGGGCTACCGCGGTGAACGGCTGCTCAGTCTACGAGCTTGGCAACGTTCGTGAGGGTCTGCGGCGTGCCGCCTCTCCGGTTGATCGACACCCAGATATTCGGATTCTGCTGCGACTGGCGTTTCACGAAGTAGTAGCCGGTGGCGTTCCAGGGCCTGATTTGGTCGACCAGATTGTCGAGGACCAGATCGCCCTTGTCGGTTTTCACCGTCAGGATGGTGTGGCCTTCATTGTCGAGGTCGTGCACCACCGTCATCAGCAGCGCCTGCCGGGGAAATCCCGCCTCCATGAGAAGCTTGCGCTTGTAGAGCGCGTAGATCTTGCAGTCACCCTTGCCGTCCACCGGATAGTCCCAGTGGTCCATCATCGTGCCCCAGTGATCGAAATTGCTGACCGGCTTGATGGAACTATTCGCCTTCTGATTGATCCGCTTGAGGATGCGCAAGGTCTGCGCGTTCAGCTTGATATTCGTGGCCTGAAGAGCCGGCACCTTGCATTCTTTTGGCCGGCGATGGCAGAAATCGACCCATCCGTAGGGGACGCTGGTGGGGCCGCCGACCACGGCAAAGCGTGAGGCATCCGAGGATGATTGCGTCTTCCCGAACAAGGTCGACTGCTTGGGCAAGGTTGATTGCGCTGATGCCGAACTGACATTCAGCGACGTTGCGCCAAACAGCGAAATACCGGAAAGCAGGAAGGAGGAAGTCAGGACGCCGAGGGAACGCAGCACTGGCAACACCACCGCACGAGAGGACCGATCAAAGGTAATGGGGCGATCGTGCGTGATCAACTAAACATTTAAGAAGGCGTTAACATGTTCGTGTCCGCGGCCGGCAATGCGGCGTGGCGCCGCTCCGCCACGCATCGCGCTATGCTTCTTGCACGTCACCGCGCCCCGCTGCCTGCGCGGCCCTGACCAATTCGCGGTGGTTGAGACGGTGGTGATAAGCTCTTCGGACCCGGCCATTGTCGCTTGCCTCGATGTGAGACAAGCGTAGGATTGTCGGACGTGACGCTGATTTGAAGGCTATAAGGCCGCCATCACACCCTGGTGCCGCCCACGGTCATTTGGTTCATCCTGAGATGCGGCTGGCCGACGCCGACCGGCACGCCCTGTCCGGCCTTGCCGCACATGCCGATGCCATTGTCGAGCTTCATGTCGTTGCCGACCATCGAGACGCGGTGCATGGCGTCAGGCCCATTGCCGATCAGCATGGCGCCCTTGATCGGCTGCGTCACCTTGCCGTTCTCGATCATGTAGGCCTCGGTGCAGCCGAACACGAACTTGCCCGACGTGATGTCGACCTGGCCGCCGCCGAAGGAGACGGCGTAGATACCGTTCTTGACCGAGGCGATGATCTCGTCCGGGTCCATGTCGCCCGACGTCATGTAAGTGTTGGTCATGCGCGGCATCGGCTGGTGTGCATAGCCTTCGCGCCGGCCGTTGCCGGTGGCATTCATGCCCATCAGCCGGGCGTTCTGGCGGTCCTGCATGTAGCCGACCAGTTTGCCGTCCTCGATCAGCACATTGCGGGCTGAAGGCGTGCCCTCGTCATCGACGGTGAGCGAGCCGCGGCGCTCCGGTATGGTGCCGTCGTCGACGACGGTAACGCCCTTGGCGGCGACCTGCTGGCCCAGCAGTCCCGCGAAGGCCGACGTCTTCTTGCGGTTGAAATCACCTTCCAGCCCGTGCCCGACGGCCTCGTGCAGCATGACGCCCGGCCAGCCGCTGGACAACACGATGTCGAAGGTTCCGGCCGGAGCAGGGATTGCCTCGAGATTGACCAGCGCCTGCCTCAGCGCTTCCCTGGCGGCATGCTTCCAGCTGTCCTCGATCAGGAAGTCGCCGAACGCCTTGCGGCCGCCCATGCCGTAGGAGCCGCTTTCCTGGCGGTCGCCATCGCCGACCACGACCGAGACGTTGATGCGGACCAGCGGCCTTATATCGCGCACCATTTGGCCGTCGGCGCGCACGATCTCGACATGCTGCCAGGACGCCGCGAGCGAGGCCGTCACCTGGCGCACGCGTGGATCCTCGGCGCGCAGCCAGGCGTCGATTTCCTGCAGCAGTTTCGCCTTGGCCTCGAAGGAGGGCGAGGGGATCGGGTTCTCGTCGCCGTAGAGATGGCTGTTGGTGCGGGCGGGGGCGGCGGCAAGCGTACCGGAATAGCCGCCCTTGACCGTCGAGACGGCCGCGGCCGCGCGCAGCAGCGAGGCCTCGGACAGGTCGCTCGAATGGGCGTAGCCACTGGCTTCACCCGCTACGGCACGCAGGCCAAATCCCTGGTCGGTGTTGAAATTGGCGGTCTTCAGCCGGCCGTTGTCGAACATCAGCGCCTCGCTTTCGCTGTATTCGAGAAACAGTTCGCCGTCGTCGGCGCCGTTGATGGTGTCGGCGACAATCTGCTTGATGCGATCGTCGGAAATATCGAATTGGCCGATCAGGCTGTTCATGGCGCGTCCGTCCGTGGGAAGATTGCTTTCCCCCGATGTAGGCGCGAAGCCGCGCCCGCACAATCGGCAATGAGGATCGGCGTCGACGAATGACAACGGCCGGCCGATGCGGCTTTCAGGAGAGCTGCGTCAGAACCTGGTTCCGCGCCAAGCTCCGGGATCAGGGAAGGGCGGCAAAGCCGTCGGCAAAACCCTTGAGGTCGACGGGGATGCCGATGCCTTCCTCAGGCGTCTGGAAGACGATGAACGTCGCTGACGTGCCGGTCTTCAGCGTGTCGAGCAGCGGCTTTTCGAGGATGACCTCAGCATAGCAGCCGTCCTGGAAGCAGCGCACGAAATAGGCACGGCCGATGTCCTTGCCGTCGACATTGAGGCCGAGCCCGTTCGGCAAAAGCACACCGAGCGGCGCCAGCACGCGCAGGATCTCGGCCTTGTTGTCAGCGGTGCGCAGCACGACCACCGACAGCCCCATCTCCGGACGATCCTCGGCGACGACATTCTGCATCATCACGCATTGTTCGGAGGTGGCGCCCGCCGGCGTGTCGCAGATGATCGACCATGCGCCATGTGTCGAGCGCACGGTGCCACTCGGCTGGGCTGCATTGGCCTGACCGGCGACGAACAGGCTTGCCGCGGACAAAGCGGCAAGAAACATGGCCTTGACCAAGGTGCTCGAAAGCCCCGGTCTCGTATGCCCCAGTCTCGAAAGCCAAGAGTTCATGACGGCTCCATTGCGAATCACGGCACTTTAAGCCGCGCCAATGCCAAGTAAAGGACGAGACCGCTGCCGAACTGTCCCGAAACAGGCAATCCAGCGCTTTTCCTTGCCAAATTCGCCTGAATTACGACGCATCGCGCACCTTGCCGACATGATGCGAGCAGCCTGCCAAACATACGCGATGCGCCGCCATCGCCGCTGCCCCGGAAGAGCCGTCTCAGCTTGCGCGCAAAAATGCCGCACAGTTTCCTCCGCTCCTTTCTTGCAGAGGGAAAAAGAGTATGGTTTGAACCAGCTTGAGACTGTCGGGATTCCCGTCCCGGCATTGTTCGTTATTCTCGTTGGCGCTGCCGCGAGGAACTGGGAGACGAAGAGGGCGATGAGAAATTTCCTAGCAGACGCCAAGTTTCTAGCCAGTGCTGGGGCTGTCACCGCGCTTTTCGCCGGTACGTCCGCCCATGCCGACCAGCCCGTGGCGTGGGAGACGACCTTCCAGGCGCCGGCGACCGACATGATGCGGCAGATCGAATGGTTCGGAAACTACACGATGTGGTTCATCGTCCCGATCACCATCCTGGTGCTGCTTCTCCTCGCCTACTGCATCGTCAGGTTCCGCGCGAGCGCAAACCCGGTTCCCTCCAAGACGAGCCACAACACGCTGATCGAGGTGATCTGGACCGTCGGCCCGGTCGTGGTCCTGCTCTGCCTCGCCATTCCTTCGTTCCAGCTTCTGACCGCGCAGTACACCCCGCCGGAAGAAGCCAAGCTGACCGTCAAGGCGACCGGCAACCAGTGGAACTGGGACTACGAATACCAGACCGACAACACGCTCTCCTTCAATTCGGCCATCCTCCAGGATGGCGATCGCGCCAAGGCCGGCAAGGAGGATCGCAAGGTCTATCCGCGCCTGCTCGCCGTTGACAATGAGCTGGTGGTGCCGGTCAACACGATGACGCGCGTGCTCGTCACCGCGACCGACGTGATCCACTCCTTCGCCATGCCGTCCTTCGGCATCAAGATCGACGCCATTCCGGGGCGCACCAACGAGACCTGGTTCAAGGCGGAGAAGGAAGGCCTCTATTACGGCCAGTGTTCGCAGCTTTGCGGCAAGGACCACGCCTTCATGCCGATCGCCATTCGTGTCGTCTCCGACGCGCAGTTCAAGACCTGGCTGGCTGCGGCCAAGACCGATCTGCCCGGCGCCAACAAGACGCTGATGGCCGAGGTCGATGGCCAGAACAAGGTAGCGGCCGCCGGCAATTGATGCCGCGGGTCAGCAAGATTTAGGGAACGGAGCGGAACATGGCAGACGCTGCAGCTCACGACGGCCACGACCACAAGCCTTATCATGGCTGGGTGCGCTGGGTCTATTCGACCAACCACAAGGACATCGGCACGCTCTATCTGATCTTCGCGATCATGGCCGGCATCATCGGCGGCGCGCTGTCGGTCGCCATCCGCATGGAGTTGCAGGAGCCTGGCATCCAGATCTTCAGCGGTCTGGCGCAGATGGTCTACGGTATGAACGGTGACGCCGCGATCGACGGCGGCAAGAGCATGTACAACGCCTTCGCCACCGCCCATGCGCTGATCATGATCTTCTTCATGGTCATGCCGGCCCTGATCGGCGGCTTCGCCAACTGGATGGTGCCGATCATGATCGGCGCACCCGACATGGCGTTCCCGCGCATGAACAACATCTCCTTCTGGCTGCTGCCGCCGGCCTTCATCCTGCTGCTCACCTCGATGTTCGTGCCGAGCGCGCCGGGCGCCTTCGGCGTCGGCGGCGGCTGGACGCTCTATCCGCCGTTGTCGACCTCGGGTCAGCCCGGACCGGCCATGGATCTGGCGATCCTGTCGATCCACATCGCCGGTGCCTCGTCGATCCTCGGCGCGATCAACTTCATCACCACCATCTTCAACATGCGCGCTCCGGGCATGACGCTGCACAAGATGCCGCTGTTCGCCTGGTCGGTGCTGGTCACCGCCTTCTTGCTGCTGTTGTCCCTGCCGGTCCTGGCCGGCGGCATCACCATGCTGCTCACCGACCGCAACTTCGGCACCACCTTCTTTGCGCCCGATGGCGGCGGCGATCCGCTGCTGTTCCAGCATCTGTTCTGGTTCTTCGGCCATCCGGAAGTGTACATCCTGATCCTGCCGGGCTTCGGCATCATCAGCCACATCGTCTCGACCTTCTCGAAGAAGCCGGTGTTCGGTTATCTCGGCATGGCCTACGCCATGGTCGCGATCGGCGCCGTCGGCTTCATCGTCTGGGCGCACCACATGTATACGACCGGCCTTTCGCTGGACACGCAGCGCTACTTCGTCTTCGCCACCATGGTCATCGCGGTGCCGACGGGCGTTAAGATTTTCTCGTGGATCGCGACGATGTGGGGCGGATCGATCTCGTTCAAGACGCCGATGCTGTGGGCGCTGGGCTTCATCTTCCTGTTCACCATCGGTGGCGTCACCGGCGTTCAGCTGGCCAATGCCGGCCTCGACCGCTCGCTGCACGACACCTATTTCGTCATCGCCCACTTCCACTACGTGCTGTCGCTGGGCGCGGTGTTCGCCATCTTCGCCGGCTGGTACTACTGGTTCCCCAAGATGACCGGCTACATGTATTCGCCCGTCATCGCCAACACCCACTTCTGGGTCACCTTCGTCGGCGTCAACCTGATCTTCTTCCCGCAGCATTTCCTTGGCCTGGCCGGCATGCCGCGCCGCACCATCGACTATCCGGATGCGTTTGCCGGCTGGAACTATGTCTCGTCGATCGGCTCCTATATCTCGGCCGTCGGTGTGGCGATCTTCCTCTACGGCGTGTTCGAAGCCTTCCAGAAGAAGCGGATCGCCGGCGCCAACCCATGGGGCGAGGGCGCCACCACGCTCGAATGGCAGCTGCCTTCGCCGCCGCCGTTCCACCAGTGGGAGCAGCTGCCGAAGATCAAGTAAGGCGGCTTCCGCCCGAATACGAAACCGCCGGCCCGCCGGCGGTTTTGGCCAACGGAATGATGGACTGAGTACGCATGGCCCTAGTCGACGAAACCAGCATAGACGAAGCGGGCTTCCGCATGTCGGAAGCGACGGCGGGCGATTTCTTC
Organism: Mesorhizobium intechi; assembly: GCF_002879535.1. GTDB lineage: Bacteria > Pseudomonadota > Alphaproteobacteria > Rhizobiales > Rhizobiaceae > Mesorhizobium > Mesorhizobium intechi. The sequence continues at coordinate 25,821 of NZ_PNOT02000048.1, forward strand.
GCCTTGCTGAAGCCGCGCGTCATGTCGCTGGTGGTGTTCACCGCCTTTGTCGGGCTGGTCGCCGCCCCGGTGACCATCAACCCGCTGCTGGCGGTCATCGCCATCCTGTCCATTGCCATTGGCGCCGGCGCCTCGGGCGCGCTCAACATGTGGTACGATGCCGACATCGACGCGGTGATGACCAGAACCGCAAGCCGTCCGGTGCCGTCCGGCCGCATCCAGCCGCACGAGGCGCTCAGCTTCGGCCTGGTCTTGTCGGTGCTGTCGGTGATGACGCTCGGCGTGCTGGTCAACTGGCTGTCGGCGACGCTGCTGGCCTTCACCATCTTCTTCTATGCCGTCGTCTACACGATGTGGTTGAAGCGCTGGACGCCGCAGAACATCGTCATCGGCGGCGCGGCCGGCGCTATTCCGCCGGTTATCGGCTGGGCCGCGGTGACCGGATCGGTCAGCCTGGAAAGCATCGTCCTGTTCCTGATCATCTTCCTGTGGACGCCGCCGCATTTCTGGGCGCTCGCACTATTCAAGTCCGGGGATTATGAGCGGGCCGGCATCCCGATGATGCCCAACGTCGCCGGCCACGCTTCGACCCGCCGTCAGATCTTCGCCTATGCGCTGGTGCTGGCCCCGGTCGGCGTGGCGCCGTGGCTGCTCGGCTATACGACGCCTTTCTATGGCGTGGCCGCCATACTGCTTGGTCTTGGCTTCGTCTGGTACGCATGGAAAGTGCTCGGCATGGCCGATAACGACCGCATCATGAAGCCGGCCAAGGCGCTGTTTGCCTATTCGTTGCTTTATCTCTTCGCCATCTTCGCTGCCTACCTGGCCGACAGCGTTGTCGAGCGCGCGCTTGCCATGGGTGGGGCATGATCATGGTCCAGGAAAAGCTTGAGACGGTCACCTTGACCGAGCGTCAGAGGAAGGCCCAGCGCAGCCGATCCATCGCCATAGGTGTGGCGCTGGCGGTTCTGGTCGTCATTTTCTACATCGCCACCATCGTCAAGTTCGGCCACAATCTGGGCACGATGTGATGAGCGTCGAGACGTCCAGAAAGCCGGCCGGCAAGAACCGCAACCGCATCGTCGCGGCTGTCTGCCTTGCCTTCTTCACCGGCATGATCGGCATGGCCTATGCCGCCGTGCCGCTCTACAAGATGTTCTGCCAGGCGACCGGCTATGGCGGCACGACGCAACGTGTCGAGAAGCAATATGCCGGCCGCGTGCTCGACCGTGAGATCACCGTGCGCTTCGATGCCAATATTGCCGGCGTGCCGTGGGAATTCCAGCCGGTCCAGCGCTCGATGACCATGAAGATCGGCGAGACCGTGCAGGCGCATTATCAGGCGACCAACAAGTTCGATCGCGCCGTAACCGGCCGCGCCACCTTCAACGTGCAGCCGGAACTGGCGGGCCCGTATTTCAACAAGGTCGAGTGTTTCTGCTTCACCGATACGTCGCTGAAGCCCGGCGAGACACTGGACATGCCGGTCCTGTTCTATGTGGACCCCGATATCGTGAATGTGCCGGAACTGAAGGACGTGAAGACGATCACGCTGTCCTATACGATGTTCCCGGTCGAGAAGAACAAGCCGGTTGCCTCTTCGGAGCCGGTCCAAGGCACCAGCAAGACAATTTCAGATACCGAAGCAAATCTCGGGGGTTGATATGGCAGACGCGCACGCAAAACATCACGACTATCATCTCGTCGACCCAAGCCCGTGGCCCTTCCTGGGCTCGATCGGGGCGCTCGTCATGGCCTTCGGCGGTGTCTGCCTCATGGAGTATTTGAAGGGCGGCTCCTTCCCGATCTTCGGCCACAACATCGCCAATCCATGGCTGTTCTTCATCGGCCTTGTCATCGTGCTCTACACCATGTTCGCCTGGTGGTCGGACACGATCAAGGAAGCGCATGAGGGTCATCACACGCGCGTCGTGTCGCTGCATCTGCGCTACGGCATGATCATGTTCATCGCCTCGGAGGTGATGTTCTTCGTTGCCTGGTTCTGGGCCTATTTCGATGCCAGCCTTTTTGCCGGCGAGGTGCAGAACTATGCGCGCCACACATTCACTGGTGGTGTCTGGCCGCCGAAGGGCATGGAGGTTCTCGATCCCTTCCACCTGCCGCTCTACAACACGATCATCCTGCTCCTGTCGGGCACCACGGTCACCTGGGCGCACCATTCGCTCATCCATGGCGATCGCAAAGGCCTTATCAACGGCCTCGTGCTGACCGTCGGCCTCGGCATGCTGTTCACCATGGTGCAGGCCTATGAGTACATACACGCTCCGTTCGGCTTCAAGGATTCCATCTACGGCGCCACCTTCTTCATGGCGACCGGCTTCCATGGCTTCCATGTCATCATCGGCACCATCTTCCTGCTGGTTTGCCTGATCCGCGCGATAAAGGGCGATTTCACCCCCAAGCAGCATTTCGGCTTCGAGGCAGCTGCCTGGTACTGGCACTTCGTCGACGTGGTCTGGCTGTTCCTGTTCTCAGCGATCTATGTCTGGGGATCGGCTGGTGCGGTGATCGAAGGCCACTGATCCGGCCTTCGCGATTGGATTTCAGGAAGGGGCGGCCGCGGCGACGTGGCCGCCTTCTTCTTTTCGGCGCAATGATTGCCGATCGATTGCCGATGCGGCGGACAATTCCCTGGGCGGTTTGCGCACCCATCCTTCTGGCATCCCCCACCCTGGCGGCTGACAAGGTCGATCTGGTGCATGTCCACAAGGCGGAGCGGCGGCTGGAGTTGATCGCCGATGGCAAGGTCGTGCGCAGCTATGGCATCGCGCACAGATCGATCCACATTTCCTATCCCAGTGCCGACGGGCTGGCGGCGGCAATGGCGCGCACTGTCGACGCCGGTGGCATGATCATGATCCACGGCCAGCCCAATGGTTTCGGCCGGTGGGGCTGGCTGCTTCAATTGGTCGACTGGACTGATGGCTGCATTGCCGTTAGGGACTCCGACATGGACGAAATCTGGGCAATGGTGGCCGCTGGGACACCGATAGAGATCGAGCAGTAGCGATGACTGAAGACAAAGCGATCTGGCCTCCGATCGATCCGATTTCGGCCGGCCTCCACGGCCGCTGCCCACGCTGCGGCGAAGGGCGGCTGTTTTCCGGCTTCCTCACCGTCGGCAAACGCTGCGTCAATTGCGGCCTCGATTATTCCTTCGCCGATGCGGGCGACGGACCCGCGGTCTTCGTCATCCTGATCATCGGCTTCATCATCGTCGGCCTGGCGCTCTGGGTCGAGGTGACGCTGAGCCCGCCGCTGTGGCTGCATCTGCTGGTCTGGATCCCGCTGGCCCTGGTGCTGTGCCTGACGGCGCTGCGGCTGATCAAGGGCGTGCTGCTCACTCTCCAATACGCCAACAAGGCGGCCGAAGGCCGGCTGGACCGCGGCGAATGAGCGAGGCAGCCATCAAAGGTGCCGGCCGTTCGCGGCCACGATCGGCATTGCTGCTCGGCCTTGGTCTGGTGCTGCTTTTGATCTTGCTGGCGCTCGGCACCTGGCAGGTCCAGCGCCTGCACTGGAAGGAAGGTCTGCTGCAGACCATCGACCGGCGTACCCATTCGGCGCCGCTGCCGCTGGCCGAAGTCGAGAAGGAATTCGCCTCGACCGGCGACGTCGACTACACGCCGGTCACGGTCTCCGGCACGTTCCGGCATTCGGGCGAACGGCATTTCTACGCGACTTGGGAAGGTGACGCCGGCTTCAACGTCTACACGCCGCTTGCCCTCGACGATGGCCGATTCGTGCTGATCAATCGTGGTTTCATACCCTATGATCTGAAAGACCCGGCCAAGCGCGCCAAGGGGCAGATCCCAGGCAAGGTGACCATCACCGGGCTTGCCCGCAATCCGCTGCCGGCAAAGCCGTCGATGATGCTTCCCGACAACGACGTGGCGAAGAACATCTTCTACTGGAAGGACCGTGACACCATGGCGGCGAGCGCCGGCCTGCCGGCCGGATTCACGCTGGTGTCGATCTTCATCGATGCCGACAAGGCGCCGAATCCCGGCGGCCTGCCGATCGGCGGCGTCACCATCATCGACCTGCCGAACAGCCATCTGCAATATGCTGTCACCTGGTATGGGCTTGCCGCGGCACTCGCCGCGGTGCTCATCCTGCGGCTTCGCCGTCCCGCGAAAGAAGAATGACCGCGCGCGACGCCCCTTTCTACCCACGCCCTTGACATGGCAGGGCTAGGCACCTCATTTCGGCGCTGACGAACCGGCCAGGATTTAATGCATCAGACAACCAACAAGCCTCCGCTGACGATCCGGCTTTGCCAGCCGCGCGGGTTCTGCGCCGGCGTCGACCGTGCCATCCAGATCGTCGTGCTGGCGCTGAAGAAATACGGCGCGCCGGTCTATGTCCGCCACGAGATCGTGCACAACCGTTACGTGGTCGAAGGGCTGCAGAGCCTTGGCGCCGTCTTCATCGAGGAACTCTCCGAGATACCGGCCGAACACCGGCAGTCGCCGGTCGTCTTCTCCGCGCATGGCGTGCCGAAATCGGTGCCGGCGGACGCACAGGCGCGCAACCTGTTCTATCTCGACGCCACCTGCCCGCTGGTCTCGAAGGTCCACAAACAGGCAATGCGCCATCAGCGGCTTGGCCGCCATGTGCTGTTGATCGGCCACGCAGGGCACCCCGAGGTGATCGGCACCATGGGCCAGTTGCCGGATGGCGCTGTCACGCTGGTCGAGACCGAGGCAGATGCCGCCAGCCTCGCGCCCGCCGATCCGAAGGCGCTTGGCTTCGTCACCCAGACCACGCTGTCGGTCGAGGACACCGCCGGCATCATCCGTGCGTTGCGGGAGCGCTTTCCCGATCTGCAGGCCCCGGCGGCCGAATCGATCTGCTACGCCACCACCAACCGCCAGGAGGCGGTCAAGGACACCGCACCGGGCGCTGATCTCTATCTGATCGTCGGCGCTCCCAATTCCTCCAATTCGCGCCGCCTTGTCGAAGTGGCCGAGCGTGCCGGCGCCACCATGTCGCTTCTCGTGCAGCGCGCCGCAGAAATTCCGTGGAATGACATTGGCACCATTTCGACGCTTGGCCTGTCGGCCGGCGCATCGGCGCCGGAGATCATCGTCGACGAGATCATCGATGCGTTCCGCCAGCGCTTCGATGTCACCATCGACCTGGCCATCACGGCCACCGAAACAGAGGATTTTCCGGTCATGCGGGTACTGCGCGATGTCGAACTGACGCCGGCCGACATGGCTTTCGTCAATGGGGCCGCGTAAGGCAGATGGCGGTCTATACCGACGTTGCGGAGGGCGAACTCGCCGCTTTCCTGAAGCAGTATCCGGTCGGCGATCTGCTGTCCTACAAAGGCATCGCCGAAGGCACGGAGAACTCCAACTTCCTGCTGCACACCTCCAGCGGCTCCTACATCTTGACGCTCTACGAGAAGCGCGTCGACAAGGCGGATTTGCCGTTTTTCCTCGGGCTGATGGGCCATCTCGCCAACAAGGGCGTGTCTTGCCCGCTGCCAGTGACCGCGCATGACGGCAGCGTCATCGGCACGCTGGCCGGCCGGCCGGCCGTCATCATCACCTTCCTCGAAGGGCTTTCGCTGCGCCGCCCGACGGCAACGCACTGCGCCGAGGTCGGCAAGGCGCTGGCCGCCTTGCACCTGGCCGGTGCCGATTTTCCGATGACCCGCCCGAATGCGCTCGCCATCGACGGTTGGCGCAAGCTGTGGAACGCAGCCCGCGACCGGGCCGACGAGGTCGAGCCGGGCCTGGCGGCGGAGGTCGACGCCGACTTCGCCGATTTCGAACGCAACTGGCCGAAGGGCCTTCCGGCGGGCATCATCCATGCCGACCTGTTTCCGGACAACGTCTTCTTCCTGGGCGAAAAGCTGTCCGGCCTGATCGACTTCTATTTCGCCTGTGACGACCTATATGCCTACGACGTCGCCACCTGCCTCAACGCATGGTGTTTCGAGAAGGATTTCTCCTTCAACCTCACCAAGGGAAAGGCACTGCTCGCCGGCTATCAGAGCGTGCGTCCGCTGAGCGAAGAGGAAAAGGCGGCACTGCCGATGCTGTCGCGCGGTTCTGCCCTGCGTTTCATGCTGACCCGGCTTTACGACTGGCTGACCGTTCCCGATGGCGGCCTGGTCATGAAACGCGACCCGACCGAATATATCAGGCGGATGCGGTTCCATCGGGCGATCAAATCGGCTTCGGAATACGGATTGGCCGATGTGGGGCATCATGAGCAAACAGGTTGAAATCTTCACCGACGGCGCCTGTTCGGGCAATCCCGGCCCTGGCGGCTGGGGTGCCATCCTGCGCTTCAACGGCACCACCAAGGAGCTTTCCGGTGGCGAGGCCGAAACGACCAACAACCGCATGGAGTTGCTGGCGGCCATATCGGCGCTGAATGCGCTGAAGGAGCCCTGCACGGTCGAGCTTCACACCGACAGCAAATATGTCATGGACGGGATTTCCAAATGGATCCATGGCTGGAAGAAGAACGGCTGGAAGACCGCCGAAAAGAAGCCGGTCAAGAACGGCGAGCTGTGGCAGGCGCTGGATGAAGCCAACCGACGCCACAAGGTCACCTGGAACTGGGTGAAGGGGCATGCTGGCCACACCGAGAACGAGCGCGCCGACGAGCTCGCGCGGGAAGGC